>CACHZY010000016.1 GCA_902584445.1 uncultured Bacteroidota bacterium | reverse complement strand
ATAAATCATTTGAATACAGAAGAGGAAGCGTTGTTATTAATACCTCTAGTAGTACTTCATTTGTGGTGCCTAATCCATCTGGAACAGCCAGTTATAGCGCTTTTGTCTATGACATGCCTCTTCTAGGAGCAGGGATTAATCCTGCTGCTTGTAGATCACTTACAAATTCTATTGTAATTACTATTGCTGATGATGTAGATGTTCAGGTCGTGGTAACAAATGCAATAAATAATACCTTCTGTGATGGTGAAAATATAACTTTAACCGCAAGTATTAACCCTGCTTTAGCAGTAAATACATATAGCTTTAAACTAAATAATGTCAATCAACAGACATCTGCCTCAAATATTTATTCGTCTACACTTTTACCTAACACTGCTAATTTTGAGGTAACTGCCAATTTAGCTAATGGATGTAGTTTTAGCTCTTCAATAACACTAATTAAAAATGAGATTACATCTGCTGGAACTATTACTGGAACACAAATAATATGTAATGGCGAATTTCCCCAACAAATTAGCAGCTTGACTACTGCTACTACAAGTAGTGCTTCAGCAACGATTACTTATTCATGGGAAAGTTCTACTGATGGAATAAATTTTAATCCTACTGGATCAAATGGTTTAAATTATACTCCTGGACAACTTATTCAAACTACTTTCTTTAGAAGAGTTGCAACAAGTGACTTAAATAATAAAGAATGCTCAAAAGCAACATCACCTCCAATTGAAATATTTGTAACTAATAATTTATTGGGAGGGAATATTATCCCTAATACTCCTCAAATTCTATGTTTTGGATTAGCTGTTCAACCTGCAACACTCACTGTAACAAATAGCACAACTGGTCCACTTATAACATATCAGTGGCAGCGTTCCCCCAATGGCATTAATAATTGGATTAACATTAATTTAGCCAATGGCGCAAATTTTGTTCCTCCGACTCTAACCTCAACTGAAACTATCTATTACAGAAGACAAGTTCTTGCAAATGGTGGTGGTGCAGGTTGCGAAGCTTTTAGTGATGTTCATGAAATTCGAGTTAATGATATTCAACCAGGTCAAATTGATCCAAATTCGACTGCTACTTATTGCTATGGTTCTAATCCAGGGTCAATAAATAGTGTAACTGAGGCGACAACAGAGTTTGGTGCTTTATCTTACCAGTGGCAAAGTAGAACTGCTGCAACTGGTTGGGCTAATATTAATGGAGCTATAAATAACAATTACGATCCGGGATCGCTCATTGAAACAACATTTTTCAGAAGAGCGGTTACTGCCACACAAAGTGGAACAAATTGTTTTGAATCATCGAATGAAATCACAATAAATATTTTACCTGAATTAAATACAGGTGGTATTTTAGCTGATCAGGTAATTTGTGAAAATACTCAACCTGCCGATTTAACTCTTAATGGAGCAACCTCAGGGGCAGGAGTAACATATCAGTGGCAACAATCCATTGATTCAGATAATTGGACTGATATGGCGGGAGAGGTTAGTACTACTCTTCAATTTAGTACTGTAGCCACCGAAACAAGATATTATAGAGCTGTAGTTACAAGTGAAGTAAACACTCCTACCGCCTTAGATCAAATGCAAATTAGTCTTACAAAAAATGCCAATGCACTAGCTGTTGGTGAAATTTACTATGTAAAGATTGGATCTGGTACATATTCCTTCACAACAACTGGTGCAGCCAGCCACACTGATGGAATTGGTGCAGGTCTTTCTCAGCAAATAAATGACAATGCCCCTGGAGTCTCTTCAAGTTACGATCCAGATGTTGACCTAATTTCAATTGTTCCCCTACAAAATGAAATTTCAATAAGTACCTCAGTGAGCACTGCCTCCCATGATCTCAAGGTCTTATCTTCAGTCACAGGTGATGGGTGTAAAGCAATTACAGATGCGATAGTTATTGAGGTTGAACAGGCATCAACTCTAAATCAAACTGGAGGAAATCCAAACTCCACTGCACTTTGTCCTGGGGAATCTATTGGATTCAATCCAGGAGACGAACCTCCGTTAGTTTTTGAATGGGGTGGTGGTGCTACCTCTGCCAGAGTAGAAAGTCTAAATCCAGCATATGGTATTATAGTTGGACCAGGTGGTACTATTACTGATCTTGGTGGTGGTTTTTGGAGAGTTGAAGGGGTAAACTCACTTACAATAACTGGAACTGCAGGACCTGCTAACAATTTTACAGTAAGAACTGAGGGAAGTGGTTGTACTGAGCAAAATATTGACTATAGTATTATAGTTAAGCCACAAGCTGAAATTCCAAATGTGATTATGAAAGATCAAAACTCCATATATAATGCAGTAATCAATCATGGAGGTAAATGGTATAATAACACAATTTGTCAAGAAAATGAAAATATAGATGGTGGACCTACGACATCCCCAACAGATTTCTATACTTGTTTCTTAAATAACGGTTTCAATGTTTTATACAATGATTTTGAATGGAAACTTGATCCTCCAACGGCCGGTACTATAGTTGAAAATGAATTCCAAACTGCAACCATCGAAATAACTTCTAATTCAAATACAGTATCTGCCTCAAATGAATACAGAATAATCATTAATGGCACCACTATAAGTCCAAATATTGCAGATGGTACAACAATTAATAATTTAGGAATTGCACTTAGAAATGCAATCAATGGTACAGCTGGTATAAACGCACTTGTTACAGCATCATGGAGTAATGGTCAAAAAACTCTTACAATTAAAGCAGATGAGACGAATCCTCCTGCGCCTCTATACACTTTTTCAAGACTTAATCCCACAAATGCAGGCAACCACGCATTCATGGAAGAACCAGCTATATCTGTATCGACTCAAAAAATGACGGTTAATTGGGCCTCAGCATTTTCAGGTACTGTGACGGTTAGTGTCAGAACAACCGGTTGTGGAGCTCCATCTGATTATTATAATGTAATTATAGATGTAGTGCCAGAGACTGTGCCAAGTACTACAGCAAGCGGAGTTACTCCACCAGAGGCTCTCAATAAACAACTTTGTAACGGGGCTATCACTGGACCTGTACCTTCCTGTGAGGTTCATGAATTTACAAGAAATACTCAATTTTTTAGCGCAAGTGAAGGGGCATTTAATAATTACGGATCACTTAATTGGGAAATTTTAGATCTTCCAGGTGGAAGTATAGATGTTACTAATCCTGGAACTATTGATAGCCGTGGAGTTGTGGATTGGAATTTAGGATATTGGGGGCCTTTTCAAATTAGAGTTACACCTGTTTCATGTGACTCATCTACTGGAACTCCAGTTACCTCAGAAATCTTTACAATCGGGGAAAGTAATGAGCAATTAGCACTTATTGCTCCAATAGGTGGGGACAACACTTTACCAAGTTGTCCTATTCCAGCTGGAGTAACAACAACCACCCTAAAAAACTTTGATAACTTCCCAGTTAGATGGTATGTAAGTTCATTAAATGCAATTGAAACCGGTGGTGGAGCTAATCAAAATACGGTATTAAATGCTTTTAGTAGAAGATTAGAGGCAGATGATCCAGCAACAAACACAGAATTAACACTATACTGGAGCCCTGGATTTAGTGGTACCCTAATTGTAACAGCTGAGGCAATAAGTTGCGCAGGGATACAAAGAAAATACCCTATTATAATTCCTGGACCGGCGAATATTGAGCTTGTACCTGGAACTGGAAGTAATAGTCAAATAATTTGTAGTGGGTCTGCTATTGATGACATAGAATATCACATTTCAGGAGCTGCTACTGGAGTTGAATCTGAAACAAGCATGGATCTTCCTCCAGGAATAATTCCAGTAAGAGAGGATGTAATTCAATCTACAATAATTTCACTTACACTTAATCCATTTTTTGCTATTGATTCTGATGAGGTATACGTTACAACAATAGATGGTGTAGATTTTACCTATAATGTTAATGCCGGTGATGACCTTGACGACATTGGGACTGGGGTTAGAAATAGTATTTCTGGTGCTATTTCTGCAACCTATGAAGCTGGCTCAAATAGATTAACTGTTGATGGACCCTTACCTGGTAAAAGATTTAGTATAGTCGTAAATGAACCTGCCTTTAATGGTGTAGACTTTGGAGTTGTAACTTCAACCCAAGTGATTACCAAAATTACTCTTAAAGGAACTCCTACAGCTCAAGCATCTGGAACATATAATTACACGCTTACTACAATTGAAGGGGATGATTCTTGTTCATCTGATTCAGTTGGAGGTTTTATAGAAATCGCGCCAAAATCAACTATTACATTACTTTCAGGAAGTGTAAGTGAAACAGTTTGTGATGATGCAGCAATGACTCCTGTTCAATTCCAAATTGGAAATGCCCTTTCTGCAGATGTTCTAGACAGTAGTCTTCCATCAGGAGTATTTGATTCATTTGCAGGAGGTATACTTACAATTTCAGGAACACCAAATGTTAATCCTGCCCAGTCAACAACATTTACCTACACGGTAACGACAACAAATAATGATCAAGGATGTTTACCAGAGGCTTCGTTTACTGCTCAAATTACGGTAAATCCCTCTCCAATCATAACCGTTGCAGCGGGGAGTAATCCTGATCCGACCGTTTGTGCTTTTGAACCAATGAGTCCCCTCGAATTTACTGTTTCAAATCCTGCTTTTGGTCTAGAATTAATCGGTGGAACATTAAACCAATTAGATGGTGTAACTTCAACTTTAAATATTAGACCTCAAATATTAGAACATACATTTGGAGGTGCAGGAGGGGTAACTGAGACTATTACCATTCAGATAAATAATAACGAAAATTTCAGTATAAGTGCTGTTGCTACTACAACTGTTGATAATGCTGGTAATGAGTTAGCGCAAAAAATAAATCTTGACAATAAATATGTGGCTTCTTATGATGCAGGTACTAAAATTCTCAGAATAACAAGTGCATTTGATGGTGTTGCATTCAGTACTGGTGTTACAACTGGTACGTCAAATATATCTATATCGAGCGCAAATTTAATACAAACATCTGCTGTATTTGTGATATCTGGTACTCCATCAATAACTAATAATAATCCTCAATCGTTCAATTATATTTTACAACCTGTTGGCCCATCATGTATTGGTGGAGCTGTAAACTTTGAGGGTGCCATAACTGTAAATCCAATTAGTTTTGGAAGTCATGTTGCAGCCTCAGGACCTGAAAATCAAATATCATGTGACGGATCTCCAATATCAACAATACAATACAATTTAGTTGGAGCTTCAAATGCAATCCCATCGGGAACTACTCCTGCATGGCTACAACATAACATTGCAGGTGGAGTTTTATCAATAAGTGGAACCCCTAATTTAGATATTAAAGTAGAGCAGAGCTTCCCATATAGCTATTCACTAGGAGGAAACTTTTTTGGATGTGGAGTAGCTTCTGCTACTGTATCAGGTAAGATAACACTTAGACCAAAAGACCATTTAACTCTTACCAGTCCAGCGCAAACAATAAATCAAGACGTTTGTATAAATGAGGAAATAATTGACATTGTATATGAGTTCAGTGGTTCAGCAAATGCAATGGCATTTAATCAACCACTAGGTTTACCTGATGGAGTGGAGGGTCAATACACTCCAAGACAACAAGTATCAGAGATAACTATTGGAAATGGAGTAACAGGAATTAATAGTGAAACATATACAGTATACATAGGATCCACCCCATATGTATATATTGCACCGCTTGGATCAAATGCTGACACAGTTGGTGATGAATTAGCTCAAAAAATTGATGGTGATATCGATGTTATTGCAAATTACGATGCCGCTACAAATAAAATAACAGTAACTGCTGCAGTGGCTGGCCAAAGCTTTGGAATTTTTGTTCCAGATCAATCTTCAAATAGTATTGAAATAAATGATGCACTTGTAGCTACATCTCCTGGAATTTTTAGAATTTCTGGAGCACCATCAAATGCAGTTGCGCCTGGCTCATATACATACACGCTTACCACGCCTGGTATTTTGTGCGACTCAGATACAGTTATTGGAACAATAAATGTAAAAGCAAATTCTACAATTTCACTAGTTGCATCAAATACAAATAATCAAACTGTCTGTGATGGTGATGATTTAACAAGTATGGTCTTCAATATTGGAGGTGGAGCTAAAGGCGCCATTTACACTGGTATTTTACCTGAAGGTCTAGATATTTATCTTGATGATCCAAATAATCCTACTACCGCAACTATTTCTGGAACTTTAAATACTAATGATTCAGCTAGTAACATATATAATTTCACAATAATTACCACTTCAAATGAGGATGGATGTGACGAAGCATCATTTAATGCAACAATAATTGTTGATCCCAAAGATACTTTAACATTAACATCCGCTAATCAAACTACCAATCAAGAAGTTTGTGCTGAATCACCTATTACTGATATTACTTACGAGATTGGTGGTAATGCAAATTCTGTTGATATAGTTGGACTACCCCCAGGGATAGTACAAGGGCCTATGACAGACAGGAAACAGGTAACCTCAATACTTGTTACTGGACCAGTAATTAATGCAAATCAGGTATATACAATAAGGATTAATAACACAAGTCATACTGTTACCTCAACTGGCGGAGAAACTCAAGGAGCTTTGCTTACTCTACTGCTTAATAAGATTAATGCTGAATCAACTGTTGTTTCCGCTACATCTAATGCTCAAAATCTAATTCTAACTGGTGTAGTTTCAGGTGTTTCATTCAGTGTTTCAAAAGAGAGAAGTGCTAATGCAATGGCACAACTTCATAATCCTGTTTTGCAGAATGGAACAAAAATTATAACACTTACTGGAACACCAACACTCAGTGCATTAACTAGTGGAGTGTCATCCAAAACCTGGCCTATCACCATTACTACTGTTAGTGGAGGCCTATGTGAAAATCAAACTGAAATTGTGTCTATTAAAGTTAATCCAAATTCAACAGTAAGTGTAACATCTGTAAGCTCTACACTGAATCAACCAGTTTGTGTGGATACATCAATAACATCAATAACATTCACAATCGGGGGTGGGGCAAGTAATGCTGCTCTTATAGGAAACCCAATAGGTATTCAGTTAACAAGAACTCCGGGAACTGATAACTTTACAATTCATGGGAAGCCTGAGGTTAATATTGTAACCCCAACTACTTATACGATGACAATTACAACCATAGGAAATCAGGAGGGTTGTCAGGAAGAAACTGTAAGTGCAATATTAAATGTTTCACCTGATGATGGAATACAATTAGCTGCAGGCTCTGGACAGCTTATTCAAACCCATTGTGTCTCTACTGGTATTGATACGATTACTTTTGATTTAACTGGAGGTTCGAATACTGCTGAAGTTACTGGCTTACCTCAAGGAATCGAAACAACTCTTAACGTGGCATCAAGAACATTTAGTTTATCAGGTATGTCTACTGAGATTGTCACTCAAACTACTGAGTATAATTATACTGTCACCACATCTGGATCTTGTGACCCTGCAATATTGAATGGAAAAATAACTATTGTACCGAATGCCACTGTAACCGTTACTTCAGTAAGTACGACTTTAGACCAAACAATTTGCGACAATACTGATGTCGATGCTATTACTTTTGAAGTTGATGGATCATTTACTGATATAAGCTTTCAAATAGATCCAGCATTACCTGGATTTACTCCAGTATTTGACATAAATACTGGTATTGGGTCCCTATCCGGTAAGCCAAACACCGGAATTGTATCAACGACAACCTATAGTTACACCATAAGTGTAATTGGGGATGTAAATTCTTGTGAAACTGGATCGTTTACTGGTGAGCTTACATTATTACCAAATGATCAAATAACGCATATTGGAGCTAGTGGAGCAAAGGATCAAATTATTTGTAACGGTGACAACCCTGCCCCAGGACCAAGCATAACTCCTATTGAATTTCAGATTTCAGGTGGTGGAGATTTTGCAATTGCAGAGGGCTTACCCAATGGATTAACTCAATCATATAGTTCTACCACTAAAAGAATAACAATTGCTGGAAGTCCAAGTTTATTAATAACCCAAACTACCGATTTTAATTATACTGTAAAAACTAATGGTCTTTGCTCAGAAATGAATGAAACAGGAACTATTACTGTTAAACCTAATTCATTTATTACCCTTACCTCTTCAGCAACAACAGAAAGTCAAATTAATTTAAGAGCAGTTTGTAATAATGGAGATGCAATTGTTCCAATAACTTATTCAATTGGTGGGGGAACATTTGCTTTCGAAGATTCTGGATTACCAAATGGAATTGTGGCTCAATCTTCAGGAGTTGGAGAAATAACTATTTCTGGAATACCAGATACTAACGATACTGAAATTACAATATATACGTATGTAATTTCGAGTACTGGAAATGACTGTGGACCAGAGACTAGTGTAACTGGTCAAATTCAAGTAAATCCTACGCCAAGTTTTAGTAATAAAGACGCAATAACTATTGATAATATAACATGCTTTGGTCTAGCAAATGGTAAAATTACAGTGCCGAATGACATTAATGCTTTCCTTTCAGGTGGACAAAGTACTAACCAGGCGGAGATAAATACCCTAACAATATCTGGAACTTTTGAGCAAGGTGACAGGTTAAGCGTGACCTTGGGGCCTGCACCAGCTGTAACCTATGAATACATAGTTAAAAATGCAAATTTTGGAAATCCAGCGCCTGAGAGTAATAATAAAATTGCAGAAAATTTTGCTCAGGCCATTAATGCAAATATTCCTGGTGAGGTACCAATCACTGCTAGCAGTGCAGTTGCTGTTATAACTTTAACTGCTGACACCGCTGGAGTTCCTTTCGATGTTACACTCAACCATGGTGGTGATGGGGTCCAATCTGCTCAAAATGGTGAAATTGTTGCACAAACCACGACTCCTAATCAAACATTAAATTATTCTCTAAGTTGGACTGGTCCTGGAGGATTCACTAGTGCAAGTTCAAACATTGAAAATCTAGAAGTTGGTAAGTATTACTTAACTGTTGCTCTAACAGGAGGCTGCACATCTACCACTGAAGAATTTGAAGTAACTGAACCAACTCAATTAAGTATTCCTCAGCCAAGCGCATGTGGAACTACTATTACTGCTCAAGCATCTGGCGGTACTCCAAATTATAGTTACACCCTTAGAAATCTAACTACAAATCAAAGCTACCCATCAAACCTTGGTGCTATTCCAGGAGCTGTAGTTTTTGATAGCACTGGAAAAGTTCAGATTGGAGAGCTATTTAGAGTTGATGCAGTAGATGCCAATGGATGTGTTGTTCAATCAGTAGGCAATACAATGCCTGGTGCTCTTGAGATTACTGATGCTAACGTAAAAATTGTAAATGATTACTGTAATGAAAATCCAGATATTGGATTTGGTAGTATAATTTTAGATAATGGAGGTCAATTAGCTGTCAGTGGTGGTTCAAATAACTATACTTACTCTTGGTCCGGACCAAACTATACAAATAGTACAATGAATATAAACAACCTAGCACCTGGGGTATATAACCTCACAGTTATTGATAATGTTTTCGCTAATTGTATTGTTCAAGCTAGTTACACAGTATTAGGATCCGACCCCCTTGATTTAGCTCCAACCGCAGGAAATGCTCCAAATGCTGTAACTGGTGTAAGTACCAATACTGCAGTAGACCAAAAAGTGACACTTAATTGCAACTCTACAGCACTTGTTCTTGAGGTACAAGCAAGCGGAGGAATAAATAATAATTACGTATACAATTGGGATAGGAATGGAACTGCAATCGGAGGTAATGGTAATCAGTTAACTGTTGATCCTCCTGTATCTGGTATATATAATGTTGAAGTTTCCTTAGATATTTCAGCATTAGATCCACCATTTGGTTACTCCCAAACTGATTTAATTTGTACAAAAAGCTATTCGTTTGAGGTTGTTGTTCCTACTGATATGTCAGTTGTGGAAAACACAACGAAAAGAATTGTACCCGCATGTCCAGGAGATTTTGCTCAGCTTGTGTTTAATGTAAATGGTGGTGCTGATGGATCAGGACCATACACTGTTCAATTTGATAATGGTTTATCTGGAACATCAGCTGGTCCATCTAACAGGGAAATAATAATAACAGGAATTGATACAAGTAATCATAACACATTCACTGGATATACTGTCTCTGGCGGAGATCCTAGTTGTACAAAAGCAGGAACGCTTCCTTCTCAAATTATATTACCTAACTACAACGAAATAGAGATACAGGCAACTCCTCAAGACATTGATTGTTCAACTTCACAGGAGGGTAAAATAGAGTTTTCATATAATGGAAATCCTGATCTTAATACTCTATCAATACAAATTAAATCTCCTGTATTGAATTACAATTATTTTAATACATGGCAAAATTTATCCTCTGGAGCTGGAAATGCAACAGTTGATATTGAACAAGCTGGAACATATGAGTATACTATTTTTGGTACCCCCGTTTCAGGTGCTACATCTAATACTAATATATGTGAACTTGACTCTGGAACTGTTGAAGTTTTAGACTCTGCCAATAGTCAGATTCTCCTTCTAGCTGTAAATGCTCAAGATCCTCCATGCGATGAAGATACTGGAGGTTCAATTGAGCTAGTAATTGATGAAACAACAATAACTCCACAAATGTCCATTAAGTGGCAGAAGCTAACTTTATCTACCTCTACAGTAAGCGCTTCGACCTCGTCCTTAAGTACAGCAACAACTGAAATTACTACTCAGGATTGGCAATATGTCCCATCATTAGAGGGGAATTTATCCGTTCAAAATCTTGTAAAAGGTTCGTACAGAGCAATCATTAGAAGTAATAATGAAGGAAACTGCGCAAATAATGAAATAACTACCTCCACTCAAGTTATTGGAGGAAGAGGATTTGACTTACTGAATTTAAGGTATTTGGACGCTCCTCCTGCTGATAGTTCAATAAGTGAATGTTCTGTTGAAAACCTTAGATATAATATTGAGTTTACACTAGCTAATGAGAAAATAACTGGAGGTAACATTGAGATAACTGTCAATAAGACAGGTGGCGCTGGAGTTGGGTATTCTGAAATTTTTAACTCTTCCAGTGCATCCTCCGATACAGCAAAAATAACTTGGCCTTTAACTTCTGACAGATCGGGGAATTACAGGATTAAAAGTGTCCCATTCGGTGATTATGAAATAAAAATAAGTGAAACTGGAGGGGCAACAGACACTTGTGAATTGAATCAAATTTTGATCATTCCTGGTCTTGAGGAAATTTCTTATATCGGTGAAATGTCTTATACCCTTGATAAATGTAATCCTGAGTTCGAATTAACTGCAGATATTCAAGGTGGGGTACCATTTGTAAGTTCTAATGGAGAACCATTCTATAAATATGATTGGCAACTTAACTCAACTGAGTTTGGGGTGTTAGAGTACACTGGAAAAACAATTACAGTAAAATACCCTGGTGATTTATCTCTTACTGTTCAAGACAGTAAAGGGTGTATTGTAGATATAACAAGTACTGATAAAATTCAAGTAAGAAACGAAATTTCTCGGTATTACCTAGAGGAAGGTTTATCACTTATATCTAATGGTGTAACACCTACAACTACTCCTGTATTTGCATTAGAACCGACTTGTACTGACCCAGATAGAGATGACGGTAAAATTAAATTTAATGTCAAAGGAGGTAATTACATAGAGGGTAATAATACTGTTTCTTATCCATATACTGTTCAATGGGAAAAGTACGATACTAATACTGGATCATACCTTATTATGGATGGCACGAATGGTTTACAAGATCTATCTAATCAAGAGTTTGCAAATGATCTTCTACCTGGTCAATATCGAGTAACAGTTGAACCAACTGATTGGGAATGCACAGTTAATTCTGTTGATTCTGGAATCGGTATTACTAAAGTTATAATTGTGCCACAAAATGATGATTTAATAATAACTAATGGTCCTTTAATTGATGTTAGTGAATACAACTTCACAGATGGTTCAGACAACATCTGCAAAGTAGGAGGCTCAGGTTATTTGTATGTTAATGTATTTAATAATTACGAGGGGGAAATATCATTTGATTATGAAAATGTTCCGCTAACTCAAGTTGATAGAATTGACAACACTTTATATCGTTTATATATTGATCAATCAGTTGAAAAAGGCACACTAACTGTATATAATGAAGAGGGTTGTCGACTTGAAGAGGTTATAAACCTTGAAATTGGTGAACCCAATTTCAGTTTCAGCTCATTTAATTCTCAAATTTCGGGTAATTCCTCTGATACGCAATTACCAATAATACTTGCAAGAGAAGAAGTCACTTTTACAAACACTTCAACTGGAACATCAAGCTATTATGAGTGGGATTTCGGAGATGGTGGTCCAGTAGAGAGAAAATATAGTCAACCTGGTAGCACATCGTCTCCAGTAACAAATATTTATGGGGTTTCAGGAACTTATTATCCTAGACTTAGAATGTATAATTCGGTAGGATGCTACAAAGAAAAAGTAGAAACCCTTGTTGTGGGTAAAGGATACAATGTAATGGTTCCAAATGTTTTTACTCCTAATAGTGATACATATAACGATATGTTTAAACCCCTGTTTAGTGGGTTTAAATCAATTCAAATGACAATCTATGATTATAGAGGTAATCTTCTTTACACAGAAGAAAAATCAGTAGATCCAAGCAATCCGATTAGTTCGATTAGTTTAAGTGGTTGGAATGGAGATACGCAAATTGATTCTCCATATTATATTTATTCAGTTTATGGAACCACCTTATTTGGAGATATTGAGGTACAAAAAAGTGGGACATTTATAATTATAAGATGATGCTAAAAAAAATTAAAAAAATATTGGGCATTATACTGATTATTTTATCACCTCAAATAGTCGAAGCACAAGAAGATTATGTAGTCAATCAAATTAAGTTTTTACAAAAATCTAACGCTAGCTTTTTTGGAATGAATCAATTAAATAGAGTTGGAGTTCTTTTTAACTCTCTTAAATTGAATGAAACCAGTAATATGGATAACAAATATGCTTTTGGATCCGTTGCTTTTCAGGATAAAAATTTCTCTCTTGGATTTGATATTAATTCCTTTAATATAAATGATATTGGACTAACAAATTCGTTAGTGAATTTATCATATGTGTATAAAATACAAATCTCAAACTATTCATATTTTTTACCCGGCTTAACCCTAGGATTAGGAAGCTCGAGCGTTAATGCTGATAATTTAATTTTTGAGGATCAGCTAAATATGTCAACTGGCTTCATTAGTACTGAAACAATTGATCCATTAGCCCCTCTAATAGCAAATATAAATTACTTTGATTTAGGTGCCTCTTTCATTATTCATAATGAATTCTACATGATTGGTTTGAGTCTAAAACACCTCAATAAACCTAATATTTCCTATAATAAAGAAGTTCCATATACAAAACCTATACGTATTGGTCTTCAAGCAGGTTACGAATTCGACATAAACCCATTTGAAAGAGGTCTTCTTCCGAGGTTTTCTTATTTATATACGTTTTTAAATCTTGTAAAATATGGAGAGGCTATTTATCTAGGATTAAATGAAGAATTTCAACTAGGTGAGTTCTCAATTGGATTTACACAACAAACTGGATCGGTTAACTCCTTTAGTTTGAATAATTTTGGAATGACAATAGGATTAGCTCTTGAAAATTTTGATTTTGGATTACACTATAACTTCTCAAATAGAAAACCAGGAAAAGTATTCTCCCCTAGTCTATTTGAGTTAAGTATTATTTTCGACTTTAGCATCTATAGAAGAAACAACAGAGGAATTTATAAAAAGTTACAGATTGATAATTATTACTAGTGAATTACTCCTCCATAAACCCTTTTTCAAGCATCCATTCATCATTATAGATCTTAGCGATGTACCGACTTCCCGAATCATGCAGTAATACAACTACAACATCATCAGAATTAAAATTATCTTTTAATTGTAAAACTGCCTTAACTGCAGCGCCGCATGAATTTCCAGCAAATATACCTTCTTCTCTAGCAAGTTTTCGAGTATATAATGCTGCATCTTTATCTGTAACTTTTTCAAAATGATCAATACTTTCGAAGTTTACATTTTCAGGCAATATATCTTCACCAATTCCCTCAGTTACATAAGGATATATTTCATTCTCATCGAAAATACCTGTTTCATGATATTTTTTAAAAACAGAACCATAAGTATCTACACCCCAAATTTTGATTGAGGGATTTCTTTCTTTTAAATACTTTGCGACACCAGAAATAGTTCCACCTGTCCCGACACCTACAACAAAGTGTGTAACCTTTCCATCAGTTTGATCCCATATTTCAGGACCAGTCTGTTCATAATGTGCTATACTATTAGAAGGATTATCATATTGATTAACATACCAAGAATTTGGAGTTTCATCGGCCAAGGTTTTTGAAACACTATAATAAGAACGAGGGTCATCTGGGGCTACAGCTGTAGGACATATGACCACTTTTGCTCCCATAGCTCTTAGAACATCAAATTTTTCTTTGGATTGTTTATCATTAGAAACACATATTAATTTATATCCCTTCACGATAGCCGCAAGGGCCAATCCCATTCCGGTATTACCTGAGGTTCCCTCAATAATAACTCCACCTGGTTTTAATCTCCCGTCAGCTTCAGCGTCCTCAACCATTTTTACTGCCATTCGATCTTTAATAGAGTTTCCAGGGTTGAAACTTTCAACTTTTGCCAAAACCAAAGCTGGGACCTCCTTGGTAATTTTGTTTAGCTTTACTAATGGAGTATTACCAATAGTCTCTAAAATATTTTTCGAGTATTTCATTAATTAGTTTTCAAAGTAAAGATACCACATACTTTATAAAAATTAAATAAGCATTATTAAACTAACGGAATTGTAATACTTTCGATGGACTTATATTGTTAATAATTAATAATGGTATAAATAATAAAATACTACTTACAAACAAAACTCCAAGATTGATAAATATTAAATCGAAAAAATCAATCATTACGGGGGCTTGATTTACATAATAAGTAGAAGGATCGAGTCGAACCCAGCCAAAATACTTTTGGCTAAAATAAAATAGCAATCCAAATAAATTTCCCCAAAAAAGACCATATCCCATAATAACTATTCCATTATATAAAAATATTTTACGAATCAATCCGTTATCAGCACCGATCGTCTTAAATAAACCTATCATTCGAGTTCTCTCTAACACCAAAACTAACAAAGTAGTTGACATATTTATTACACCAACCACAATCATAATAATAATAATAATCAATATATTAAAATCGAAAAGTGATATCCACTGAAAAATTGAAGCATATTGTCTAGAGATTTTAACAGCATCCAAATCAGACGGTAACTTGACATAAATCGATTTTTCAATAGAATTTAATAAGTTTAAATCTGAAATAAAAACTTCATAGGCGCCAATTTGATTTGATTTCCATTTATTTATGCGTTGAATATGCTTGATATCTCCTAATATGAAGTTATTATCGAAATCAGAAAAACCAGATGAAAAAAGACCTGTAATTTTAAACCTACGAATATTAGGTATACTCTGTGACATCGAATTCTGAAAAAAAGCTGAAATTTGATCACCTACTCCAACAGATAATCGATTTGCAATAATTTGAGAAATCAAAATTTGTTCAGAGGCAAGGTCAGTGAATTCTGGAAAACTTCCTTCAACTAAAAAACTTCTTAAATTTTCCCATTTATAGTCATCTGATACACCCTTAAAGACAATTCCGTCAAAATCAATCTCAGACTTTAACAATGCACCCTTGATCGCAACTTTTTGAACATGTGTTACCCCAGGTTCATTTTTCAACATTCCATAAATCTCCTGATGATTAGTAATCGGTAGAACTGAGATTTGAGATTCACTATTCTCAAAAGGAGATACAACAATATGACCATTAAAAGCAGCTGTTGTATTTTCAATATGCTTCTGTAAGCCTCTACCTGTTGAAACAGCTATTAAAATCGTAGTAATTCCAATTGCAACAGCCAATATGGATATTTTAATTATACGAGCAGAAACACTACCTTTATCTAGATGACTAATACGCATCCGGCGCGAAATAAATAAGGGTAAATTCAAATTAAATTTGTTTTATGAAAGACTCTTTCAAAAGTACATTTTTATTTTTTCTTTTCTTTAATTTAGGTTTTATATGCCTTGGTCAACAAAAGATAATTACTGGTGCGGAACAGATTCCTAAATATATCGATATTCTTAAGGATCAAAATATTGGAATAGTGGCCAACAAGTCTTCAATTCTATCCTTAAGCAGTCACCTTATTGATACCCTTTTATCCCTTGGTATAAATATAAATAAAGTCTTTGTCCCTGAACATGGCTTTAGAGGGGATGCAGACGCAGGAGAAAAAATATTTAGTCAAAAAGATCCCAAAACAGGACTCTCAATACTCTCTCTTTACGGTAACCAAAGAAAACCTACTAACGAACAGCTAAAAGGTATATCAACTATGGTCTTTGATCTTCAAGATGTTGGAGTAAGATTCTATACTTACATTTCAACTCTTCACTATATAATGGACGCCTGTGCTGAAAACAATATTCCATTGATTGTCTTAGATCGTCCCAATCCTAATGGACATTTTATTGATGGACCTGTATTAGAAAATGACTGTAAAAGTTTTGTAGGAATGCACCCAGTTCCAATAGTATATGGAATGACCATAGGTGAATATGCTCAAATGATTAACGGTGAAGGATGGCTAAATAATCAAATAAAATGTCAACTTAAGGTAATAAAGTTGAAAAACTATACCCACAAAACCCACTACGAATTACCTTTGAGACCCTCCCCCAATCTTCCTAATTCTCAAGCCATTGCTTTATACCCAAGTCTCTGTTTATTGGAGCCTACTATTATCAGCGTGGGTAGAGGAACAGAAATGCAATTCCAGATTTTTGGTCATCCAAATCTACCTAAATCAAAATTTAACTTTACCCCTAAACCTAATTTTGGTGCCAAGTATCCTAAACTAGAGAATAAAATTTGTAATGGAGTAGACCTTAGAAAATATAATACGAAAAATAAAATTGAACTAAAATGGATACTTGATTCCTACAGTAATTTTCCAGAACCCAAAAGTTTTTTTAAACAAGGTTTCTATAGAATTGCAGGAACCAAAAAACTAAAAACACAAATTGAAGAAGGATTGAGTGAAAAAGAAATAAGGAGAAGTTGGGAAGAAGGTTTGATTAATTTTAGAGGCATTAGGCTTAAATATTTACTTTATTAGAAATAGTGAGTAATAAATTAGATTTATTTGGTACAGCATTATGGGATTAGTTACGATAATAAAACAATTACTTTTTCCTGGTTATATGTCGATATTGAAAACCTAAAGCAGGCTGCTTGTGAGGTGGGTTTAATAACCCATATTATTATGAGGGGAGAAAACTGGGATTATTTAGCACATTTAGTTAAGGAATGTTAAGGTATTTATGAGTCTGAAGGGAAACCCTCCATTTTGGGTTTTTCATAATATAATTAACGATTAACGGGATCATTTTTTCCCTTTTACTCCATTCAGGCTGGAGATAAAGCTTACAATCCAAACGTACGTTTTGCGCTTGTGACTCAGCAAAACTAAAGTCATCTTTGTTGTAAATAATAATTTTTAGTTCATCTGCCCTATTGTAGGCATTTACTAGTGGTAATTTATTTTTCTTTGGTGATAGACAAAACCAATCCCAATATCCAGAGATTGGATAGGCCCCAGAGGTTTCAATATGAATTTTTATGGAAAGTGACTTTAAGCCCTGCGTTAGCGGTACCATATTCCACATCAAGGGCTCCCCCCCGGTAACTACTACTGTATCTGAACACTTTTTAGCAGCATCAATTATTTTTGTAATAGAAGTAACAGGGTGAAGATTAGGATTCCAACTCTCCTTAACATCGCACCAGTGACATCCAACATCACATCCCCCTATTCTAATAAAGTAAGCAGCACTTCCTTTGTAATAACCCTCTCCTTGAATTGTATAAAAAGCTTCCATCAAAGGCAGAACCTCACCCATTTCAAGCTTTTGATTTTTTTTTTGAAGATACATATGGCAAAGATAAAGTATAAGGCTTCAAAGTTCTGTTAAAAAAAGGTATATTTGAAAGGACTCAAACTTGAGAATTATTAAATAAATATGAAACGATGGCAAAAAGTGATTGACTCTACTTACGCTAAAGTTTTCTCAGATTCAAATCAAAAGAGGATCGAATTTGCTACCCTTTGGTTGTCTCTTATTGGTTTTGTCGTACACCTGGTTCTTATTTATGCCAAAAAATTTAATTGGTTTAATATTCCTTTTGAGGCCAATTTACTCATTGACCCAATTTCTGCGATATATACTCCATTTTCTATCATTCTCGTTTATGAGATTTATCTTTTAGTTGTCAACCTTCCAAGATCTTTTACTCATTCTGTTTCCAAACAATTTGAAATTATTTCTCTGATTCTAATTCGAAGGATTTTTGCTGACATTCCTCAAATTGATCTGAAAGCAAATTGGCTGAATACTCCAGAAAATCTTCAATTAGTATGCGATGTTTTTGGGGTCCTAATTCTTTTTTACCTTATCTTTCTTTTCAATAAAGGCAGGTTAAGGCTGCCAAAAAAACCATTAAATCCAAATATTAAAAGCTTTGTTAATTCTAAAAAAGCAGTTAGTCTTATTTTATTACCCATATTAGTAGTTACCTCCTTTTTCAGTGCCTATTCCTGGATTTATGAACTTATGTCAAACAACTCAAGTACAGATATCAATTCAATATTTTACAATGAATTTTTTACAATTTTGATTTTAGCTGATGTTTTCATTTTACTACTTTCTTTTCAATATACTGAGAGGTACTCTCAATTAATACGAAATACAGGATTTGTAATATGTACCATACTAATCCGTCTATCCTTTGGCGTTAAAGGGCTGACCAATGTGATATTGATTATTTCTTCAGTTGCATTTGGATTATTGATACTTACAATTTACAACTTAGAAGAGAACCCTATAAAAAAATCTATAAAACCAGATTAAGTTTAGTTGGCTCTTCGCTCACACGAGAGTAAAGTATTCTTCAATAACATTGCAATGGTCATAGGCCCAACACCTCCAGGCACAGGGGTTATATAACTTGATTTTAGAGCTACATCTTTAAAATCTACATCCCCTTTAATAACATAACCCTTAGGATGATTTTCGTCTGTAACTCTTGTAATTCCCACATCGATAATAATTACACCTTCTTTAACCATATCTCCCTTAAGAAAATCTGGAATTCCTAGAGCAGATATAATTATATCAGCCTTTTGAGTAAGTTTTTCTAAATTATTAGTTCTGCTATGTGCTAACGTTACCGTAGCATTCCCAGGATTTCCCTTCTTGCTCATCAAAATACTAATCGGACGACCAACGATGTGGCTTCTACCAATAACTACACAATGTTTTCCGGAAATATCAATCCGATATCTTTTGAGCATTTCCATAATGCCAAATGGGGTAGCAGGAATAAAAGATTCCATATCCAATGCCATACGTCCAAAATTAGCAGGATGAAAGCCATCTACATCTTTATTTGGGTCAATAGCCAAAAGAATTTTCTCTTCATCTATATGTTTGGGTAGAGGGAGCTGAACTATATATCCGTCTAAGGTCATATCACTATTAAGGACCTTAATTTTTGATAGTAGAGCTTCCTGAGAGATAGAATCTTCAAGTCTTATAAGAGTTGACTTAAAACCTACTTGCTCGCAAGACCTAACTTTGCTTCCAACATAAGTTAGACTAGCACCATCATTTCCGACTAAAACTGCAGCCAGATGAGGGACTTTTAATCCATTATCTTTTCGTGCGCTTACTGCTAATTTTATTTCTTCCTTGATTTTTTGAGATAACTTTTTCCCGTCTAGTAATTCCATAATTTATTTTAACCCCTGAAACATTTGCATCATTTGTTTTCCTTTGCCACCTTGCATCATTTTCATCATTTTACTCATCTGATTAAATTGTTTGATCAACTGATTGACCTCATTGATATCTCTTCCTGCTCCTTTTGCAATCCTGTTCTTTCGGCTATGGTTTAATATTGCTGGTTGGGATCGCTCTTTCGGAGTCATTGAACCAATAATTACTTCTATGTATTTGAATGCATCATCGTCTATATCAATATCACCCATCATTTTTCCAGCTCCTGGTATCATACCAATTAAATCTTTCATATTCCCCATTTTCTTTACCTGATGTATTTGGGAGAGAAAATCATCAAAACCAAATTGATTCTTAGCTAATTTCTTATTGATTTTCCGAGCTTCATCCTGATCGAATTGCTCTTGAGCTCTTTCGACCAAGGAAACAACATCTCCCATACCCAATATACGGTCTGCCATTCGTTCAGGATAAAAAATATCCAATGCTTCCATTTTTTCTCCAGTCCCAATAAATTTTATAGGCTTATCCACAACTGATTTGATAGATAGGGCGGCTCCACCTCGAGTATCGCCATCTAGTTTGGTTAATATAACCCCATCAAAGTTTAGCGTATCGTGAAATACTTTAGCCGTATTTACGGCGTCTTGTCCTGTCATGGAATCGACGACAAATAAAGTCTCGTCAGGACTAACTGCACTATGAATATCTGAAATTTCTTTCATCAAGACTTCATCGACTGCAAGCCTACCTGCAGTATCAATAATCACTAAATCCTTATTCTTTTGTTTAGCTTCAGAAATTGCTTTCTTAGCAATTTTCACAGGATTTTTTTCCTCTGAATCACTATAAACCTCTACTCCAATTTGTTCTCCAAGTACATTCAGTTGATCAATTGCAGCAGGACGGTATACATCACAGGCAACCAAAATTGGATTTTTTTGCTTTTTATTCTTTAGGTAATGGGCTAGTTTGCCACTGAAAGTTGTTTTTCCAGAACCTTGTAAACCAGACATTAATATTACTGCTGGTTTTGAGGAAAGATTTATTTCCTCTGCAGTGCTGCCCATTAATTCAGTTAACTCATCTTTAACGATTTTGATCATTAATTGACCAGGCTGAAGACTAGTTAATACCTTAGCGCCAATTGCCTTTTCTTTAACAGTATTGGTAAATTCTTTGGCAATCTTAAAGTTAACATCGGCATCGAGCAATGCACGCCTAACCTCTTTTAGAGTCTCTGCAACATTAATTTCTGTGATCTTGCCGTGGCCTTTTAAAACTTTAAAGGCGCTTTCAAGCTTAATGCTTAAACTGTCAAACATATTGTAATTTGATTATTTAGAGTAAATTTAATCTTTTCAATTTTATTAAGAACTTCCAAATGTCAAGCATTTTTATATTTCATAATTCCAATAACTAAAGTATGTGGAAAAGTTATGGCTGCTAGAAATGAAAAAAAAAGAGGCATAAAATAATCGGCTTCAAAATCGATATAACTATAAACTAATAATAGAGATATCAAAGAGGCAATCCAATAAATAATTGAACTTTTTAAATATTTTAAAAAAGAATTCAAATTAAAATTTCCATATAAATAAATAAGCTGCTCTTTTAATGATGGTAAACTGTGCCAAACTACAAAATAAAATGCAAATGCAAACAATAATGAATTGTCGTAAAAAATAAATCCAAGTAGTAAAAGTATTATGCATTCTTTTATAAAATGAATCCTGAGCTGTTCAATAAACAGTACACAAAACATAAAAGCAATTCCTAATCCTATAGAAGTGTATAAGAAAAATTTATAATTAAGGGTGTAACCTGAAATTTTATTAATGATAAAAATAACATCATCGTACTGAAGAGTGAATATCATAAAGAATACTAGAGCTCCATAAAGAGTATAAAATGTCAAATTAGCGTAATTCATTGATAGTCTTTCTCCCCAATGCTGCTCACCAAAATGATAACTACTAAAAATGACAAATAAAATGAGAGCAAAAGAAGGGATTATAAAGAAAAAAGCTGCTCCCAAAAGAACTACCATCAAATAAAGTATTAAAAACCTAAAGTATAAGTGATTTAGGCTTCCTTTAAATTTTTTTGATAAAATTTCAAGGTCATTAGCACCATGAAGGATCCCAACAGTAAGTACAGCAAAGCCAGCCAAAAAGTTTAATAAACTATCTGATAATAAGTGGGATAGCAATATGAAAGAAAAAGTAGTCATAATGCCAATTTGGTAATTTTTATATGTTGTAAATGTCAAATTGGTAATTTTTTTTAAAAAAAAGTGACTTTTATCTTGCTGGAGTTTAATTTTTTTTAAATTTACCTAAACAAAATAAATAATTAATTTAATTATGGAAAATCTTTTTAATTTATCAGCTGTAGTTCCTGCGATGGCTACAGACGATTATGTAGGGTTCACATTTTTTGTTGGTTGTATGGCCATGATGGCAGCATCAGCTTTCTTTTTTCTGTCAATGAATTCTTTTGACAATAAGTGGAGAACATCTATTTTGGTATCAGGTTTGATTACCTTTATCGCAGCGGTTCATTATTGGTATATGAGAGACTATTGGGCTAGTGGAAACGGTTCTCCAACCTTTTTCCGTTACGTTGACTGGATCTTAACTGTTCCTTTAATGTGCGTTGAGTTTTATTTAATCTTAAAAGCTGCTGGTGCAACTAAGCAACTTATGTGGAAATTAATTCTTTTATCCACTGTAATGCTTGTTGCTGGTTACTTTGGCGAAGGTGTTTACACTGGTGGTAACGGTCCTGCACTTTGGGGTCTAATCTCTGGTCTAGCTTACTTTGCAATTGTTTATGAAATTTGGAAAGGTGAAGCTTCTAAATTAGCTGCGTCTGCTGGCGGAGCTGTTCTTTCTGCTCACAAAACACTTGTAAAATTTGTTGTAATTGGTTGGGCAATTTACCCTATCGGATACATGGCTGGTACTCAAGGTTGGTATGGAGCAGCAGGAGAATTTTTTGGGATGCCAATTGCTATGGATGTAATCTATAACGTTGGTGATGCTATCAACAAAATTGGATTTGGTTTAGTTGTCTACAACTTAGCTGTTAATTCAAAATAATTTAATTTATGGCTTCATTTTACAGCCATGGATAATAAAAATCGCTCTTCGGAGCGATTTTTTTTTACATTTTATTAGGCATTAAAATTCCTAGAAGCTTACTTCCAGTTTCAATATTATTGGCAACTGCCTTACAAAGTAACAAACGCATGGACCGTTTCGCTAGGTCCTGCTCACCAAAAATAGTCACATTTTGATAAAATGAATTAAATAATTTAACCAAATCATAAAGATAGTTTGCTATCAATGCAGGGCTAAATTGTTCTCCCGCTATTCTAATTAAAGTAGGATATTGATATAGGTGTTTTAAAATTTCTTTTTCCTTGTCAACCAATGTTAAATCTATTTCTAACTTAAGGTTCTTATCCGATTCTCTATTGATTAATGATTGTATTCGGGCAAATGCATATTGAATAAAAGGTCCCGTATTACCATTGAAATCAACTGAAGCCTCAGGATCAAATAAAATTCTTTTTTTGGGATCTACCTTTAGAATAAAATATTTAAGAGCTCCTAATCCAATAATACTAAAAAGCTGATCCCTTTCTGAAATGTTCATCCCATCAATTTTACCATGTTCCTTAGTAATTTTACTTGCAGTAATATTCATCTGTTCGATCAGATCATCAGCATCTACAATAGTCCCTTCTCGACTCTTCATTTTACCAGTAGGAAGATCGACCATTCCATAACTTAAATGATAAAATGAATCAGCCCAAGAATAACCTAGTTTACTGAGAATCAAGAATAAGACTTTAAAATGGTAATCTTGTTCATTACCTACAGTGTACAATACCCCTTTTAAATTAGGATTATCTTCTAAGCGCTTCTTTGCTGTACCAATATCTTGGGTAATATATACCGCAGTTCCATCAGAACGTAACAATAATTTCTCATCAAGTCCATCTGAAGACAAATCTATCCAAACCGAGCCATCCTCTTTACGATAAAAAACGCCTTTATCAAGTCCCTCATTTATAATTGATTTTCCCAACAAATACGTTTCACTTTCATAATAGTAAGATTCGAAATTTACCCCCAACTTTTGGTAAGTAAGTTCAAATCCATTATACACCCAGGCGTTCATTTTCTCCCATAATGCTCGTACATTTTTATCATTATTTTCCCAATCAAGGAGCATTCTTTTAGCCTCATTTAGAATTGGTGCTTCTTTTTCAGCGACTTTTTGCGAGTGTCCTTTTGCTTTTAATTCGGCAACTTGTTCGCGGTATATTTTTTCAAACAGCACATAATATTTTCCAACCAATTGGTCTCCTTTAATACCAGAACTTTCTGGGGTCTCCCCTGCTCCAAAATTTTTCCATGCCAACATAGATTTGCAGATATGAATACCACGATCATTAATGATCTGAGTTCTAATTACATTATTGCCATTGGCTTCTAAAATTTTTGATACTGAATAGCCCAAAAGATTATTTCGTACATGTCCTAAATGTAATGGCTTGTTGGTATTTGGAGAAGAATACTCTACCATAATTGTAGGGGAATGACTATCAGGACTAAGGTGACCATACTCTCTTACTTTTAAAAATTCACTTAGAAAAGTCAGATAAAATCGATCAGATATGATAAGATTTAAAAAACCACTAACTACATTAAAATTTGAAACAAAAGATGTTTTTTTAACTAAATAGCTACCGATACTCTCACCTAAAACTGAAGGATTTTGTCGAGTTGGTTTTAACAAAGGGAAAAGCATTAAAGTAATATCTCCCTCAAAATCTTTACGGGTCAATTGAAATTCGAATTTTTCCAAATACAGGTCAAAGGCTTCTTCAAGCTTAGCTTTGACTTTAAGTGAAAGTAATTTTTCTAAAGTCTCCATAATTTAATCCCAAAGATAATTATAAACTCAATACTACAACCTGAAGTATTTATGACTTATCTTTGAGCAAAAATGCTTTTAAATGTCTCATATAATGAATCTGAGGTTAAGGAAAAGATAGAGGCAACAGTTGGAAAACCTTTCCCACTTAAAGAGAGATGGTCAATGAGTGGAGTTGGCTCCCCGAAATTATTGATTTCTTCATCCTCTATTGATATTCACAACCTACTTATTTTAGATAATAATCTAAATACATGTAACATAGAGCTACGTCCTAAGGGTATTATTTTAAGATTCAGAAGTCTTTTAGAAACTTATGCTTTAATTGTTCCTTATTACAAGCTGAACCTTTACAAAGGTAAAGCAGAAGAGTACTCAATTTATAAAGACCATCAATTTGTTAAGGTATTGGTTGATACTAAGGATACCCAAAAGTTTTTTTCAAAATTAAAAGCTGAAAAAGCTAAAAAGCAAGCCCCTGGTATCGAAGATCTTTAGTAAAACTAAACTTTACGATGTTTGTGGCCTGTATAAATTTGACGAGGACGTCCAATGGGCTCCTTATTAAAACGCATTTCCTTCCACTGGGCAATCCAACCAGGTAATCGACCAATAGCAAACATTACAGTGAACATCTCTGTAGGAATACCTAAAGCACGATAAATAATTCCAGAATAAAAATCAACATTAGGGTAGAGTTTACGATCAACAAAATAGGGGTCTTCAAGTGCTTCCTGCTCAAGTTTTTTGGCGATTTCTAGTACGGGATCGTTTATCCCTAACTCATCCAAAACTTCATCGGCAGCAGTTTTTATAATCTTGGCTCGGGGATCGAAATTTTTATAAACACGATGGCCAAATCCCATCAATCGAAAAGGATCATTTTTATCTTTAGCCTTAGCCATAAACTTTTTAGTATCACCTCCATCATTTTTTATTTCTTCCAACATTTCAATGACAGCCTGGTTAGCTCCTCCATGAAGTGGTCCCCATAAGGCAGAAATCCCTGAGGCTATCGAGGGAAATAAACCCGCATGGGATGAACCAACCATTCTAACAGTTGATGTAGAACAGTTTTGTTCATGATCAGCATGCAAAATAAGAAGTTTATTCAAAGCACTCACTAAAGTAGTACTGGCTCTAAAATCCTTATTGGGCATTTTATATATCATATAAGCCAAGTTGTCCGTGTATGAGAGATCATAATTCGGATAATTAAGAGGTAGTCCTTTCATTTTTCTATGGGTCCACGATGCCAAAACAGGGAACTTTGCCAATAAAATAATAATTGCTTCATAAAAATCTTTTTCAGAATTAATATCTACAGAAGAAGGATTAAATGCAATCAAAGCTGAGGTTAAAGATGATAAAATTCCCATTGGGTGAGCCGACTTTGGAAAGCTTTTTAAAATAATTTTAAAATCTTCATCTACCAGAGCATAATCACGAATATCATCTTCAAACTTTTGGAGTTGATCAAGTTTGGGCAAATCGCCAAAAATTAAAAGATAAGCTACTTCTATAAAGGAAGTGTTATTTGCTAAATCATCAATGGAGTATCCACGATATCGGAGAATTCCCTCCTCACCATCTAGAAATGTAATCTCACTCTCACAAGATCCAGTATTCTTATAACCAGGGTCTAAGGTGATTAAACCTGTTTGGGCCCTTAATGTTTTAATATCGATGGCAGGTTCATCTTCGGAACCATTTATTAGCGGAAACTTGTAACTTTTACCCCTGTAAATAAGATCAACTTTGTCTTCCATAACTAAATAAAGAGAAGGATAAAAGTAGTGAAATAAGAACCAATATACAAGAGTAAAAAAGTTTCAGGCAAAAAACTAAAAAAACAACTAAAGGTTGAAAGCTTGATTCTGAGGATAAAATGCTTCATGTTCTAACTCTTCTTCAATTCGAAGAAGTTGATTGTATTTTGCCATGCGGTCACTACGAGAAGCAGATCCAGTCTTTATTTGACCTGTATTCAATGCAACTGCAAGGTCGGCAATAGTGTTGTCTTCCGTTTCACCTGAGCGGTGAGACATAACTGATGTATATCCAGATCTGTGAGCCATCTCAACTGCTGCAATGGTCTCGGACAAGGTACCTATCTGATTAACCTTAATTAAAATAGAATTAGCGATACCCTCTTTAATTCCTCTAGAAAGTCGAGTCACATTGGTAACAAAAAGGTCATCTCCTACTAATTGAACATTTTTTCCAGCATTATCAGTAAGAAGTTTCCAGCCCTCCCAATCGTTCTCATCCATTCCGTCTTCAATTGAAATTATTGGATATTTTGTGCTTAAATCGGTCAGGTATTGAGCTTGTTCAGCAGAGGATCTTATTACACCTTTTTCACCCTCAAACTTTGTGTAATCATAAACACCATCAACATAAAACTCAGCCGCAGCACAATCTAAAGCAATCATAACCTCAGATCCAGATTTATATCCTGCGTTTTTGACAGCAATAAGGATCGTCTCTAAAGCATCCTCTGTTCCATCTAAATTTGGAGCAAAACCGCCCTCATCTCCAACTGCTGTGCTCAAGCCTCTATCATGAAGGACTTTTTTCAAATGATGAAAAATTTCAGAACCCATCTGCATAGCTTGAGTAAAACTATTAGCTCCGATCGGCATTACCATAAATTCCTGAAATGCAATAGGTGCGTCAGAATGTGAGCCCCCATTAATAATATTCATCATTGGAACAGGAAGAGTATGAGCACTCACTCCTCCTACATATCGGTATAATGGAAGTCCTAATTCATTTGCTGCAGCTTTTGCAGTTGCAAGAGAAATCCCAAGAATAGCATTAGCCCCCAGTTTAGACTTATTTGGTGTACCATCTAAATCTATCATAATCCGATCAATTTTATTTTGATCAAAAACCGATTCACCAATTAGCTCTCTAGCTATAGTTTCATTAACATTTTTTACAGCATTAAGCACTGCTTTTCCCATATAATCTACACCACCATCTCTTAGCTCGACAGCCTCATGCTCCCCTGTTGAGGCACCAGAGGGTACGGCTGCACGTCCAGTAATTCCATTTTCAGTGGTAACATCTACCTCTACGGTAGGATTACCTCTAGAATCAAAAATTTGACGTGCATGAATTTCAATAATTACACTCATTTATATTTAAATTAAATTAATTTACTTTTTTTGCTGAATGATTTTTTATGTTTTGGTAAAACTCATCGAAAAGATAGGTAGCATCATTTGGCCCAGGTCCTGCTTCTGGGTGATATTGAACTGAAAAACAATTCTTATTTTTCATTCTAAGCCCAGCTACAGTTAGATCGTTTAAATGTATATGGCTGACTTCGAAATCTTTATTAGATTCTGCAATGGATTTATCAACAGCAAATCCATGATTTTGCGAAGTTATTTCTCCTTTTCCTGTTTTTAAATTCATTACAGGGTGATTAATTCCTCGATGTCCATTGAACATCTTATATGTAGGTATACCATTAGCCAATGCAATAATTTGATGACCTAAACATATACCGAAAAGGGGTAAATTATTTTTGATGATTTCCTTAGCAACTTTTTGAGGATGGTGCAAGGGATTTGGATCTCCCGGTCCATTTGAAATGAAAAAACCATCAGGCTCCCACCTTTTCATTTCCTCGAAAGTTGTATCAAATGGAAAAACTTTAACGTAAATATTTCTCTTAGACAAATGCCTCAAAATATTTATTTTCACACCTAGATCGATAGCAGCAACTTTATATAAAGCATCTGGATCACCAACAAAATAGGGCTCTTTAGTAGAAACTTTAGAGGCTAGCTCTAGACCCTCCATGCTTGGCATTTCAGAAAGTTTTTTAATTAAAGCATCTTCTTGTTCAATTTCGGTACTTATAACAGCGTTCATAGCCCCATTTTCCCGTATATAATTAACTAAGGCTCGGGTATCTAGGTCAGATATACCAAAAAGTTTATTTTTAATTAAATAATTTTTTAAGGAAATTTCAGCCAGTGGACGAGAAAATTCATAACTAAAGTTTTTACAAATCAACCCTGAAATTTTAATACTATCAGACTGTTCATCTTCTTTGTGAACACCGTAGTTTCCAATATGAGCGTTTGTAGTGACCATCAACTGCCCATAATAGGAAGGGTCTGTAAATATTTCTTGGTAACCAGTCATACCAGTGTTGAAACATATTTCCCCAAAACTAGTTCCATCTGGACCTATAGATTTACCAAAAAACTTTGTACCATCGGCTAAAATTAAGAATGCTTTTTTTCGAGTAATATATGCCATAATAGAACACAAAATAACATAAAAAAAAGGATAAACTAAGTAGCATATCCTTTATTATAGGGTTAAATTATCAACAACTAAAAGGACGATTTAGGCATCTTCCTTATTTTCAGACTCTGTTGCTGCGTCATCTTTGGTTTCTTGGGGTTGGGGATTCTGTTCGAAAGCTTCCTGAGTCACTGTGTCAGTTTCCTCAGTTACATTCTTAGGAGCATTATCATCTGCAGGTTCTGAAGTATCAGATAAATTCTCTGTCTCAGGAGCTACAGTTTCAGCAGGAATACTCTTTTTTCTTGAACGACTTCTACGAGTCGTTTTCTTAGCTTCAGATTTTTCTATATTATAAACTTCGTTAAAATCTACTAACTCAATCAAAGCCATATCAGCATTATCACCTAGACGATTTCCCATTTTAATTACTCTAGTGTAACCACCAGGTCTATCACCTACCTTGGGTGCTATCTCTCTAAAGAGAGTAGCGACAGCATATTTGTTTCTAAGAGCACTGAATACGAGACGTCGATTTTGCGTACTATCAACTTTTGATTTTGTAATCAATGGTTCCACAAATTGTCTTAATGCCTTTGCTTTGGCCAAAGTTGTGTTAATAAGCTTATGCTCAATTAAAGAAGAAGCCATATTAGCTAACATCGACTTTCTATGGGCCACTTTTCGGCCTAAGTGATTAACTTTTTTTCCGTGTTTCATAAGCTCAAAATCTATGGACTTTTAATCCTTGTCTAACTTATATTTGGTTAAATCCATTCCAAAAGACAGACCTTTTAAGACTACAAGTTCTTCTAGTTCTGTGAGTGACTTTTTTCCAAAGTTCCTAAATTTCATCAAATCATTTTTATTATAAGAAACCAGGTCCCCTAAGGTATCTACCTCAGCAGCCTTTAAACAATTCAGAGCTCTTACAGATAAGTCCATATCAATTAATTTAGTTTTAAGTAGCTGTCGCATGTGAAGAGACTCTTCATCATAAGTTTCTGCTTGAGCTATTTCATCTGCCTCAAGTGTAATTCGTTCATCCGAAAATAATAAGAAATGATGAATCAAAGTTTTAGCTGCCTCAGTAAGAGCATTTTTAGGGTGAATAGAACCATCAGTACTTATCTCGAAAATAAGCTTTTCATAATCGGTTTTTTGTTCAACTCTATAGTTTTCTATACTATATTTTACATTTTTTACAGGAGTAAAAATAGAATCTATAGCAATTACACCGAATTCTGAGTTCGATTTTTTATTTTCCTCAGCAGGAACATATCCTCTTCCTTTTTCAATTGTAACCTCTATACTTAATTGAACACTCTTCTCAAGATTACAGATAACCATATCTGGATTCAGAACCTGAAAGCCAGAAATGAATTTTTGGAAATCAGCTGCCTTAAGCTGATCTTGGTTTCCAACAACAAGAGTTACCTTTTCTTCCTCAACATCTTCAATTTGACGTTTAAATCTTATTTGCTTTAAATTAAGAATGATCTCAGTAACATCCTCAACTATTCCTGGGATGGTAGAAAACTCATGCTCTATATTCTGGATTTTAACAGAAGTAATTGCAAACCCCTCAAGGGAAGAAAGTAATACCCTTCTGAGAGCATTACCTACTGTAAGACCGTATCCCGGTTCTAATGGACGAAATTCAAATTTGCCCTCGAACTCAGAGGAATCGATCATAATTACTTTGTCGGGTTTTTGGAAATTTAGTATGGCCATAGTTTTATGCTTGCTAGTTTGTTATTTAGAATACAATTCTACGATTAATTGTTCTTTAATATTTTCGGGAATTTGGTTACGTTGAGGGATACTTACAAAGTTACCCTCGTACGTGGAGTCATTCCAGGTCATCCATTCATAAATAGAATCATTAGCTTCTAATGAACTAGAAATGGATTGTAAAGATTTAGATTTTTCCCTTACTCCAATCGTGTCGCCAGGATTTAAACTAAAGGAAGGTATATTTACGATTTTACCATTTACGGTAATATGTCTATGAGAAACTAATTGGCGGGCAGCATTCCTTGAGGGAGCAATCCCTAAACGAAACACAACATTGTCTAAACGAGATTCACAGAGTTGAAGTAATACCTCACCGGTAACACCTTTACTACCACTTGCTCTTTCGAATATATTTCTGAACTGGCGTTCTAAAACACCATAGGTATATTTAGCTTTTTGCTTTTCTAATAATTGAACCGCGTACTCAGATTTCTTACCTCTTCTACGATTATTGCCGTGCTGCCCTGGAGGGTAATTCCTTTTTTCAAATGCTTTGTCAGGGCCGTAAATAGGCTCACCAAATTTTCTTGAAATTTTTGATTTTGGACCGATATATCTTGCCATATTTTTTTTTTTGTGTTATAAATTAAGGTCTAATCCTTAGATACTGTTTAATGTTAAACTCTTCTTCTTTTGGGCGGTCGACAACCATTATGAGGTAGTGGAGTTACATCAACTATTTCAGTTACTTCAATACCACTATTATGAAGAGTTCTGATAGCAGACTCCCTTCCATTTCCAGGGCCTTTGACATAAACTTTGACCTTTCTTAAACCAGCTTCGACAGCGACTTTAGAAACATCTTCAGCAGCTGTTTGTGCTGCGTAAGGCGTGTTTTTTTTCGAACCTCTAAAACCCATTTTACCTGCTGAGGACCAGGCTATAACCTCTCCCTTCAAGTTTGTTAAAGAAATAATAATATTATTAAAAGAAGCAGTAACATGTGCTTCACCGTTAGATTCAACAAGAACTTTTCTTTTTTTACTGATAACTTTTGCCATGGTGATATATTATTTAGTGACCTTCTTTTTATTAGCGACAGTTTTTCTTTTTCCTTTTCGAGTTCTAGAGTTGTTCTTTGTTCTTTGTCCTCTAAGAGGTAATCCAGATCTGTGTCGAATACCACGATAACTTCCTATATCCATCAATCGCTTTATATTCAGTTGCAATTCAGAGCGTAATTCTCCTTCAATTTTAAAATCGCCAACGGCTTCACGTATTCTACCAGTCTCATCATCTGTCCAGTCGGAAACTTTAGTGTCCTCGCTTACCTTAGCTAATGCCAAAATACTTTGAGCACGACTTTTACCTATACCGTAAATATAGGTTAATGCAATTACTCCTCTTTTTTGTTTGGGAATGTCTACCCCTGAAATTCTAGCCATAATCTAACCTTGTCTTTGTTTGAATCGAGGATTCTTTTTATTTATAACGTATAAACGTCCTTTTCTTCGGACTATTTTGCAATCCGCACTTCTTTTCTTTAATGAAGCTCTAACTTTCATCTTTCTTTTTTTAAAATCTATATGTTATCCTTGCCTTTGATAAATCATAGGGACTCATTTCTAATTTTACTTTATCTCCAGGGAGTAACTTGATATAATGCAAACGCATCTTACCCGAAATATGAGCGGTTACCACATGACCATTTTCCAACTCGACTCTAAACATTGCGTTAGATAATGCTTCGATTATAGTACCCTCCTGTTCTATTGCTGCTTGTTTTGCCATTTTTATATTGTTCCTGCTCTTCTATTCCTGCTAGTCTTTGACATTAGTCCGTCATAATGACGATTCAATAAATAAGAATTCACCTGTTGAATTGTATCAATAGCTACACCAACCATTATTAAAAGTGAAGTTCCGCCATAAAATAAGGCCCAACCTTGTTGTATTCCAATTAATTTTACAACTAAAGCTGGAAATACAGCTATAGCAGCTAAATACAAGGAACCTGGAAATGTAATATGAGACATTACGGTATCTAAAAATTCAGAGGTCTCATTGCCCGGACGAATTCCAGGAACAAAACCACCACTTCTTTTTAGATCTTCTGACATTTTATTAGTAGGAACAGTAATCGCTGTGTAAAAAAAGGTGAAAACTATAATCAATAATGCAAATAATAAATTATACCATAAACCAAAGATGTCAGAAAAATTTGTTTGTAACCATTGCCCAAATGATGAATCCCCAAATGCACCTCCAACATATGCGGGAGCAAACATTAAAGCTTGAGCAAAAATAATCGGCATTACTCCAGAGGCGTTTAATTTTAGAGGAATATATTGTCTCGATCCAAAAACATTTTTTTCGTTTGATCCTACTGATGTTCTTCTGGCATACTGGACAGGAATCTGTCTTACTGCCATTACTAATAAGACACTCAATAAAATAATAATTACCCATAATACCAACTCAATAGAAATCATCATAAGACCTCCGTTGTTTTCTGAAACACGTGAAACAAACTCTTGTGTAAAAGAAAGTGGAAGATTTGCAATAATACCAACCATAATCAGTAGTGAGATACCATTACCTATTCCTTTATCAGTTATTTTTTCCCCAAGCCACATAGCAAAAATGGTTCCAGTTACCAGTATGATAACTGAGGAAAACATAAAAAGTGGTCCGCGACCTAACACAAAAGCACTATCTGGAACACCAAGTGCAGAAAGTCCATAGAGGTAAGCTGGTGCCTGAACTACACAAATTAAAATAGTTAGCCACCTTGTGATTTGAGTTCTTTTTCTATTTCCGCTTTCACCTTCTTTCTGAAGTTTTTGAAGATATGGAACTGCTATTCCCATTAATTGTACAACTATAGATGCTGATATATATGGCATAATTCCTAATGCAAAGACAGAAGCGTTTGCAAAAGCACCGCCTGTAAAGGCATTAAGTATTCCCAAAAGTCCTCCTCCATCTGTTCTATTAGAAAGTTCAGCTAATTGAACAGAATCAATCCCAGGTAAAACCACTTGAGCTCCTAACCTATATACTAGCAAAAGAGTCATGGTTGTAATTATACGTCCACGAAGTTCCTCAATGTTATATATATTTAAAATGGTCTCGATAAACTTTTTCATCTAAATAAAATTATATTTTGATAGCTTCACCTCCAGCAGCTTCGATTGCAACCTTAGCGGTTTCAGAAAACTTATGAGCAGAAACCTTTAAAGGAGCTTCTAATTTTCCTCTGCCTAATATTTTTAAAAATTCATTTTTTCCAACTAAACGCAGTTCAACAAATTTATCGAAAGTAACTTCTTTTTTAACTTTCTTTTGATTGACGAGATCTTGAAGTGTGTCTAGGTTAACTACATTATGGAAAACTCTATTGATATTAGTAAAACCAAACTTTGGCACTCGGCGCTGAAGGGGCATCTGTCCTCCTTCGAATCCTATTTTTTTGGAGTATCCTGAACGAGACTTTGCACCTTTATGACCTCTTGAAGAAGTGCCGCCTTTTCCAGTTCCTTGGCCTCTTCCAACACGCTTACCGGCATTTAAATTAGATTGTTCGGCTGGTTTTAAATTGTGTAAACTCATTATTAAACTTCTTTTGTTTTGACTAAGTGTTTCACCTTATTTATCATACCAATAATATTGGGTGTATTATCATGGATAACTTCTTTCCCGATACCACGAAGTCCTAATGCTTCGAGAGTTCTTTTTTGGGAACGCATTTTTTTTATGCTACTTTTAACTTGAGTTACCTTAATCTTAACCATAATATTCAATATTATCCATTAAAAACTTTTTCTAAACTTACGCCTCTTTGTTTGGCAATAGTTTGAGGACTTCTAAGTAGTAAAAGGGCATCAAATGTGGCTTTAACTACATTGTGAGGGTTAGAAGATCCTTGTGATTTTGACAGTACATTATGAACCCCTACAGCTTCCAGTACTGCACGAACCGCGCCGCCAGCAATTACTCCAGTACCCTCAGATGCTGGTTTTAAAAACACTTTAGCACCACCAAATTTTCCTTTTTGTTCATGAGGTAAAGTACCTTTATTAATTGGAATACGAACTAAGTTTTTCTTAGCATCTTCAACTGCCTTAGCAATAGCCTCAGAAACCTCTTTAGATTTTCCCAATCCTTGACCAACGACTCCATTTTCATCACCAACTACTACAATAGCAGAAAATCCAAAAGCTCTTCCCCCCTTAGTTACCTTAGTCACTCTTTGAACTCCCACCAAGCGATCTTTTAAATCTAATCCTGCCGGTTTTACCAATTCAATATTTTTATAATCTTGATACATATTTTTTTTTAAAATTTTAAACCCGCCTCTCGAGCACCCTCAGCAAGAGATTTTACCCTACCATGATATAAATAACCACTGCGATCAAAACTGATGGTATTGATTCCTGCCTTGACAGCTCGATCTCCAACTAGTTTACCAACTAATTGGGCTTCTGCAATTTTATTTTCTGATTTAGCATCTATAATCTCTTTGTCCCGTGAAGAAGCGGAAGCTAATGTTTTTCCATTAACGTCGTCAATTACTTGGGCATAAATTTCTCTATTACTACGATAAATGGACAATCTAGGTTGCTTTTCTGTTCCAGAAACTGTTTTTCTAATTCTTAAATGAATCCTATTTCTTCTAGCGGATTTTGTTAGTGCCATAATTATTATGCTGATTTTCCTGCTTTTCTTCTTATTTGTTCTCCAATGAATCTAACCCCTTTTCCTTTATATGGTTCAGGTTTTCTGAAAGACCTTATTTTAGCAGCTACATATCCGAGTAATTGCTTATCATGTGAAGTGAGTTTCACAATTGGGTTTTTACCTTTCTCAGATATCGTTTCAACCTTGACTTCTGGAGCAATATCGAAAAGAATATTATGGGAAAAACCAAGAGCGAGGTCTAATTTTTGGCCTTGATTGCTTGCGCGATAACCAACTCCAACTAATTCTAATTCTTTAGTAAAGCCAACCGAAACACCTTCAATCATATTGCTAACCAATGCTCTATACAAACCATGTTTAGCTCGGTCGTCTTTGTGGTCAGAGGGACATTTTACTTTCAATACACTATCTTCAATACTAAAAGTTACAACGTCATATATTTGAGTTAATTCTCCCAATTTACCCTTAATATTTATGCTATTGGTTTGAATATCAACACTGACACCTTCTGGGATAATAATTGGATTGTTACCTATTCTTGACATTTTAATTTTTTTCTTCAATATTAATATACATAGCAAAGTAATTCTCCACCAACATGTTTTGATTCGGCTTGCTTCCCAGTCATTACACCTTTTGAAGTTGAGACGATTGAAACACCCAACCCATTAAGAATTCGGGGATAATTCCCTGCAGAAGCATATTTACGTAAACCAGGTGTGCTAATTCTTTGTAATTTCTTTATTACAGGTTCTTTGGTTAAGTTATCATACTTCAATGCAATCTTGATATTTCCTTGATGATTCAATGTTTCTTCGAACTTATAGCTTAGTATGTATCCTTGATCATAAAGTATTTTAGTCATCTCTTTCTTTAAATTAGATGCGGGTATATCAACAACCTTATGTCCGGCAGTATTAGCATTTCTAATTCTAGTTAAATAATCAGCAATAGGATCTGTAAACATAATTATCTTTATTTAGTTACCAACTGGCTTTTGTTACACCTGGGATTAAACCTTTATTTGCCATTTCACGAAAGGTTACTCTTGAAATTCCAAATTGTCGGATATATCCTTTAGGACGACCTGTCAACTTACAACGATTATGCATTCTTACTGGAGATGCATTTCTTGGCAGTTTATGCAAAGCTTCGTAATCTCCTGCATCTTTA
>CACHZY010000015.1 GCA_902584445.1 uncultured Bacteroidota bacterium | reverse complement strand
CATTTGCCCTGGAGGTGGAATGAGGGCAAATGCAATTCATCATGAAGGTTTTGATGTGGCAAAAGCTCTAAACAAAAAAGGAATTGCCGCCTTTGTTTTAAAGTATCGCTTGGTACCTATTCATCTAATTGGGAAAAACGAAGGTCTAGACCACCCTTATTCAAAAGAAAAAAAGCAACTGGCTTATGGTCACTTAGATGCATTAAATGCGATCGCTCATGTTAGAGAAAATGCATTAAAATATGACATTAATCCTGATAAAATTGGAATTATGGGATTCTCTGCAGGGGGAGCTGTTACCATGGAAGCAACCTATAAGTCATCTGAAAAAAACAGACCTAATTTCATTGCTCCAATTTATCCATGGATGAAAATCGTAGATGACCAAGAACCTCCAGCTTACGGGCCTCCTATTTTTATTGTTTGTACAACTGAGGATGCTCTTAAACTTGCTATACCAAGTGCTGAAATTTATACCGATTGGGCTGAAAAGAATTATATAAGTGAATTACACCTTTACCACCACGGGAAACATGGGTTCGGAATGAGAAAAACCAACTACCCAGTCGATAATTGGTTTGACAATATGGTTGACTGGATTGATGCTATAGGAATGTTAAACTAATCACTTCTTACTTTTTCCGGAACCTCCTCCTGCAAAAGTTGTCAAATCATATGTGATTTTAAAGACGACATACCTTGGCTGTATAATATATGAATTAGTAGTTACAGAAAATTGATTAAAACTATCTCGGTTAATTTCTGTATCATTTAAGATATTTGTAGCTGCTATACCAAACTCCCATTTAGATCCTTTTTTAGTGTGGGATAGCTCAGCTTCTAAAAATCTATATTCATTAAGGGTCTGAATCTCATTTCGGTAATAATTATAAGTGTACTTAGCCTCAAAAATAAAACCATCTAGAAAATAGGCGTCAAATCTAGCATAGGGGGAATTTGTAAAAAATTTACTTTTGACATCGCCATTAGTATAGTCTCTTACGTTATAGGTGTAACCAACCTCTAAGTTGGGTTTATCCCTAAAATTAGTTGCAATATTGGCGGAATATCTTTGATTAAAGTTTACAGACTCGGTAGGGTTGTCATTGATTACATTATTAAAATCACTGTAATTGAAGTTAATGTTAAGCCCTCCCTTAAAGTTTTTAAACCTTTTATCTATCCTTCCTGATGCAGTATATGTATATCTTGGAAAGTCTGAATTTGTGGCAGATCTAACGCTATTAATTCCTTGAACAGCAGTAGTATTTTGAATAGCATTATCTCTTCTGGAATAACTTAGGTTGGCAAATATATTGGTGAAGTTAAATATATTTATACTTTGGTAATTTAAATTAACAACATTGAAAAAAGCCGCTTCTAAATTAGGATTCCCCCGAAAAAAAGAATTATAATTTCTGAAAATAAAACCCTCAGCCAAATTATTGATATCCGTAAATTGTCTTGTTGACCTGAAAATAAGTCTCAAAGTCTCTGATTCTTTTAATTTCATCAGTACTCTAAAATCTGGTCGAAAAAAGGAATAAGAATCACTAACAATTCCATTTAATTGATCGGTAGTTGTCTTGTAGTAGTGCAAGGTAACCCCAGGGTCAAATGTAAAAATACCCTTTATAAAACGGTAGTGAAGAGCTGTGTATGCATCTTGAAATCGAAAATTAACACGATTAATTAAGTTGTTCTCATTAAAATTTTGGGCGGTATTATTATCTAATATTTGAAAAATTGACGAATCAAAATCTTGTCTTACATCAGTCACGCCTAATGTCAGATTGAAATTAGACTTTGGAGAAAGAATAAAATAATAATCTAATTTACCTTCAACTTTATCGGTTTTAACATTGCGATCTTGATTGATATTAAAACTCTCTTGATCTTGATTAAGGTCAAGGACTTTTCCAAATGGTTGAAACTGTTTTATTGCTCTGTAAAAAGGGTCCTCTTGCTGTGCAAGGTGTTGTAATTCAAGAGAAAAAATATGGTTTTCACGGTGAGTATAATAAAATCTTAATTCTTGATTTAATGAAAATGGGGTTTGCTGTCTTAGTTGGACAATTTGTTCAGGTACTCTTAAACCATTTCTAGTTGATATAGTTGTTAAGTCAGAAACTTCTTCTTGACTAGAGGTTTTATATAAGAGATTATATTCTGTTTGAAGTGTCTCATTGGGATTAAATTCTGCTGAAAACTTATATAATTCTTGCTCTGTATCTTGGACAGAAAATTCCGAGGTCTCTTCAACTTCATTGGAAACATTATAAGTCCTGGTGTTTTTTTCTTCTAAATGATTTTCTGCTCTAGAGTAGATTGCAAACCCACTAAATTCAAGAGTTTCAGTTGGCGAATAACTAAAATTGTAAGCACCAAATTGAGCATCTATTGATTTAGCTCTATTATTTTGTAATTCCGTAATACCTGCGTCATCCGAAGTAATATTTATTGATGTCCCTGTTCTTGCATTAAGATTATTAAACCCTCCCCCAAAGCGATAAAAGTCCCTTCTGCTAAGAGGAGGATCACCAATATTGTTTGAATTTAATAAAAGATTCATACTCAAATCTTTGGAATAATAAAAAACTTTTGGGGCAGCGATAAATCGATCATTATTTCCAGCTCCTCCTCCAATTTCACCAAACCAAAACTTATCTTTTCCGCTTTTAAGGCTAATATTTATGGCAACATTATCCTCATTGTTGGAAACGCTTCTCAATTGATTGACTTCAGAAAAATTCCTAAGTACCTCAACTTTTCCAACTGCATTTGCAGGAAGATTTTGAGTGGCTAGCTTTGAGTCTCCATCAAAAAAATCTTTTCCTTCCACAGTAATCTTCGTAACCTCCTTACCTTCTACCTCAATCCTTCCCTCATCATTAACCTCTATTCCAGGTAGATTTTTTAAGACATCCTCTAATTTCCTTTCAGAACCCGTATTGAAGGAGTCGGCATTATAAACAATAGTATCCCCTTTAATTGTTACGGGCATTTCGTAAACTAATTCAACCTCATCTAGAGTTTCTGTTTGTTCTTCTAAAACAATATTTCTCTCTATATTTTCTTTTTCATTAAAAATAAATGAGATCTCTTTAAAACCAATAAAAGAAATTTTTAAATCATAAACTGTATCACTTTTTAGGATCAACTTAAAATAACCATCTTCATTTGAAATTCCGAAACCATCTAAAATTTGGGTTTCTTTTTCAATGGCAACAATGTTAGCGCCCATAATTTTATTCCCCGACTTATCAGTAATAAATCCCCCAAAATCAATATTTTGAGCTAATAATAGCTTTGCAGAAAATAGGAAAAATCCTAGAAAAAATATTTTTTTCAAACTATTAAATTTTAATTTCTACCACCAGGACGACCACCTCCTGATCTTCTTCTTCGGAACATTTCCCTCATCTCGTTAGACTTTTTAACCCTAATTTCTTCATACTCCTCCAGGTTTACCTCAGATCCTTTTTTCGGGACTTTAATTTTTAGCTTTTCCTTTGGATTCATTACTATTTTAGTGCACAGAATCGTTGTGTTTTCTGCACTTACTTCCAAAATCAGGCCTGGCAAACCATTATATTTTGCAGGTCCAGTAGCAACAGGTATTTGAGGGGTAAACCAGGCAACAATATCAATTTTTTTCATTTTGGGTTTATCGTCGTCAGCGTTTTCGCTTTGTCTTCCAAATCCAAAAACTCTTTGAGGAATCTCTCTTGTTAATATCGCTTTATAACAAGTATATGCTCCTATTTTTTTTGATTCTGCTGTCATAACCCATTTACTAATTGGCAAAGTGTCTTTAATCAAAAAGAATTTCCCAAAAAGTTCAACTCTGTTGACAAACATTTTTGAAGAATAGTCCCTATATAGGGTTCCTTGTATAGGGCTCATAGATGACATCCAACTAGATCTTCTACCACTTGAACCAGAAACATCTAGGCGCTGTTCCTCATAAAAAAGAGATCCAGTATTATTAAAATCTAGCTGATAATTTTTCTCTGAATTACTTTTTATTCTATCAATCACATATTGTCTTCTTTCAATTGGAATATTTTTTGTAAAATCAGTATTAATATTAGTTTTTGCTAGGTAAAACGCACTTCCCTGAAACTCTTGTGCACCAATATTAGTAATTATCAAAAACAGCAATATATATAAATGGTGAATTGATTTTTTCATAACGTTTTTGTTAACAATTTTTAGACTGTAGATTTCTAATTTAGTTTAATTGAAAAAAAAATTGCAAATTTAAAGTTCACGAAAGTATACATTAAATTATTAAGTGTTATTAAATAATGTACCAAAAAATAATCAAGCATGAGAAAAAAACATATAAAAGCTAATAAAGATAGAAGAGATTTTATCAAAAAAACAGGGGTTTCATTAGGCTCATTATTTGTCCTTCCAAGCCACGTTTTATTTGGCAAGAAAGAAATTAAAGACGTGACTGGTAAAGTGATACAAAAAGCAGTAACTCTCCCAAATGACAAAATAAATTTAGCTTGTTGTGGTATCGGCAATAGGGGTGCAAGTGTGATAAGAGATTTGTATGCTACAGGTGCTGCAAATGTGATTTCTTTATGTGATGTTAATTTAGGAGCTGAAAAAACAATTAAATCTATGCAAATGCACCCAAGTGCAAGCCAACATAAAGATTTTAGAAAAATGTTTGATAAAATTGGTGATAAAATTGATGCTGTTAGTGTAGCTACTCCAGACTTTTCTCATTTCCCCATCACAATTTTAGCCATGTCATTGGGAAAACATGTATATGTTGAAAAACCACTTACACGAACCTTTAATGAAGCTGAAATACTAATTAGGGCTGCAAAGAAATTTAATGTTGCTACCCAAATGGGAAATCAAGGTCATTGTCAAGACAATTACTATCAATTTAGAACCCTAGTTGAAAAAGGTATTATTAAAGAGGTAAAAAAAATAACTGTCCATATGAATGGTGGCAGACGATGGCATGGTTGGGACACCAATATTAAAAGTTTTCCAATTAGTAAATCTATACCCAAAACACTTGATTGGGATACTTGGTTAATGTCTTATCCTAATCACGATTTCCATAAAGATTTCATTGATGGTCAGTGGAGGTGTTGGTATGACTTCGGGAACGGTGCACTTGGAGATTGGGGCGCCCATTTGATGGATGGCTTTCATCAATTTCTTGATTTAGGTTTACCAACAAAAATTCAGCCAACCAAAATTACAGGTCATAATAACTTTTTTTATCCACAATCAAGTACCTTAAAATTTAGTTTTCCAACAAGAGGGCTAATGCCAAAAGTACAAGTTACTTGGTACGACGGTGTAGATAATCTTCCAGAGTTGCCAAAGGAATATGAAGGTTTAGAAATTGATACCACTGCAAAAACCAGTGAAGGAATGGTTAAACCTAAGTCCAATACGTTGAGACCTGGAAAAGTGATTTATGGAAAAGACCTAACCCTCAAGGGTGGTTCACACCATAGAACTTTAAGTGCTATTCCAAATAGTAATGGAAAGGATATTCAATCCAACCTAACTGAGTATTTCAAGAGCGATACAAATCATTTTATGAATTTCCTCAATGCTGCTCGAGGTAAAGAAAAAACTTTATCTCCATTTGAGGTCTCTGCTCCCCTAAGCCAAGTTTTTTGTTTGGGAACTATTGCTCAACAATTGAATCAGACAATTAAGTTTGACAGGAAAACAAAAACGATTACCAATAATGACTTAGCCAATAGACTTCTAAAAGGGCATCCACCAAGAAAAGGTTGGGAAGAATTTTATAAAATGGCTTAATGCAAAAAAACAGCTCACTAATTAATTTGTTACAGCTTAATTTTGCTGTATTGCTTATTAGTACCTCCGGAGCTTTAGGAAGGTTCATAGAGCTTCCTGTTCCATTAATTATTGCTTTAAGGGCTTGCCTTGGGTCTGTGCCTCTGATCATGTTTTGTAAGTTTAAAGGGCTTAGCTTTAAAATCCAAAAAAAAGACCGCAGTACTATAATTATCAGTAGTATTCTTATGGGTACTCATTGGATAGCTTATTTTATATCACTAAAATTATCCAATGTAGCAATCGGGATGTTATCAGTTTTTACTTATCCAGTTATTACTGCGTTTTTAGAGCCAATTTTATTAAATAATAAATTCAAAAAGTCAAATCTAATTTTAGGACTAATGGTTCTGGTAGGAATTTATTTTTTAGTTCCAGAGTTTAGTTTAGAAAACGATTATTTCAAAGCCATTGGCTTTGGTGTATTTTCTGCTCTGTGTTATTCTATAAGAAATATTTTCATGAAACAAAAGGCTTCAGAGTACGAAGGTTCAATTTTAATGGTATATCAGCTCATTATTATATCCATTTTATTAGCCCCTGTTTTTTTCATTTATGATATGACAGGTCTAAAAGCATCAATACCTGCGTTATTAATTCTTGCCTTTTTAACAACAGCAACAGGACATACTTTATTCATTTATAGTTTTAGAAACTTTACAATTAGCACGGCCAGTATTATAAGCAGTATCCAACCTGTATATGGAATAATTATTGGAATGATAATTTTGGGTGAGTACCCTCTTTTAAACACAATATTTGGAGGTATACTTATATTGGGTACCGTGATGATAGAAAGTATTCGCTCACTTAAAAATTAAATTTATCAAAATGAAAAAAATCTTTTTATTTACTTTTTTAATAATATTAATTACAGCTTGTGAAAAGCCCGATTTAAAACCTAACTTTTTATTCATTGTTGTTGATGATTTGGGATATTATGACCTAGGTGTGATGGGTAGTGTTTTTTATGAAACTCCTAATATTGATAGAATTGCAAATGAAGGAACACTATTTACTCAAGGTTATGCCAATGCATCAGTATGCAGTCCATCAAGGGCAAGTCTATTGACTGGTTTTTATCCAACTATTCACGGTATTACAGACTGGATTGGTGCTAAAAATGGAATAGATTGGCGATCTAAGGGACGTAAAACAAAACTTCTACCAAGCAAGTATGTAAATCATCTTCCATTTAAGATGACTACATTACCTGAGGTTTTTCAATCAGGTGGCTATAAAACTTTTTTTGCTGGAAAATGGCATTTAGGGTCTGTAAAAGAAAAATCTCTACCTACGGATCATGGATTTGACATTAATAAAGGAGGTTACAGAATGGGTGGACCGTATTCTGGAGGTTTCTTCTCTCCTTTTAATAATCCATTTCTAGAGGATAAACCTGAGGAAAAAGGTCTTTCACTTTCTATGAAATTGGCACAAGAAACAGCCGCATTTATAAATGAAAATGCTAAAAATCAATTTTTTGCATACCTAAGTTTTTACGCGGTCCACGCCCCTGTTCAAACTTCTAAAGATAAGTGGAAAAGATACCGAGAAAAAGCTGAATCACAGGGGATACTAGAGGAAGGATTTTTCATGGAAAAAAGACTTCCAATGAGAATTAAACAAGACAATCCTGTATACGCAGGCTTAGTAGAACAAACCGATGATGCTGTTGGTCATGTTCTTAAAACTCTAGATTCTTTGAATTTAGATAAAAATACCGTGGTGGTATTTGTGTCAGATAACGGTGGTGTTTCTTCGGGAGATGCATTTGCAACCAGTAACCTCCCTCTTAGAGGGGGAAAAGGTTATCAATGGGAGGCAGGGACAAAAACACCTTTCTTCCTAAAAACTCCTCACTTAAATATCAAAGGGAAAAAAATCGAAACTCCAGTTATGGGTGCTGATTTATTCCCTACTTTATTAGAATTAGCAGGATTAGAAAATCCTGTCAAGGTTGACGGAAAAAGTTTAGTGCCACTACTAAAAGATCAATCATTTGATGAACGCCCAATTTTTTGGCATTATCCTCACTATGGTAATCAAGGTGGAGACCCTAGTGCAATCGTTAGAATAGGAGACTGGAAATTAATTAAGTATTTTGAAGATGGAAAAAATGAATTATATAACCTCAAAAATGATATTGGGGAAAAGTTAGATGTCTTCGATCAGAATCCTGAAGTAGGTGCAATGTTAAAAAACACTCTTGAAGAGTGGCTTATTTCAACCAATGCAAAGATACCAGAGGTTGATCCAATTTACGACGAGGATAAAGAAAGAGAGTGGTTAAGTCAACATAAAATTAAAGTAAAGGAAAAGTTAGAAGATAGACGAAGGAGTGAGCTTCAAACTAATTATGAACCCAACATTGATTGGTGGGGAAGTTTAGTCGAATAAGTCTAGTTTAGATGCATATTGGCAAATTTGATGTATTGTGTCCAGTCATAAATAGTTACATCATGTTTCCCATCACGAAGATGATATCCAATGCTTTGATGAATTGGAGTATTTACTTTTGGATAATCATAAAGTTCTATTCCCTGCATCCCATATAATTTATAGACTTTAGATGCCTGTTTCGCACTTATAAACTCTCCACGAGGATCAGCCCAAGAATCTTTACTTGCACTTGCTACATAAACTGGTCTTGGAGCTATAAGTGCTATTAACATGTGCTGGTCAATAGGTAATGAAGATTCATTTTCACTGTATTTTTGAAAGTTTTTTGCAAACCAATGCGACCAATTCGTTGTAATATCAGATACTTTCTCTCCAAATCTTCTTCTAGAAAGTGCTGCCCCCCCGCAACCTGAGTTATTAGATATTACAATAGAAAATCTTTGATCAAGTGCACCTGCCCATAAGGAAGTTTTTCCTAGCCTTGAATGACCAAATAAAATTACTTTTTTTTCATCTATCAAGGTCTCTGTCTCTAGATAATCCATTACTCTAGACATACCCCAGGCCCAGGCTGAAATTGAACCCCATTGATCATCTTCAGGCTTGATTTGATAAGAATTATAGAGAAGGGAATGAATTCCATCAGAAAAATCATTTTTATCTGGATCAACATCATTATAATTAAGGGTTACCAGTCCATAACCCGATTCAATAATCTTTTCAATAGCCCACCTAGAGGTCCTTTCACCCCTTTTTTGGGTTTTAAACTTTTCTAAAGAACCTCCACTAAGCTCAATTTCTTTTTTACCATCGATTAAGATGAATGGATCATTATGAAGTAAATAGTTACCTGCAAAATTATACCCCAAAAAAACCGGTGCCATTAATTTTTTATTGGGAGTGTAAATCAAAATATTCATACAAATAGAATCAGCTTCATTTTTAAAAGCTAATTGTATTTGCTTTCTAATAGCCTTATCCTCAATAGCTAAAGTAGCTTCCTCTAAAATTCTAACTTCGGGTGAGGGTAAAGCTCCAGGAATTTTACCATACATCTGACAAGCAAAATGATCCAAAATCTCTGGTCTTCTAATCCGCTCCCATTCTATTTGAGTCTCAATCTTTTTTCCACTGTCAGATTTTAAAAGTTCTGGTAGAATATATTTTGGAACTTTTGACTCCTCATCAATAGTTTTACTAGTTCTTTGAGCAGTCAAAGAAAAAAGAGAAAAGATAAGCCCAAAGAATATGAATATGAATTTTATTTTCATAAAAAGATTTAAAGTGAGTTTTTCTAATTATTATTTTATGGATTAATTTAATAAAATCCAGTATTCCCAGGGTTTCATTACATATTCGTAACTATCAGATAATTTTTTAAACTTTCCGTCAGAAAAATTTTTAAAGTTTCCATTGAAATTCATTGAAAACTGAGCATAATTTTTACTCATATTAGCAATTAAAATCACAGTATTTTTTTGACCAGTTCTTTTAAATGCAAAGATTTGATTTTCCTTTCCATGATTCATGTTTACCAATCCTGTTAAAGATTGATAAGCTGCTCTCCCCGCTCCCGCAGTTAGGGCGTCATTGGTGTTTTTTAAGTTTCCTAATTTTTGGAGAAATTTCATAGTTTGTCCTCTTTTTTTTATGAAATCATCTTTTTCAAAAAACAACAAACGCTTATTTAAATCATACTCCTGACCACTATACAATAATGGCATTCCAGGGAAAATATATGTAAAAGCAGTTAACATTTTATATGCATCCCCATAGAGTTCTATTGAGGTTCCTTGCCAGGAATTCACATCGTGCGTAGATGTATAATTCAGAAGAATATTTTCGTCTTTATGTTTTTCCATAACAGATTTAAAATGGCTTTCTAATTCGGTTACTGTCATATTCCCTTGAGCTATTTGCTTTAAGAAATAATTTCCAGAATGATAAGAAGCATCAAACTTACTTACTAACTCAATCCCACCAGGATGCTCTATATCAGTCTCTGCTAAAAGAAAGATTGGTTTCAGGGCCCTTATCGATTTGAAAGTTTTATCAAAAAATGTCTGAGGTACAGCATAAGCCTGATCAATACGGAAACCATCGATATCAAATTCTTCTATCCAATACTTCATTGCATTGGTCATAGCTCTTTGCATCTTTTTATTATTGTAGTCAAGGTCAGCCACATCAGTCCAACCCCATGATTTTCCTGTTTGATGGTTAATAGGATCTGTTATTTCTCCCTTATCGTTTTTTAGATAGAATTCCGGGTAATCTTTTATCCAAATGTGATCCCAACCAGTATGACCTGGTACCCAATCTAATATTATATAAATCCCTAAATCATGGGCTTTTTCAACCAAATCACGAAAGTCTTCCTCAGTGCCAAACTCAGGATTTACTTTTTCATAATCGGAGACAGCGTAATAGCTTCCTAATGGCCCTTTACTTTTAGTAGTTGAAATAGGATTAATAGGCATCAACCAAATAACCTTTATCCCTAAATCTTTTAGCACTGGAATATCACGGGTAAAAGCATTAAAGGTTCCTTCTTTTGAATACTGCCTAATGTTTGCTTCGTATATGACCCCGCTAGCAATATCTGAATTAAGTATATGGTATTCTTGAGCTAATACAAGATTGTAATGAAAAATTAATGTTAGTAAAAACAGTTTAAAAATAATCTTCATTTTTATGGGTTTAGTTCAATTATCATGGATGATTTACCTTCCATCAGTATTCCTTTTTTTAGTTCAATATTTCGATCGCTAAGAATTTCATAGCCTCTAGTATGATTCTCGATTAGCTCACTGTAGCGTTCCATATCAACTTCAATAGAATGGTTTCCTCTATTAAACAAAACCCAAACTTTCTTTTTGTTATGGATCCGGAAATAACTGTATACTTCGTCCCAGCCACGAGTCATAGGGGCAAATTGAATAAGTTTCCCATGATGTATTACTTCATTAGATTTTCTCCAGTTCAATATTTTCTTAAAAAAATCGAGTGTTTTGATTTGATCCATATTAAGCCCCTTTCGGTTGAAAGCATTGATACGATCTCCTGGAAATCCGCCAGGGAAGTTAGAACGGATCAAACCGTGGTTACCTGGGCTTTTATTACTGTTCATTAAAATCTCTGTTCCATAAAAGAATTGAGGTATTCCCCTCATCGTGGCAAAATAAACAATCCCCATATTGAATAAGTCCAAATCATTATTGACCTGTGTATAGAATCTAGTCATATCATGGTTGTCAGGGAATATTACAAGATTGTAGGGGTCGGCGTAGAGAAAGTCATTAGCCAGCATTTGATAAGCTTTTATAAAACCTTTTCCCCAACCAAAATCATCATTTAATGCTTCGACAAAAGCAATTTGAAGTGGAAAATCCATCAAGCTAGGCAAATAAGAAATATAGCCATCGTGATTTTGTTTTCCCATTTGCCAATATGAGGTTATTGCTGGGTTGGGTGACCATTCCTCACCTACAATATTGAATTTTGGGTACTCTACCATTAAATCTCGTGTCCAATCTCCCATGAAATCTCTATCTGCATAAGGATAAGTATCTACCCTCAAACCAGATAGGCCTGCATACTCAATCCACCAAATTGCATTTTGAATTAGATATTTTGAAACCAATGGGTTTTTTTGATTAAGATCTGGCATTGTCTCTACAAACCAACCGTCAGCATGACCTCTTTTATCAAATTCTGAGGCATGTATATCTTGAATAGATTGTCTTACGTGAGTCGTATTAGTATAATTGTCTTGATTGTTGAACCAATTGTTCATTGGAGGGTCAAGAAAAAACCAATGTTCACTTCCACAGTGATTGGGTATGACATCCATGATAATTTTTATCCCTTTTTCCTTTGCCTTAAGAGCCAACTCCCTAAATTTTTCATTACTACCGAATCTAGGGTCAATTTTATAATAATCTGTAGTTGAGTACCCATGATAAGAGGCTTTTTCCATATTATTTTCCAACGCAGGGTTTAACCATATTGCTGTAAAACCTAGATCATGTATATAATCTAAATGATTAATTATTCCCTGTAAATCTCCACCATGTCTGTCATAATCGCCATCCCCTAATTTTTCTTTCATTGAGCTTATCTCGTCATTCTTAGTATCTCCATTAGCAAATCTATCTGGGGTAATCAGGTACATAACGTCTTTAGGGGTAAAACCCTCAATGTTGGAAGCATTTTCTTTTCTTGGCAAAAGTTGGTATTCGTGGGTTATTTTTACTTTTTTGCCTTGATAAAAATATATGTCAATATTTTGAGGCATGGCATTTTTAGAAATTTCAAGAGTTAAAAAAATATAATTTTCATTTTCTACTCTATCTACAGCAATAAGTTTAACTCCTTCAGAATCAATTTTGGGATCTAATGCTGCTAATTTATCTCCATACATCATAATCTGTACTTTAGACATTTGCATCCCTATCCACCAGTTCGGGGGTTCAATTCTATCAACCTGAGCATATGATTTTATTGCAAAAAAAAGAGGAATAAAAAATTTAAAAAGCTTCATGAATAAATATTTTTTTTGATTTTCTTTGGATATACAGTTATTGATTTATTTCTGAGAATTAGATCTAGAGGAGAATTTCCACTCCAAGTAAGATCACAATTTTCTCTATCTATTTTCACCGTTAAGTGCTCACCTTTAAAATTAATCTTAAATGAAATTCCATTCCACTGTTTTGGCAGCTTTGGATCAATTGACAGTAAACCTTCGACAATCTTCAAGCCTCCAAAACCATAAACGATACTCATCCAAGTTCCGGTCATACTTGTTATATGAAGTCCTTCCTCAACCTCTTTGTTATAATCATCTAGGTCTAATCTGGAGGTTCTCAAATACAGCTCATAGGCGTCATCCATTTTACCTAATTTCGAAGCTAAAATAGAATGTATACAAGGAGATAAAGAAGATTCATGAAGCGTAAAAGAAGAATAGAAATCATAATGCCTCTCTAATTCCTCAATACTGAAATCCTCTTCAAAAAAATAAAATCCTTGTAATGTGTCAGCTTGTTTGATAAATGGAGATCGTAATATTCTATCCCAAGACCAATTTTGATTTATTGGACGATCTTTAGGATTTAATTGATCTACTGTTGTTAATTCTTTATCTAAAAAGCCATCTTGCTGAAGATAAACTTGGTACTTTTCGCTGAAGGGTAAGTAAATGTTTTCAGCAACTGAAAGCCATTCCTGAACCTCCTTATTACTAATACTTGTTTTGATAAAAATCTCCTCAAATTCATTTGGGTGATGAGCCTTTAAGATGTTGTATTGCTCGCCAGCATATCTAAGGCACCAACGAGCAATATAATTTGTATACCAATTATTGTCCACATTGTTTTCATACTCATTTGGTCCAGTTACTCCAAGGATAACATATTTTTCTTTTTGGGTAGAATAATTTACTCTTTGTATCCAAAATCTTGCTATGGCAAGTAAAACCTCAAAGCCCATTTCAGGAATATAAGTTTGATCACCGGTATATCTTACATAATTATAAATAGCATATGCAATGGCACCATTACGATGAATTTCCTCAAAGGTAATCTCCCACTCATTATGACACTCCTCTCCATTCATTGTAACCATAGGAAAAAGAGCTGCACCATTTTCAAAACCAAGTTTCTCAGCATTTTCAATCGCCTTTGGCAATTGATCATATCTATACTTGAGTAAATTTCTGGCTACATTAGCATTTTTAGTAACCATATAAAAGGGAAGACAATATGCCTCAGTGTCCCAGTAAGCACTTCCTCCATATTTCTCTCCAGTAAAACCCTTTGGTCCAATATTTAATCTAGAGTCTTTACCTGTGTAAGTTTGGTTTAGCTGAAAAATATTAAATCTAATCCCCTGTTGAGCACTTAAGTCACCTTTAATAACGATATCAGAAATTTTCCAAATGTTATGCCATTGTTGCTCATGCTCTTTGAGAAGTCCAACGAAACCTTTGGCTTTGGCATAATTAATTTTTCCCTCTGCCACCAACTTTAGTTCATTCTCAGGGTGATTTAGAGAAACTGTGTACCCTCCATATTTTGACAGTGTCAACTTATCTCCTTTGACAAGTTCAATTTCGGCCTTATACCCTGATTTTAATTCATCATTAAATATTTCTTCACTGCATGAAACTTCCTCTCCATTAAGCGAGATATCAGCATACATATATGTACAAACATTAAAATTAGTTTTATTAGTTTTTGAAAGTATAAAAGCTGATTTACCAATCGATTCATTAGTGAGATGTTCCCAAAAAGGTTCATCCCAATTACTATCTTGATTTTTTACCTTACCGCTGATATAGGGGGAAACCCTAATTTTGGCTTTATCACTTAATAATTCAATATTATATTGAATTGCACCTATTTCATTTTCTTCCATTGACAAGAATCTGTGCACCTCAGCTCGAATAATAGTTCCGTTATTTAACTCAACATAAAATGTTCTTGTGTAAACACCATTTCTCATGTTAAGAACACGATTAAAATCTAAAACTTTTTTTGCGGTAAAAAGGTCTAGATTTTCACCTTCAATGTTAAAATCAATACCAATCCAATTAGGAGCATTTAGAACCTTTGCAAAATATTCCGGATATCCATTTTTCCACCAACCTACTTTTGTCCTATCAGGGTAATACACCCCGCCGATATAACTTCCCTGAAAAGTAGGACCAGTGTATTGTTCTTCAAAATTGGCTCGCTGTCCCATTGAGCCATTACCAATACTGAATATACTTTCGGATGATTTAACATTATCAGGGTTGAATCCCTTCTCAAGAATTCTCCACTGGTCTTTATGAATATAACTTTGATTCATTTATAATATCAATTTGATAATTGATTTATTAGTTGTTTAGGACTTAAACCCTCAAAATTTTTTATTTTATAATTACAACTTTCCAAATCTTCTTGTCCGACTCCCACTGAAAACATACCTGCGTTAATTGCAGCCTGAATTCCAGCTTGAGAATCCTCAAAAACAATACAACTTTTAGGCTCTAATTCTAAAATTTCAGCACATTTAATAAATACTTCCGGATCGGGTTTTGAATTTTGAACCATATTTCCATCTACAATAATTGAAAAAAGGTCCAGTATTCCAAGTTTTTGAAGTATTATTTTTGCATTCTTACTTGCAGAACCTACTGCTAATTTTAAATCTTTATTCATACTAGAATTAATAAAATCGTAAACACCTGGGAGAATATCTTTGGTTCCTAAAGTTTGACAATAGCTCAAATAATTTTTATTTTTTTCAAATGCAAAAGCATCCAACTCTTCGTTGGTAAAACTTTTCCCTGCCCAATTAGCTATTTTTAAAATCGAATCTTTTCGGCTTATACCTTTTAATTCTTCATTCTGGGCTGTAGAGAGATTAAAACCCCATTGGTCCCCAATTTTGCACCACGCTCTATAGTGGAGGTCAGCAGTATTAGCAATTACCCCATCGAGATCAAATATCAAACCTTTTATTTCCAAGTTATGCATAATAGCTAATGACATTTTTTTCGGTGATTAATAAATTGGATAAAGCAGAAACTAGAAGGGACAGACCAGCCACTACCAGAGCATAAATAGGTGCTTCCCCCATTAATCCATATAAAAAATTAACCCCTCCTAGGGCAGCTACAATTTGAGGAATAACAATAAACATATTAAATATTCCCATCATAATTCCCATTTTTTCCGGTGCTATAGTACTTGACAACATTGCATAAGGCATTGATAAAATACTACCCCAAGATATCCCTACCAAAGAAAACCATAGCCATAACAATTCGGGGTCAGGTACAAAATACATCATTAAAAATCCAATTCCTCCAATGGCTAAAGAACCCATGTGTAAAAATTTTCTATTAACTGTTCTTTTGGAGCTGTATAAGGTCAATAACAAAGCAAAAACCATAGAAGATAGTCCATAGACCCCCATATTAGCTCCAACCAAATTCGATGCTTTTTGAAAGGATTCATTTTGCTGATCAAAGGCAGTTGATTGATCCAAAACTTTAAAATCAAAATTCTCTTCGATCGGTGCTGGTGCATTAAACACATGCTCTGTCAAAGCAGGATTTGCCAAGCTCCACATGGAGAAAAAAGCAAACCAACTGAAGAATTGGATAATTCCCAACTTAAACATAGTTTTAGGCATTTTAAAAATATTATAAAATATTTCTTTAACAGCCCCACTATTTTCTTCTTTAATTTTATTTTTAAATGCCTCAATATTTTTAGGTGGTGTTTCTGAGGTGGTGAATATTGTATATAGAATACTTCCCAAAAAAACAATTGCACCAATGGCAAATGCAAGTTTCACAGATAAAGGAATAATCCCAGGTGCAGCAGCATCACTTACTCCAAGAGTAGAAATAAACCAAGGTAAATTGCTCGCAACCCATGTTCCAATTCCGATTATAAGTGTTTGAACAACAAATCCATAAGTTCGTTGTTGTTGGGGTAGTTTATCCGCCACCAATGCCCTAAAAGGTTCCATACTAATATTAATTGAAGCATCAAGAATCCAAAGTAAACCTGCAGCTATCCATAATACTGGAGAATGGGGCATGATTAGGAGTACAAGGGAACTTAAAATAGCTCCAATTAGAAAATAAGGGCGCCTTCTACCCAATTTACTATGCCATGTTCGATCGCTTAAATAGCCAATAATTGGTTGTACAATCAATCCTGTAAGTGGAGCTGCAACCCACAAAAGCGGGATATCATCGGTGGAGGCACCCAGTGTTTGGAAAATTCTGGACATAAAGCCACCTTGTAATGCATAACCAAATTGAATTCCAAGGAATCCGAAACTCATGTTCCAGATATCCCAGAAACTCAGGGATTGTTGTTTCATAATAAATAATTCAAAGATAAACTAGTTGTTCATCAAAACTAATATGTGAAGTGTGTAATAGTTTTACTTTTCAAACTTAATGGAATTATACGGAAAAGCAAATAAATTTAGGTAGATTCTCTTTCTATTATGACCGATTTGATTACTTTTTGCTCATATTTCAAGTCTTCATTATCATTTTCTAACCTTTCGATTAATTTTCCTGCTGCAGCTTTTCCAATTTCCTCAGCATGTTGTTTTACCGTGGTCAACGATGGATAAGAATATTTAGAAATTAATCCATCCGTAAAGCAAATTAATCCAACGTCTTTAGGGATTGCTTTTTTTAGGCCTCTTAAAACCCTCAAGGCAGCTCCTGCAAAAATCTCATTTACAGCAAAAATCCCATCAATTTTGTCATTTTTATTGAAAGCCTCTGCAATGCTATTTTCCAATTCAGGAAAATCGTCGTCAGACCCCTGCGAATCTTCTACTTTTATTATGAGATGGTTTTCTAAGGATAGGCCATTATCTTGTATTGCTTTAATATAGCCTTGGGTTCTTAGCCTTCCTACATTAATATAATCTTCTGTGGTTAAAAGCAGTATATTTTCTCTACCCTTATCAATAAGAAGTTTCGTGGCATCATAGGCTCCTTTGAAGTCATTAACAATTACTTTATCACATTCAATTTCAGAAACTACCCGATCAAATAGAACAACAGGCATTCCCTGATTTATGGATTCATTAATATGATAATAATCTTGTTTTTTAAGGGTCTCCTTAGATAGTGAAAGTATAAATCCATCAATCAAGCTATCTGCTAGTGTTTCCATATTAACAACCTCCTTTTCAAAGGATTCATTGGATAAAGCTACCACTACGTTGTAACCATTCTTTCTAGCTACTTGTTCAATCCCATTAACAACCAGAGCAAAGAAATAGTGAACAACATCGGGGATGATTACCCCAATGGTTTTCGTTTTTCGGTTTTTCAAACTCAAGGCAATACTATTTGGACGATAACCATGAGACTTGGCAAAAGCCTTAATACGTTCTCGGGTCTCTTTCCCAATTTCATGACTGTCTTTAAGCGACTTTGAAACTGTAGATATCGAGACATTGAGCTCCTGAGCGATTTTTTTTAGGGTGATTTTATTTCGCATTTACTGCAACAAATTCGATCTTAATTAAAAAAATTATTTTTTATAACAAATGATTCCAAAATTAAAAAAAAACCCTAAAAACTTCTTAAACTGTAACATTTTCGACCCTTAACTACAAGGTTGTAGTAAAAAATTATAAAATTTAATTGTAAAATAAGAGTAAATAGTACATAAAATTCATATGTTTGGGGTGTAAGTGTGTGCAGTTAAACCAAACAACAACATTTAAACATAACCATAATACTTTTTACTATAGCTATCTATTGCTAATCAGTTACTGGATTTTTCTCTGTTTTACTTTGGTTTTAAATTTAGTTTTAATTAGAAATTATTTAATTATAATTCATAAATGACTTAAAATAATCTTTAAAATAATATTACTATATGAAAAATTATTTAATAGTCTTTTTAATGTTTTTATTTACCCTCCAAGCTTTTAGTCAGCAGGTAAAGGGTACTATTACTTCGGATGGAGATCCTATTCCCGGTGTCAATATTATAAATACTGAAACAGGAGATGGAACGCTAACCGATTTCGATGGTAACTTTATCATAGAAAAAGTTTCTGATGGAGATGAAATTGAATTTAGTTATGTCGGATTTGCTACCCAAAGAGTAGTTTACTCTGGACAAACTGAATTATTCATTGAGTTGGAGGAGTCTAGTGAAAACCTTGAGGAGGTGATTGTAACAGGGTATGGCTCTCAAATTGCCAAAAACCTTTCTTCTTCAATTGTTAGAGTTGACGGTGAAAGTGTAAAAAATACTGCTCTAGGATCTTTTGAACAGGCCCTGCAAGGTAGAGCCGCAGGAGTTCAGGTAGTTACTGGATCAGGTATGTCTGGAGCTCAAACAAAAATCAGAATTCGTGGGGCTAATTCAGCTGTAGCATCTTCTGAGCCGTTATTTGTAATTGATGGTATCATTATGGAGGATGGAGGTTATTTGGATAGAAGTAACAATGTCGGATTTATGGATATAGACACTAACATGCTATCTAGCATAAACCCAAATGACATTCAATCAATGGAAATCTTAAAAGATGCTGCAGCAACTGCTATTTATGGTGCAAGAGGATCTAATGGGGTAATTTTAATTACTACAAAACAAGGTCAAGCAGGTGCTACAAAAATCGAAGCCACTTTTGATATTGGTTTATCTGAAACCACTAGAAAACTTGATTTTGTAAATGCAGAGGAATTTCTTACCCTAGCTCAAGAAGCTTGGTACAACGGTGGTAATGATCCTACCAAATTTTGGGATTCAAGTGGTGTTTTAGTTGACGGATTAACTAAGAGTCAAGCACTAGCGACTGATACTGACTGGCAAGATACAGCCCTTAGAACTGGGGTAGCCTATAGAGCAAATATTTCGGCTTCTGGTGGGGATGAAAAAACTAAATTTTTTGTAAGTGGTAACTTTTTAGATGAGGAGTCAATTTTTGTTGGAAACGAATATACAAGATTAAATGCGAGAACTAACTTAACTCATCAACTTAATAAAAAAGTTAGCATAGGTTCAAATATGAATTTCAGTTATGTTAATAATTCACCTGTACCTGTTCAAGGTGGTATAGGTAAATCAAATACTAATCTACCTATTCACCCAGTCTATAAAGAAGATGGAACATATTTTAATGTTCTAAGAAATGCGAGAGCTGGGGTGGATTTATTTACAACTAACACAAAAAACAGAAGCTTCATTGCGAGTTGGTATATAAGATACCAAATAGCGAAGGGACTTGACTTTAGGACAGAATATGGCCTAAATAGTATATCCACAAATCAAAAGGCATATAGTGATGGCCGATTACGTGAATCTGGTGAAGCACAAGCATCTTCTTCCGCTTCGTCAAGAAATTCATGGAACTGGAAAAACTTACTTAATTATAGAAAAAGACTTGGGAATCACAATTTTGACGTTTTAGCAGGGGTCGAAGCCTCAAAGAGTAAATTTCATATTAATAACATGAAGGGTGTTGGATTTTCTAGTTCAACATTAAAAACACCTGCTGATGCAGCAGTTTTAACTCCAACATTTAATGAAAGTGCTTACACCTTTTTATCAGTGCTTTCAAGAGTAAACTATGATTATAAAGGAAAATATCTTATATCATTAACTGCTCGTAGAGATGGCTCTTCAAGATTTGGTAAAGACAGAAAGTGGGGTACTTTCCCCGCAGCCTCTCTGGGCTACAACATAAGCGAAGAAAACTTTTTCGAACCTTTAAAAAATGTTTTTAATTTCTTTAAAATTAAAGCAAGTTACGGTATATCTGGTAATGCTGAAATTGGAAATTATCTAAATGAGTCTAGATACTCTCAACAAAACTATAATTTACAAAACGGAATCACTTTATCTAACATTCCTGATGATGAATTAGGTTGGGAATCTGCTGCTCAAACTAACTTTGCAGTGAGTATGGAATTATTTGACGGGAAAATTAGAGCAGATTTTGATTATTATGAAAAAGTAACTTCTGATCTATTGCTTCCATTCCCTGTAAGTGCTATTACTGGTGTGAATAATGTAACTGCAAATATTGGTGAGTTAAAGAATAATGGTTTCGAAGTTATATTAGGGGCAACTTTAGCCGATAAAGATGATCTTTCTTGGGATGTTGAACTTCAATTGGCAAGAAATACAAATGAAGTAACAGATTTGGGAGATAACCCAGATGGAATAAATATCCCAGGTTTTGGAAATACAGCTATTTACAGAGGAAAGCCGATTGGAATTCAAAGAATACCAGAATGGGGAGGAATTGATCCTGCCACTGGAGAAGATCTTTGGGTTCAACAATCAGATGGTATGTTACTAACCACAAGCCAAGTTGAAGGACAATTCAACTCTTTGAATGCATTTTTTAGTAATAACCAGATCCCTTTTGGAAATCCTTATCCCGATTTTACGGGTGGTTTTAGCACTGATTTAAGATATAAAAACTGGAGTGTTAGTGCTTTGTTATCTTTTGCTGTTGGACAAAATTATATTGCCTCAGGAGAAGTTATTAATTCTAAATACTTCGCTTCATCCATGGATTTGACTCCACTAAGGCATATGTTGGGTAGGTGGAGAAGTCCTGGTGATGTTACTAATATTGGCCAACTTACTACTGATCCAACCGTTTGGACCAGAACCACTCAATACGTATCTGATGTAGATTATCTTAGATTAAGAGATTTTACATTTACTTATTCATTTGATATTCCTGAGGGGAGCCCAATTAAAGGTCTTGATCTATATACCAAACTAACAAACTTTTTAACATGGACTAATGCTCAACCTTGGATGTATGACCCTGAAAATCATGTTAGAGGTGGTAACACAAATTTGATGGACAAGTGGAAACAAGTTCCGCAGGCAAAAACTGTTAACATAGGTCTTAATCTAAAATTTTAAACTGATGGAAAATATAAAGAAATTTAAAATGAGAGGATTGTTTGTTAGTTTACTGACGTTAAGCCTTGTTTTTACTTCCTGTGAAGATTTTTTGGAAGAATATTCAACAATTGGTTTATCAGCAGATAAATTAACTGATATTAATGCGATGAATTCGCTTAATGCAGGAGCATATTCAAACATGCGTAATATAAATGCTTACGAGCACATGCAGTCCACAACACTTGTTAGAGATGTTCTAATTAGGAGAAGTGCTAACTGGCAACCTTGGTTCACTTGGACAGATGCAGGAATGCCACAAATGTTTAATAGATATACAGTTGCATATAATGCATTCAATAAGGTAAATATGGTCTTAAATGCTGATATTGATAATATGTATGGAACCGCTGCAGAGAAAGCAAGTGCTAAGGGGGATGCATACTTTTTAAGAGCATTTTGTTATTTCCATCTGAACAATTGGTTCTCAAACCCAACAACTGGAAAATCTGTTCCGCTTGTTACAACAGTTATGGGAACAACTGATAGGGTTACTCAAGCTACACCTGCTGAGATTATGACTCAAGTAGAGGCTGACATTGAAGCGGCAAGAACAAACTTAGCAATCTCTGGAGGTATTACTTCTTATTCAGCTGCTACAGCAATGGCTGCTAAAATATATTTCTATCATGGGAAATATAATCTTGCATATGAAAGGGCTAATGAGGTAATAACAAGTGGAGGTTTCGCTCTTGAGCAAAACGTTGCTGATATTTACACAAAAGGTAATACTTCTGCAGAAGTAATTTTCTCGGTAATTACTAATAGAAGTGAAGATACATTTGGTTCAGCTTCAATTGGTTTTAATAATTATCAAGCTGATGATGCAAATGGTATAACCTCACTTAATCCAAATGGAGTACTTGGAAAGCTAAGAGCTGCTGATCCTAATGACAAAAGATTTACTGATTTGATGACTGAGAAAGATGGTGTTGTATATACAGATGGAAAATATCCTAATAACAATGTTGACTATATTGGAATAAGACTTGCCGAAATGTATCTTACAAGGGCAGAGTCAAATATTATGGTAAACAATACTGTATCTGCTCAAGACGTCTCTGATGTAAATGCAGTTAAAAATCGAGCTGGTGCATCTGATGTTGTTTCAGGTACACCTGGTAAATCTGCTATGCTTGAAATAATTTTCAACGAGAGATCTAAAGAACTCTACAATGAGACTGGAGACCGGTTTTTTAATACCCGAAGACTCCAAAAAAGTATAGTTAATGAAAGTGGGAATGGATTTATTCCATTTTCAGATTACAGCCTTAAACTCTATAATCTGATTCCACAATCCGAAATAGAAATACATAATCTTAATTAAACACTAAAATAAATTCAAATTCAATACAATTATGAGAAATATACTCTTTTTAACCTTGACACTTTCGCTCGCAATGTTTATATCATGCGACGAAGCTGATTCATTTGATGTAAGACAAGATGCTCTTGTTGATTATGTCACTGATATCAATGGTACATGGACACTTCATTCTGTTCATAGAGATGGCACGGATATTACATCACACATGCCATCTGCCACAGGACTAACGCTTCAAGTTGAAGCTGGATCATTTACTTTAGGTTCATCTAATCTTCCATTTCCTACATTGGGTAATGCTCGAACACCATTTAGCTCAGGCTCATGGTCTTTTGATGATGATTATCAACCTACTAGTATCAATTTCACAAATGGCACAGATGTTATTGTAACATCACTCGCTATGCCTCTATATGCCTCTAATAATTCGTCTATGGGTTTATCTTTTTCGATGGGTTGTGGAGCTACTTCATACCAATATAACTTTAAAAAATAATGAAAATGAGAAGATTTAATTTTAATTATAAAACATTTATTTTCGGCTTCTTGGCTTTGCCATTGGTGTTTTTGTTTGTGACTGCATGTCTGGAAATAAAATCTGTGGATGCATCTGATAGTGCAAGAGCTGGTTCAACCCAAACTGTAACTTTAAATGTATTGCTAGATACTGAAAATAATGATCAAAACTGGAAAAGATTAGTAATTGGTGTCTGTGCTCCAAAAGAATGGAAAGTTGCAGAAAACGCAGTCGTAACTTTTGATTCACCATTAAATAATGAGCCTAGAGTAGGTAAAGGAACAATGATTCTTGACGACGGAGCCATGGATAAAGGATATAAAAAAGGTAGAGGTGCCGATGGTAACCAAAATGGTTTAACTTGGGCAGCAAATGCCGAGGAAATTCTAGGGTTTGATGAAAACTATGGAGAAATGGAGTGGGTAATGTATTACTCAGATCAAGTAGATGCGGGAAATACTAGCGTTGAAGGAACAGTTTCTATTAGCTTAAAAGTAGGTAGTGCTCACTCTGCTGCGAAACTAGGTTACTGGGTTGGTGTTCACGATAATGGGTTTAAAATGGCAGATCATATCGAAGCCTCTACAACTACAGGTGCTCCATCACGTTGGTATGACTATGAGTGGAAAAAGATGGCTATTACTGGAGCTTCTGCCGACGCTACTGACTTAACAGGTCCTGCGCCAACTTACACTGCAACTGTAGCTGCTGGAGCTAATGGCTATACTTTTGATGACATCATTACTATAGGATTTGATGCTAAAGAAGGATATCTGGGAGCTAACACAGCTCTTTACAATGCAGGCGAAGTATATATGTGTGCTACTGCCTTATTAGGTGACGGAACAACTGTTGCTAAAGTTGACAGAAGCGCTTCAGCTAAAATGACATTAAGTGGTGCTGACACATGGTCAAAAACTATTTGGCCTCCTGCATACTTCGGTGTGAGTAATCAAATAATTACTGAAATACATTTGAATTTCCAAAATGCTGACGGTTCAATTGTAGTCAAAAATCCTGGCTACGGAACTGATATGGTATTTGGTGAAAAGTGTCAATAAGAATTTGTAGAGTACTTTACATAATTAATTGAGTAAAAGGAGGGCTAATTTATTTAACCCTCCTTTTTTTTTAAAAACATAACTAATGACGAGATTATCCATTTTTACATTTCTTTTTTCAAGCTATTTATTATTTAGTCAGGGTAAGTTCATTAATCCTATTATACCTGGTGGATACCCCGATCCATCAATTTGTAGGGTTGGTGAAGATTTTTACATTGTAAATTCTTCATTTGAATATTTTCCTGGACTACCCATTCATCACAGCAAAGACCTAGTTAACTGGAAGCTAATTGGAAATGGCCTACATAGGCCAAGCCAAGCCTCTGGAGCGGTTAATCTTGTGGATGTTCAAGAAAATGGTGGAATCCACGCCCCTACAATCAGATACAACAAGGGTACATTTTATATCGTAACCACTAACATGTACTCCCAAATCGACCGAAACAAACCAAATAAAACAAAATCAAATACTAACTTTATCATTACCGCTAAAAATCCTGCTGGACCATGGTCTGATCCTCACGTAATCGATGGTGCCGGTGGTATAGATCCGGATTTATTTTTTGATGACAATGGTAAGGTATACTTTGTTGGAACACATAATCCTGGTGATATGTATTCAAATGGAATCGGAGCGATCTGGGCACAAGAGTTAGATCTTGAAAATTGGAAATTAGTTGGAGACAGACATTCCCTTTGGGAGGGAGCTTGTGATAAAAGTCACACAGAGGGTCCTCATATTTATAAAGAACATGGAAAATACTATCTATTAGTAGCCGAGGGGGGAACAAGTTTCCACCACGCTGTAATGATCGCTGCAAGTGATGATATTTTTGGTCCCTATGAAACGGGACTCAGAAATCCAATCCTTACTTCAAGACACCTGTCAATGAAAAATTGGGTTCACAGCACAGGTCATGCGGATCTGGTTAAATTAGAAGACGGAAGATGGTTTATGGTCTCATTGGGGAAAAGAAATGACAGAGACGGCCACTCTAATATGGGGCGAGAAACACATTTAATGCCCGTGATTTGGGAGAATCAAATCGTAAGATGGCAGCAAGTGAGTAAAACCAAATGGGAACCTGTTCGATATTTATTCCCTGTTGTTGCTCCTGAAACTGGAAAAGTGGAACGAATTAATCCATTACCATTTACGGACAAACATCAGTTTTATAACGATACTTTCAATGATAATTTTGATGCAAAGCAATTGGCTCCTGATTGGGTGTTCAGAAGAGTTCCACAACCTAATACCTTCTCCCTCAATGCAAATAAAGGTCATCTAAGACTCTATTTAAAACCTGAGGCCTTCCAACCAAGAAAACGTTATAGTGCAATAGGAATAACACAGAAGGAGAGTGAATTTGAATGGGAAGCAAAAATGAAATTCAAACCAAAGAAAAATCTTGAGGAAGCTGGAATAAGCGTTTATCAGAAAGATATAAACTTTGTTAATTTAACAGTTCAAAAAATTGGGAATGAGCACTTTGTAAAAGTAACCGTCAAAGAAAAAAACAATCAAGTAACTGCGATGACTGATTCTGCAAAAATTCCAAACACAGAAGTAAAAGCGTTTAAATCGAAAGCTTTACCAAATTACACTGGAGAGATTTTACTCAAGATTGCTTCTAAAAATGGAAAATATTTGTACTTTTTCTCGACTGATGGTGGAGCTTCCTATCAAAAACTAGCAGAAACACCAGATAATATTGTTCTGGGGATGATGTACACTGGAGCAAACGTTGGCATTTACGCTACTAGTAATGGACAGAAAACAACTGGATATGCTGATTTTGATTGGGTAAATTATAAAGGCTTTGTCAAGTATTAAGCTAAAGTATTTTTATGAAAAAACTCAATTGGTTATTTATCTTTTTTGGGCTTCTATCACTTGTTTCATATGAAACGAAAAAATCCATAGATCAGCCACCCAATGTAATCCTAATTATCTCTGACCAATGGTCAACTAAGGTCTCTGACGGCTTTGGAAATTATGATAATGGTATTCTAACTCCAGGCATTGATCTTTTAGCAAAACAGGGAATTAGCTTTAAGCAAGCTTACTCTACTTATCCATTATGTACCCCAGCAAGGGCAAGTCTTTTTACGGGACTGTATTCTCACAATAATGATGTGGGCTTTAATCTTAAAAAAGATTCTATTCTTGCTCGTGCTAAATTGACCCCTACCTTAGGAAAATCCTTTAGGGAAGCAGGATATAATGTAGCATATTTCGGAAAGGAACACGCTGGAGGATATGGATACGCAAGTGCCACTGAATTTGGATCTATGACACACTCAAATGGTGGAATGTTAGCAGAGGGATCTGCATATGATCCGATTTTCACTGAAGACGCCATAAAGTACATCAAGGATCAAAAGGATAAGCCATTTTTTATGACACTATCCCTAATTAACCCTCATGATATTTGTAGGGTTCTGGGAGGTAAAGTTCAAGGGGCTACTTTTGCAGATGCCATCCACTTTGCTAGAAATGACGATGAGCCCTATTTACGATTCCAACCTAGACCAGATCTACCACGTAATCATGAAGTTGCTTATGAAAAAGGTATGATCTTGCATGAAGACTTTATGTATAAAGAAGTTTTTGGACTAAATGAAGATCAGTGGAAACGTTTTATCGCTACCTATCAACTACTAATTGAAAATACAGATCGTTTAATTGGACTTCTTTTGGATAACCTAAAAGAACAAGGGCTCGAGGAAAATACAATCGTTATGTTTACCACTGATCACGGTGAAATGGCTGGAAGTCATAAACTAATTGCAAAAACAACATTCTATGAAGAATCTTCGAAAATTCCAGTAATAATAAGGTATCCTAAAGAAATTAAGCAATCAATTACTAATAGTGATGCCATGGTTAGCACCATTGATATAATGCCTACTTTATTAGATCTTGCAGGAGTGGAAATACCAAAAGGAATAGATGGAAGGAGTTTTAAAAAACAAATTTTAGAATCTGAGGTTTCTACAAATGAATTTGATATTGTTTTTAGTCAAAATCAATTTGGTAGAATGGTTCGCTATGATCAGTTTAAATATGTTAGGAGTGTTGTCTATGGGATAACTTATGAAATTCTTTACGACATTGATAACGATCCTAATGAATCTAAAAACCTGTTAGATGATCCTAAATTTAAAAATCAATTAATAAAAGGACGTAAACTTTTAGATGATTGGTTAGTAAATGAGGGAACAAAGCTTATAGCAGAAAGATAATTTTATGATATCACTTCGCTATATATTTTTCCTGATACAAATTAGTTTAATCTCTAGCTGCTCCCTTCAGTTCAAATATCGGGAGCATACCAATCATTTTGAAAAAGAAATCCAAAAGCTAGAAGAATTGAAAGACCATTTAGATAAAGAGGATTATTTTTTGTTTATGGGTAGCTCAAGTATTCGACGATGGGATACCATTGAGGAAGATATGGCGCCTTATTCTGTTATTAAGCGTGGATATGGTGGAGCTCATTATTACGACTTAATTCATTTTGTAGACCGCTTGATTGAAGGTAAAAATAAAACGTCAGCTGTTTTTCTTTTTGTTGCTAATGATATAACCGGGTATAGTAGTTGGGATAAACTTCATAAAGACTTGACTCCAAATGAAATAAAAAAACTTTTCAAAGTAATAACAAGTAAAATTCACAAAAAGTTATCTCCCAACATTCCGATTTATGTAATTGAAACAACTCCAACCCCAAGTAGGTGGAAGGTTTGGGATAAAATTACTCAAGCAAATGATCTAATTAAAAAACATACCGAAAAGAAACCAAACCTACATTTCATCTCTACCAGAAAATATTTTATTAATAAAAGAGGAAGGCCTGAGGGAAAATATTTTGTTAGTGATAGTTTACATTTAAGTAGAGCTGGCTACGATCTTTGGGAGAAGATTATAAAAAATAAACTGAAAGTAAAGGATAGAAAATAAATTTATTAAATATGTTAAGGATTAGACTTCTCGCACTCTTTATTGCACTTATTTCAATTTCTCTTGTTGCGCAAACAAAAAGTCTTCCAAGAAGCACTCCGGAGCAAGAAGGTATTTCCTCAGAATCTATAGTGAATCTCATAGACGCATTTGAAAAAAAAATTGAGTTTGTTCATAGTTACATGATAGTCAAAAATGGCAAAGTAGTCTCTGAAGGATGGTGGGACCCCTATGGTCCTAATATTCCTCACGAGTTATGGTCACTAAGTAAAAGTTTCACTTCCACAGCAATTGGATTTGCAGTTGAGGAAGGTCTGATACAAATACATGATTTTGTAAAGGACTATTTTCCAGAAAAATCCCCTGAGAATCCAACTTGGCAACTTAAGCAATTAAGAATTATAGACTTACTAACTATGAGCACTGGTCATACCAGTGAACCAAGACTAGGTCAGAGCTCAAATGATTGGGTCAAGCTTTTTTTGGAATCAGAATTAAAACTCAGACCAGGAACCTATTATATGTATAATACCCCTGCGACCTATATGCTCTCTGCTATTATTCAAAAAGTAACTGGAGAAAAACTTGTGGATTATTTATATCCAAGGCTATTTGAACCTTTGGGGATTGATCGACCAGAATGGGAAATGGACCCTATAGGAATTAATACTGGAGGATGGGGCCTTCATTTAACTACTGAGGATATAGCAAAATTTGGTCTTTTTTACATTCAAGAGGGAAAATGGAATGGAAATCAGTTGTTGTCTTCAAAATGGATTAAAATGGCAACATCAAAACAAGTCTCTAACGGAAGTGATCCAGACAGTGATTGGTCTCAAGGATATGGATTTCAATTCTGGAGATCTAGATTTAATACTTATCGTGGGGATGGAGCCATGGGACAATTTTGCCTCGTTATTCCAGAGCACAATACCATAGTGGCAATTACCTCTGGTACAGATAATATGGGGGGAATAATGCAGATCGTATGGGATGAATTACTCCCCAAAATGAATTCTTCAGAAATGATTTCTAACCCTAAAGGGATTGAGATTTTAAGAAAAAAATCTGCTTCACTAGAGCTTGAAACTGTTAATGGTAAAATGAGCAAAAGTTTGGCGAAAAAGTTTTTCAATAAAAAGATTAAAATTGCTGAAAATGAAGAAAGTGTTGAATTTATTTTTTTTAATAACAAAAAAAATGAAGTTGAAATCAAAGTAAATGGTAAAATTGAAACGATTCCATTTGGTTTTGGCAAGTATATTAAAAGTGAGTTAGATGGTCATCTTCCTTTTACAAGTTCTAATCATAAAATAGTTCCAGAATCTTCTCTTCGTTACTTAAAAAATAAGAAAATAGCTGCCTCGGGTGCTTGGATAAGTGAAAATGAATTTCAGTTGAGAATTTATCAATATGAAACACCCTCAAGATTAGACTATATTTTTAATTTTAAAAATGGGAAACTAAAATGGGATTGCAAAAAATCAAATGCTTTAGGTAGCGGAAACCAAATAGAATCAATTAAATCAATTTTATAAATGTATAAGTATTTACTCATCTTTATTTGTTCATATACAATATGTCAAGAGCCCGTCAATCCTATTGAGCCAAATTGGAAAGATTTAAATTACGCCGGTGATGGAGAAAGCTATCATACTTTGGATATTTATTCTCCCACTAGCACCACTAAAAAAAGTCCATTAATTTTAACAATCTACGGCAGTGCATGGAGATCTAATCGAAGCAAAGCATCAAAATATATAAAAAAATCACTTATCAAGCCACTGGTTGAAGCGGGCTTTGCAGTAGCCTCAATCAACCACAGGTCAAGTACAGATGCGTTATTCCCAGCACAAATTCATGATGTAAAAGCGGCCATAAGATTCCTGCGAGGAAATGCCGAAAAATATAAAATTGACCCCTCTTTTGTTGGAGTAACTGGAAGTTCATCTGGCGGACACCTAGCAGCAATGGCAGGAACTACATCTCATAACAAAATGTTGGAGGGTAATATTGGTAGTTTTTTGGATTATGACAGTCATGTGAATGCAGTGGTCGATTGGTTTGGTCCAACTGATTTCTTATTAATGGATATATGCGGTTCAAGAATGGTCCACGATGCTATCAATTCTCCCGAATCTAAACTAATTGGTGGAGCGATTCAAGAAAATAAAGACAAGGCTACTGCTGCGAATCCAATCACTTATATAAATTCTAAAACTCCACCATTTTTAATAATTCATGGTATGGTAGATTTAACTGTGCCCTATTGTCAAAGTAAAGTATTAAAAATAGCACTTGAGTCAGCAAAAATTCAAAGTGAGCTAATTCCAGTAAGAAACGGTGGACATGGTAAAAACGTTTTTAAGGAAGAATTTCAAAATAAAATGGTAATGTTTTTTAAAAAGGAATTAAATAAATACACAATTAATGAATAGAGTAATATTCTCTTTTTTTCTTGCAACCTTTATAGTTCAATCTCAAGGCTCGAACTTCCCTGATTTTGTTAATATCGACTATGGAGGTGAAAAAAGAATCTCGCAATTCATGGACATATACCTTCCAAATAGAAATAAAGATTCCTATCCAGTGGTTATAGTTATTCACGGCAGTGGTTGGAGAGCTAACAATAAAAAATCTAGTGATTATGGTAGAAATATTTTTGTTAATCCATTGACTGAAAAAAACTTTGCTGTAGCCATAATAAACCATAGGTCTTCCACACTAGACTCTATCTTCCCGGCTCAAATTCACGATGTTAAAGCTGCCATTAGATATTTAAGAGCAAAGGCTAGAGACTTAAAAATAGATACCTCATTTATTGGTATAACAGGCTATTCTTCTGGGGGTCATTTAGCGGCTTTGGCTGGAACATCGTCCTATGATCAGTCAGTCGAGGGAAACGTTGGTGATTTCTTAAATTTCAGTAGTCATATTGATGCTGTAGTTGACTTTTATGGCCCAACTGACATGTCAGTATTTGATGATTGCCTTAAAAGGATGGGTAAAGAATTTAAAAGTCCAAGGAAAATACCTTTATTTGATAATTTCGTCGATCAAGTTCCAAAAGAAGTTCAGAGAGCAAACCCAATAAAATATATTAAGGAGAATTCTCCACCATTTCTTATATTTCATGGTGAAAATGACCTTACTGTTCCTATCTGTCAAAGTATAATTTTACATGAGGCACTTCTAAAAAAAGGGATAAATAGCGAACTAATTATCGACAAAAATGGAGATCATTGTGGTAATAATCTTATGCCTCATCACACCTCAAAAATGGTAAATTTTTTTTCAACTACTTTAAAATCAAAATATGAAAATTAAAAATAAACTTTTAGCACTGATTGCAATAACAATAATACTGGGTTGCGGGTTCAATAGTGACAAAAAAGAACCTTTAAATATTCTTTGGCTTGTGGCAGAAGATCTGAGTCCATTTTATCTTAACGCATATGGGGATCCAAGAGCGGCAACACCAAACTTAGACCGTTTAGCGCGAGAGGGAGTAGTATACACGAATAATTTCTCCGTATCTGGTGTTTGCTCTCCAAGTCGGGCTACACTCTCAACTGGTTTGTATCCAAATTCATTTGGTGCACAAAACATGCGGACTCTGTTCCAGCAGCCTGCAGCCAGGGAGGCTGGTATAATAGATTACCAAGCAGTTCCTCCTAAAGAGGTGAAAATGGTAAGTGAAATAATGCGTGAAAATGGATACTACACTACAAATAATGCGAAAGAAGATTATCAGTTTTTTAAATCTGAACTAGCCTGGGATGAATCTAGTGTTTTTGCTCATTGGAGAAATAGACCCGATGTAAATATTCCATTTTTTAGCATTTTTAATTTTGGTGTTTGCCATGAATCTGGAATGTGGAATACTAAAGCAAACTTTTTTGATACTGGAGATGAGTTCCCCCCCGATAGGAGCATAAAAAAATGGTGGGAGAAATATTCCAATTCGCACGTCCCTCTTTTAGTTCCTGAGGATTTAGATGTTCAAGTACCTCCATATCTACCGCAAAATGAAATTGGAAAAAATGCTATGAAAAGAATGTATACCAACGTTATGAGAATGGATAAAGGTGTTGGTAGAATTCTTAATCAATTAGAAGAGGATGGTCTTTTAGAGAAAACTATTATAGTATGGTATTCTGATCATGGTGGTCCACTACCCCGACAAAAAAGATTGCTTTATGATTCTGGACTAAGAGTTCCACTTATAATTAGGTATCCCAATAAGGTTAGGGCTGGGGAAAGAGATGACCGGCTAACCAGCTTTGTGGACTTCCCCCCAACACTTTTATCAATGGTTGGTATTGAGCCACCGAATTATATGCAAGGACAGGCTTTTGAAGGAAGTTTTAAAGCAGAAGTACCAAGAGAGTTTATCCATGGACACGCTGATCGTTTCGATGAGAGTGTAGATATGATTCGCGCAGTTCGTAATAAACGATTCAAATACTTAAAAAACTTTAATCCTGAAAGGCCCTATTACCTTCCTCTTGCCTATAGAGAAAACATGGAGGTTATGCAGGAACTATTACGCATGCGCGATCAAGGGGAATTAGATGAAAATCAAGCCCTTTGGTTTAGACAATCAAAAGAGATTGAAGAATTATTTGATACTGAAAACGATCCCCACGAACTCAATAATATCGCCAAGGATCCAGCTTATGCTGATGTTCTTGCCGAGCTCAGATTAGAATGTGAAAGTTGGATGAATCAAATCGACGACAAAGGCTTTATTCGTGAAGTGGATTTGATTACGGAGTTTTATCCAAACGGAAAGGCTCAATTGACTGATAAACCAAGTATTGAAATAAGTGATGGAAAAGTTAGTGTGAGTTGTGAGACTCCGGGATCGCGAATTGGTTACCGATACACGTCTGAAAAAGCACCTTATTTAGGTTGGAAGCACTATACTGGACCAGTCCTGGAAAGAGCAGGTGATACTATAGAAATTATAACTCACCGATTGGGGTTCAAGTACGCAATTACATCAGTATTTAATGGGGAACAAGGAAAAACATTCTATCCCTCCAACAGACATGACAATTGATCAAAAAAAGCGGTGATAAAAAAAGGATTTTGTTTTTTCCTAATCTTTGTACTTTTTTCTTGTTCGGAACAAAAGCCTAACGTTTTATTTGTAATTGTTGACGACCTTCGACCCCTAGATAGTGCGATTACTCCTAATATTGATCTCCTGGCTCAAAAAGGTATACGATTCACTAACGCGTATTCACAATATGCAAATTGTTCACCCTCTAGGCAAAGTATATTCTCTGGTCTAAGCCCTGTAAGAGGTAGTAGAGGAGGAAATTTGAATCAGTATTTAAAGGATAATCCACAAGTAAGTATGCCTAACCACTTTAAGCAAAATGGATACCAAACAGCCTCGTTAGGTAAAGTCTATCACGGGTCAAAAGATGATCGTAAGGCCTGGAACTATTTTCATGATATCCCTTTTGAAAAAGGTTTTCATCCCTGGGAGTCTTATGGAAGTATTAAAAATCAACAAATCAAAGATGAAAGTGATAGACCTGCCATTGAAATGGTAGAAGAACCATTATCTAAATACAATGACTATATGATTTCTTTAGAAGCAATGGAAATGATGGAAAAGTTTAAAGAGGATCCTTTTTTTATGGTAGTTGGTTTTCGTAAACCTCACCTTCCTTTTGCGGCACCCAAACAATTTTGGGATATGTACCAAAGAGATCAATTTGAGCCTTCAAAATACAATAAAGCGCCCTTTAAGGGAGACAGTATTGTATATCAGTGGTCCGAACTATCAAGTTACAAGCCCTACACAAATTCGTACAAAACAGAAAACTATCGTCAAAATAAAGTAACTGAAGACCAGAGCAGCGAATTAATTCACGGATACCATGCTTGTGTCTCTTATATCGATTCTTTGGTTGGACTCTTATTGAAGAAACTTGCGGCTTTGGACTTAGATAAAAAAACAATAGTGGTCTTTACAAGTGATCACGGATTTCATCTCGGAGAGCAGCAAATTTGGGGAAAACATAGCAATTATAAATTAAGTACCCATGTGCCACTAATTCTATATGACCCCAAGCTAAGGACGAATAAAAAAACTAGAGAAGGTTTTGTCGAATTACTAGACCTATATCCTACGCTTAGTGAATTAGTAGGTTTAAATAAACCTAAAAAAGTAGATGGTAAAAGTTTGATTCCTCTTATTAAAAATCCAAAAGCTTTAAACTACTCTGCTGCATTTAGCATGTATCAAAGCTTTCAAAAAGATATTTCAATTAAAGACCTAAAAGCATATGCAGTTCATTCAACAAATCATACATATATAGAATGGTGGGATCCAAAAATTAAAAAAATAGTCCAACAGGAGCTTTATGAACTCAAAAATGACTTCGAAGAAATTAACATTTTCGAAGAAAAATCTTCCAAAAATATTATACAAAAGTTTTCAGAAAAAATTAATCATTACAACTCAAGATTTAACTTACAATGAAAAAAATAATTCTAATTTTTCTTTATTTATTTTTATCATGTAGCCACGATGAATCGCTTTCATTTGGCAGTTTATTTCAAGATCATATGGTGCTTCAACAGGATGAATATGTATCTATTTGGGGACAAGCTAAACCTGGAAGTCAGATTACCTTAGAAACTGATTGGGGAGAAAGAAAAGTAATTTTCGCTAATGATAATTCGGAATGGAGTACGAAAATTAAAACATTAAAGGCTGACTTAAAGCCACACGAATTATCAATTAAAAGCTCACCCAATAAAATCATCATAAAAGATATTCTTTTTGGGGAAGTTTGGTTTGCCTCTGGTCAGTCAAATATGGGATGGCAAATGGGAAATAAAATTACTGAAGTTCAAGGAGCTAAAGATGAAATTAAAGCAGCTGACTTTAAAAAAATAAGATACTTTAGAGCTACAGGAAATGATTCTTTTACTCCAAATAAAAATGTAAACGGTAGTTGGAAAGTTTGTTCTCCTAAAACGGTATCAGAATTTTCTGCAGTTGCATATTATTATGCAAAAGAATTGTTTAATAATTTGCAAGTTCCTATTGGAATTATCCATGGTACTTGGCGAATGGGTCATCCTGCAGAAGCTTATGCAATGCCAGAGTTACTTGAAAAAGTCAAAGGGTTTGAAAAAATTAATGAAAGAATAAAAATTTCATTAGACCCAAACACACCTTATAATATGTGGTTGAGTAGTCACAGTTATGTAGAGCTAAATCAATTAATTAATGATGATAACCACACAACTTATTTGAGTGATGAAAATAAAAATTTTATTGAAAAAAAATACAATGATTCTAATTGGGAAATTTTAAGTTTAAAAGAGATAAATGAAAAATTTAGTATAGAAAATGAATTTGATGGAGTAGTTTGGTTAAGACAAACATTTGATTATCAAAAAAATCAAGTTGTTAATTTAGAATTTGAGATTGGAGAGGTAAATGAATTTTTTGACATATTTATTAATGGTAAATTCGTTAATCGACGTAAGGGTTATGGGAAATTTGAAAGTCGATTTTTAATTCCTGATAATATTCTCAATCAGGGTATTAATACAATAGCAATAAGAATAGCTGATATGTATGGAGATGGTGGGTTATTGGAGGATAAAGACAGAGGAATATATTATAATAATAAAAAGATTTATTCATTTTTTGATACTTGGAAAGTAAGGTTTTCTTCCTGGAAAACTAATAATCGTTTATATAATCTAGAAGAAGGATTAGATGAGATTGTTTTTCCATCAAAGCTAAGGATGCCTAGAGAAGGAAGTAAACCAACCATGCTATATAATTCATTAATTTCTCCAATCTCACCCTACTCGCTTAAAGGCTTTATATGGTATCAGGGAGAAAATAACGTAACACGTTATGAAAATTATCGGTCGACCTTTTTATCGGTTATTAAAACTTACAGGAAAAAATGGGGAAATGAAAAACTCCCATTTTATTATGTTCAAATAGCTCCTCATGAATATGCTAGTAGGAGAAATCAGACTAACGGTGAGTTTGCAGCAAATTTGAGAGAGCAGCAGCGGCTAACTCTTTCAGAAGAAAATGTAGGAATGGCAGTCACGATGGATATAGGAGACAGCCTAGATATTCATCCCAAAATCAAAAAACCAGTAGGAAAAAGACTCGCGCTTTGGGCATTGGCGAAAGATTATGGATACAAAAACCTCACCCATTCTGGCCCTCTTTTTAAAGAAGTAAACTTTCAAAGGGGTAAAGCTATTGTTTCCTTTGATCATATCGGAAGTGGTCTTCACGGAACAAATAAAAAATTAAAATATTTTGAAATTGCTGGAAAAGACAAAATTTTTCAAACTGCAAATGCGCAAATCAAAGGAGATAAAGTTATTGTATGGTCCAAAAAGGTGCCAATACCCCTATATGTTAGATATGGATGGAAAAACTTTTTAACTCCTAATTTTTTTAATAAAGAAGGGTTACCTGCTTCCTCCTTCAATTCTATCAATCACTTCTAAAATGTATAAATACTACATATTCCCAATCACACTATTAACGGTTCTAATCATATCATGTGAGTCCAATAAACTGGGGAAATTGTCTTTAGCAAGTTTATTTCAAGACCAAATGGTTGCGCAACAAGACACCCTTATTAACGTATGGGGTTGGTCAACCGCAAACGCCAAAATAAACTTAAAAACAAGCTGGGGTGAACAAGCTGGAGTTTTATCTGATTCAACAGGCAGTTGGCATCTTAAACTTCGTACCCCTAAAGTCGATCACAAGCTTCACAAAATGACAGTTAAATCTGGAAGGGATAGCCTTATCATAAAAGGCATTCTGATGGGGGAAGTATGGCTGGCATCAGGGCAATCCAATATGGAAATGCCTATAAAAGGATTTAAATCAGAAGGGCCCGTTGATGGTGCAGGAGAGGAAATTCCTAATGCAAAGTTTCCGGAAATAAGAATGTTCACTGTTGGAAGAAAAATAGCATTTGCCTCTGAAAAAAAAGTGTCTGGGAAATGGAAGGCTTGTTCCCCAGAAACGGTTGGAGACTTCTCTGCAGTTGGTTATTTTTTTAGTAAAAAATTACACCTTGAACTAAATGTCCCTATTGGAATCATTCACTCGAGTTGGAGCGGCTCTCCTGCTGAAACATGGACTAAAAGTGATTTCATTGAAAAGGTTGATGGTCACGATATTTTTGGATTTCATTTTAATGAAACTTCCAAAAAATTAGCAATAGCAAATGATCCTAATTCAGAATATAATAAATGGGTCAATGGATTAGAAAAAGTTCATTTTGATAGTATTTTAAAATCAAAGGATATTAAATGGTTAAACCTTGATAGAGAACGAATCACTGAAATCGATTATAATGATGAGAGTTGGAAAAATTATCAGTTTGAAGAAATAAGAGAGATTTTTCAAAGAAATTATTTTAATGGATCAGGTTGGCTTAGAAATAATTTTGAGATTAAGGATGATGCTATCAAAGAATTTAATTTAAAACTTGGAAAAATAAACACAA
>CACHZY010000014.1 GCA_902584445.1 uncultured Bacteroidota bacterium | reverse complement strand
ACCTTCGAATACTTTTCCACCTTTATTCCCATCCTCCCAATTATGAATATTCTTTAATAATGGATTATTATATCTTCCCTGACCAGGAAGCACATTGAAATAATCAAACCCTGAAGGTTGTTTTTTAAGGTGCCACTTACCTACCAGAGCAGTCTGATATCCAGAATTTCTTAAAATCTTTGCAACGTTAAGTTTATCCGGTTCAAGTGCATCTGTTAGAGTATAAACTTGGTTTTTATGACTGTATTGTCCAGTAAGTATTGATGCGCGGCTAGGAACACAAATAGAATTTGTACAGAAAGCATTTTCCAGAACCACTCCTTCGGCCGCTAAGCGTTTAATATTTTTATTTATTGCGTATTTTTCTAAAACACCTCCATAAATTCCCCAGGCCTGACTTGTGTGATCGTCAGACATCATAAATATAATATTAGGTTTGTTCAGATTTTCTTTAGAAGTAATATTGCAACTACACGTAATTACGGATATAAATATGACTAGTTTTATTTTCACTTAATAATTTTTTGATTAAACATTAAGACGTTACATTTGTGTGCGCACACAATATTCAAATAATTAATGGATTTAACAATGAAAAACAAATTTAAAATTTTTACTAAACTACTATTGATAATTACAACTATAATCTTTTCTCTTGGAGTTAAGGCACAATCTGACTGGAAAAAACTATTCAACGGAAAAAACCTATCTGGATGGGAAATAAAAAATGGAACTGCGAAATACACAATTGAAGGTGATGCTATTGTCGGTACTTCCAGAGCTGGTACACCAAATACTTTTTTGTGTACAAAGAAAAAGTATTCAGATTTCATTTTTGAAGTTGAGGTTCTAGTATCGCCTGGTCTAAACTCAGGTATTCAATTTAGATCAAATTCAATAAAAAATTATAGGAACGGCAGAGTTCACGGGTATCAATCGGAGCTAGATACAAGTGAAAGAGCGTGGACTGGTGGAATTTACGATGAGGGAAGAAGAGGATGGTTATACCCACTAACGATGAATAAAAATGGAAGTGGTGCATTTAGAAATGGTTATTGGAATAAGGTCAGGATTGAAGCAATTGGTAATTCAATTAAAACTTTCGTTAATGGAATTCAATGTTCAAATCTAGTAGATGATATGACCTCTGAAGGTTTTATAGCACTTCAGGTTCATTCCATCAAGGGAAAAGAGCTTGAAGGAAAAACTATAAAGTGGAAAAATATAAGAATAGTTACAGAAGATCTTGAGTCTAGAAAAACACCCAGCATGCCTTATGCTAGACAAATAAGTTATTTAAAAAACACATTAACCCCTGAGGAGAAAAGTAAAGGCTGGGTTCTTCTTTGGGATGGAAAAACATCTAAAGGATGGAAAGCAGCTAAGAAAAGTGATTTTCCAAATCAGATAATTTCAATCGAAGATGGAACAATTCACTTTCCAAAACATAAAATGAAAAGAGACCCAAATACCGCTGGTGATATAGTAACCGTTAAAAAATTTGGAGATTTTGAACTAGAAGTTGATTTTTTACTTCAGGAGGGAGGAAACAGCGGAGTAAAATATTTTGTAGATGCACTTGAAAAAGGTGATGGAAGGGGTATAGGTTTAGAATTCCAAGTATTGGACAAGAAACACGCCGATCACAGTCAAGGAGTAGGTGGTAATAGAACAATTGGTTCTCTATATGATTTAATAGCTGCTGAAAATTTATCTGAAAAAAATCGAGATAATATAAGAGCAAATAGTTCTGGTAGCTGGAATAGGGCAAGAATATTTGTTAAAGGAGGGAATGTAGAGCATTGGATTAATAATATTAAAGTGGTTGAATATGACCGCTTTTCACAAACTTTTAAAAATTTAATCCAAAAAAGCAAGTATGCTAAACATCAAGGATTTGGTGTTGGAATGAGTGGAAGGATTTTATTACAAGACCATGGTCCAGGTGATGTTAAGTTTAAAAATATTAAGATTCGTGAATTATAGAAATTGCATCCTAACTATTGCATTAATTCTTCTAATTTTTACAAAATGTAATAAATCACCTATTGCTTTACAACCCCCAAATGTCATCTTAATACTTGTAGATGATATGGGGTTCTCAGACATAGGAGCTTATGGTAGTGAGATTGAAACTCCAAATATTGATCGTTTAGCTTTTGAAGGGGTAAGGTTTACCAACGCCTATAATACTTCAAAATGTTTTCCATCTAGGGCTTGTATTTTAACAGGTTTATATTCTCAGCAAATTGGCTATCATCAGACCTTTAGACTAAAAATGCAAAATGCTATTACTTTAGGAGAACTATTTAAATCAGCCGGTTATACAACTTTTTGGTCTGGAAAACATCACAGTATAGAAAACCCAATTACGAGAGGATTTGATCATTACAGTGGGCTTTTAGATGGTGCATCTAATCATTTTAATCCAGGAGTAAAAAGAACTGGAGAAGGTCAACCAGCTCAAAAAGGTTGGATGAAAAGAAGCCCTACAACCTACAGAAATTGGGTAATCGAAGGAGAAGTTTTTAATCCTTATACTCCCAAGTCAAAGGATTTTTATACCACAGATGTTTTTACAAATTATGCACTTAATTGGATCAATAATATTGACGAGAAAAAACCTTTTTTTCTTTACCTCGCCTACACTGCACCTCATGACCCCCTAATGGCATGGCCAGAGGATATTGAAAAATATAAAGACCGCTATAGTGTTGGTTATAAAAAAATTCGTCAAGATAGATTTAAAAAACAAAAAGAACTTGGCATTATTCCCAAAGATGCCTCACTATCAGATCCTGCTTACAAAGACTGGGGGAGCCTAAGCAAGGATGAGAGAGCCGAGGAAAGCAGAGCAATGGAGGTATATGCTGCAATGATTGATCGGCTGGATCAGAATATTGGGAAAATACTTTCTATGTTAGAGAATAAGAGGGAATTAGATAATACGCTTATTGTTTTTGCCTCAGATAATGGAGGCTCGAGTGAGGTTGTAAACCTAAGTGGTGGATCAGGAGAAATTGGAACATTAACCAATTGGAAATCTTTAGGTAAAAGCTGGGCAAATGTAAGTAACACTCCGTATAGAGAATACAAAAACTGGAGTCATGAAGGAGGGATTAAAACTCCACTAATTGCTTTTTGGCCAAAAGGTATAAAACATAAAAATACTATTGCAAGGACACCTATACATTTTATAGATGTCTTACCTACCTTCCAAGAGATCTTAAAAGTCGAATATCCCAAAAGATTAAATGGTCAAAACATAATACCAGCTGATGGAAAAAGTTTTTTATCTGCAATAAAGGGGGAAAACCAAAATTATGAAAGAGCAACGCCAATTTTCTGGCAATGGAGGAATGGAAAAGCAATTAGGGATCGAGATTGGAAATTAGTTTCAAACAAAAATAAATGGGAGCTTTATAACCTTAAAGAAGACCCTATAGAAGAAAATGACCTTTTAGAAAAAGAACCAGAAAAGACAGAAAATTTAAAAAAAGAGTATTTTAATTGGGCCAAACAATTTGATTTTGATAAAAAAGATTAAACTTATTAATTACATACTAGTTCTGTGCGTAATATTTAGTTGTGAAAGAACTAATACAAAACCACCAAATATTCTTTGGATAACTGTCGAAGATATAAGTCCTAACCTAGGCTGCTATGGAGATAATAAAGCACATACTCCAACATTAGATAGTCTAGCATCAATAGGTTTTAAATATATTAATGCAATTGCAAATGCTCCCGTTTGTGCTCCAGCCAGAAATTCTATAATTACTGGAATGTACCCGTCCTCTCTTGGAACATTAGATATGAGGTCTTCTTCAAAGCCATGGATGAAAAGAGCTGGGTGGGTACCAGATGATGTATTGATGTATCCAGAGGTGCTGAGAAGTAAGGGGTACTATTGTACTAATAATACAAAGGAGGATTATAATTTTGATTTAAATAGAGAAATATGGGATGATTCAGGTAAACAAGCACATTGGAAAAATAGACCTCAAATGGATACTCCTTTCTTTTCAATATTTAATTTGACAATGACTCATGAAAGCTGTATTAATAGTAAACAAAAGCATGAGCAGTATACAAAAGAGCTGCCTGAAAACCTCCGTGTCGATCCTAATGATATGGATGTTCCCCCCTATTATCCAGATACCCCTCTGGTTAGGGAGCTATTATCAAGACATTATGATAATATTGCAACAATGGACATGGTCATAAGTAATTTACTTCAAGATTTGGAGGATGCAGGACAAAGTAAAAATACAATTATTTTCTTTTATTCTGATCATGGAACTGGCTTGCCTCGGCATAAACGATGGCTTTTTGATACAGGTGTTAAAGTACCCCTAATTGTCTATATTCCTGAAACCTATAAGAACCTCTATCCTAGTGACCCTGGTAGTGAAATTAATCGATTGGTCAGCTTCATTGATTTAGCGCCTACTGTTCTAAATTTAGCTAATGCTGAAATTCCTTCAACAATGCAAGGCAAGGCGTTTCTTGGAAATGAACTAAATCCTGAGTCTGAACACGTTCACATTGCAAGGGGTAGGATGGATGAGCGTTATGATATGCAAAGGGGAGTGAGAACAAAAGATTATAAGTATTTAAGATATTATGAGCCCAGCAAACCCTTTATTCAGTTTATGAACACACCTGAGAGTGGTCCACTAATGACTGAACTTCGAAAAGCTGAAAAAGCTGGAAAACTAAGTCCTGAGGCTAAACAATTAGTTCAACCTATTAAACCTAAGGAGTCCTTATTTGATTTAAATATTGATCCATTTGAATTTAATGATTTAGCAAAAAATCCAGATTACAAAGATAAATTGGACGAGCTTAGAGAGGTACATAATCAATGGATGGAAAAAGTACTGGATGTAGGACTTATCCCCGAAGCTATTATTCGTGATTGGGAAAAATCAAAAAATAAACCTATATATAAAATCTTAAGAGAGGATTCTAAATTTTATAATGATTTATTGATTATTTCCTCCTCAAATGAAGAAAAAGTTTTATTAGAGGGTTTAAACAATCCAAACGAAGCAGTTAGATATAGGGCGGCTATTGGATTGTATAATATGGATAGAAAGATAACCAATAAAGCAATTTCTGTTCTTCAAGAAAAACTCGAATCAGACAAAATAATCAATGTAGCTTTAGCCTCAACGAGAGCGCTTTTGAAAACTGGTTTCCAGACTGATAGTGTAATAGAAAAACTTGCCGAAGGCCTTGATAATGATAACGAGTGGACAAGACTTCAATCTGCCTTGATTATTGATGATTTTAGTTTTGCAGTTCGTAATCTAGAAAAGAAATCCAAAGAAATGATCAAAAATGATCCAAATAAATATGTAGTTAGGGTACTTAACCACGCATTAAATATTTACAACGGAACAGATAATAGGGTTAGGTAGCACTTGAATCTTAAAATTATTACTAAAAAGGCGTCATAACTTAATTAATAATTTAAAAAAAATCATATTTTTGAAATGTCTGCGTGTACGCACACTTAATTTAAATAATATTAAATCTTATATAATGCATTCAAACAGAAGGAAATTTATCAAAGACGCTTCTCTATTATCCGCTGGAGTTATTTCAGGTATTAGTGGTGTAAGTGCATCTTCTAGCTCAATGAGCGCAGAGAGTTACAGAAGAATTATTGGCTCAAATGATAGAATAAATGTTGGAATTGTTGGTTTTTCAAGCAGAGCAAAAGGGTCATTAATTCCCGCTTTTCAGAACCATGCCAAAAATCAAAACTGCCAAATCGTAGGGGTTTCAGATATTTGGAACAGACGAAGAGAGGATGGAAAAGCATTTCTTGAAGAAAAGACAGGCAATAAAATAAAAACCTGGAGAAATAATGAGGAAATGTATGATAAAAATAAAATTGATGCAGTTATTATTTCTACTGCAGATTTTCAACATGCTCTACATACCGTCCAGGCAGCGAATGCTAAAAAAGATGTTTATGTCGAAAAGCCTTTTGCTGAGACAATGGCTGACGCTCGTGTAGGACTTAAAGCTGCAAATGATGCTGGTATTGTGCTTCAAGTAGGATCTCAGAGAAGAAGCGGAAAGAACTACCATGCTGCAGAAAAATATATTAAATCTGGAGCATTTGGTGATGTTGTGATGGTTGAGATGACTTGGAATGTTAACCAACCAGGAAGATGGAGAGTTTACCCAAATAAAGTAAGTGATATTAAAGAATCAGATACTGACTGGAAAAGATATCTTATGAACCGACCCTATGAGAAGTGGGATCCAAGGAAATACCTAGAATATCGACTATTTTGGCCTTTATCATCCGGTATTCCTGGGCAATGGATGGCTCATCAAATAGATACAGTTCACTGGTTTTCAGGTCTTGCCCATCCAAGAAGTGTTGCTGCAAATGGAGGAATTTATTTGTGGAAGGACGGTAGAAGTAATTTTGATACTATGACTGCTGTATTTGATTATGGTCCATTAAATGATCTCTCATCTGGATTCCAAGTTGTTTATTCGTCTAGATTTACAAATTCTGCGGGTGGAACAAAAGAAATCTATTATTCCAACGGTGGAGAACTTAACATGAAGACAAATAAAGTAACTCCAAATGGTGGACTATCTGAACGACACTCAAAATCAATGAATATGAAGCCTAATCAGCTAGATGAGTTTTCTTTATCTAGTATTAAAACTAAAGTTGTAACATCCGCTAATACTGGAGTAGATGATATGACTTCTAATCACATGTTAAATTGGTTGGAGTGCATACGAAGCAGAGAGAAAACAAATGCTCCTGTTGAAGTAGGTTACAATCACTCAATTGCCAATATCATGACTACTGCCTCAATGAGAACAGGGCTTAAAGCTACTTTTGATGTAAAAAATCAAGATGTACTGGCTGGAGGTAAGGTATTTCAATACTAAACTAATATAATGATTAGGGCAATATTCTTAATTTCAATCCTTTCAATTACTATGAGTTATTGTGAGGGAGAACCTAAAACTACCGAGGCTAATAAGTCTTCGGTAGTTTTTATTAGCGATACAGTTAATAATAAGATTGATGTAAAAATTAACGGAGCACTTTTTACAAGCTATATATATGATAAGTCATTACCAAAGCCAGTTCTATTTCCATTAATAACTTCAAGTGGGAAAACTTTAACTAGAGGTTTTCCAATTGATCCAAAGCCAGGAGAGCGAGTAGATCATCCACATCATATGGGGCATTGGTTTAATTATGGTGATGTTAATGGTCTTGATTTTTGGAATAATTCAGATGCTATTCCTAAAGAAAAAATCGAAAATTATGGTAAAATAGTTCATTCAAAAATAGTTGATATAAATCAAGAAAATGGAAGTATAGAAACCAAAAGTGAATGGCAAACAACTAATGGTGATCCTATTCTTGAAGAAACTACGGTTTTTGTTTTTTCTCAAACAGGAGATACAAGGATAATCGATAGGAAGACAAATCTTGTAGCACTTACTGATGTGTCTTTTGATGACAATAAAGAGGGGGTTTTTGGAGTACGAGTTACTCGCGCGATGGAATTACCATCTAAGAAGCCAGCAATATTTGTTGATGCTCAGGGAAATCCAACCGAGGTAAAAGTTTTAGATAATACTGGAGTTAATGGAAACTACTTAAGTAGTAGAGGACTAGAGGGAAATGAAGTTTGGGGGACAAGATCAGAATGGGTAAAATTATATAGCCGAATGGATGAGGAGCCCGTATCAATTACTATCATAGACCATCCAAATAACGTTGGTTATCCAACATATTGGCATGCAAGAGACTATGGTCTATTCTCAGCAAATCCATTGGGACAAGAGGTCTTTTCTAAAGGTGATGAAGTTTTAAATTTTTCACTTAATGATGGAGAATCTACTACTTTTAACCATAGGATGTTAATTCACAGTGGCTCAGTCATAAATCTTGAAAAAATAAAGGAGTTCACTTTCACAGAAGATATGTACGAAAAATATTTTGATGGAAGCGATTTGTCTAATTGGGTAATAAGAACTCGTAGAGGTGAAAAAAAAGGTACAATAGTTAGTGAGATAGATAATGATGACAATATATGGTGGTCAATTGTAGATGGAAATTTAAGAGTTAAAAGTGGACCTAATCAAGAAGGATCAACACTTTGGACGAGAGATGAATTTAAAAATTTTAGAGTTCGTCTCAAATTTAAATTTATAACTGGGAATATCGATTCAGGTATTTTTATGCGAGGTAGTGATGAATTTAATCCTCAAATCCAAATAGGTGTTTCTGGTTCGTTAAAAAGAGACATGACTGGCTCACCTTACATTCCAAAAAAAGGATATCCTAAAGAAGCTGTAAAAGTTGCAGAGATATTGAAAATGGATGATTGGAATTATATGGAAGCAGAAGCTGTAGGAAACAGATATCGAGTTTGGTTTAATGGAGTTTTCGTAATGGATTATAAACTTGAAGAAGCTAACATGAATGGCCCTGTTGGAATCCAGCTTCATTCAAATAGAAATATGGAAATATTGTATAAAGATATCGATATTGCTAGTTATTAAATTTAAATAACTATTCGTAAAATAGGTTTAAATACTTAAACAAACTATATTAATTAACAAGTTATTTAAAAAGGTTATATGATAATCATAATAAACCGCGACTTTTTTTCATTTTGCATCAAATTATTTCTTGGCATTTTCTTAATTTCTTTTCAGCATAACTCATTATTTTCCCAAAAACAGAAAAATGAACTTGACGCTATTATAAAAGAATGGGCGGCACCAGATGATTTTCCTGACCATGTTATTTTAAGTGCGACCAAGGACCCATCAACTTCTATTGGGATCAATTGGAGAACTGAGCCCACAAATAAGGTGGGGTTTGTAGAAATTGCAATTGCTGGAGATGGACCTAGATTTGGAAGAAAAAAAATTCGTCAATATGCAAAGAGGTCATTCCTAAATACCGAGGGATCAAATTTAGATGGTTTCGAGTCGAGCTATTTTGAGGTAAAGATTGAAGGTTTAAAACCAAATACTCTATATGCTTATCGAGTAGGTAATACAAAATTTAAAAGTGAATGGCATCAATTTAAAACTTCTAACAATAAGGAAAGTCCAATTTCATTTTTATATGTCGGTGATGCTCAAAATTATATACTAAGTCTCTGGTCAAGAGTAATTCGAAAAGCTTACAAAGTGGCTCCGGATGCCGATTTTTTTATTCATGCTGGAGATTTAGTTGATAAGGCCCACAGTGAAAGTGAGTGGAATGAATGGTTTGCAGCAGGTAACTTTATTCATTCTGAGATTCCTGCTATTGCGGTTCCAGGTAATCATGAATATCAAAGAACTGAAATAGAGCAGAAAGGGGATGGTCGTATCCTCTCTCTTCAATGGCAACCTCAATTCTCCTTACCTAAAAATGGTCCAAAGAGTTTGGAAGAAACCTGTTATTATGTGGATTATCCTAATTTAAGAATTATAGCTCTTAATAGTAATGTCAAAATAAAACTTCAAGCCAAATGGCTAAGAAAGATTTTAGCTGAAAATGAAAAAAAATGGACTGTAGTAACTTATCACCACCCTGTTTTCTCAGCTTCAACTGGCAGAGATAATACTGAGTTAAGACAGTATTGGAAGCCATTGTTTGATCAATACCAGGTTGACCTAGCCCTGCAAGGTCACGACCATACTTATGCAAGAGGAGCTGTTTATGAAAACCCAAATCAACTGGATAGAGATGGTAAATCCAAAATTGTTAAAGGGCCTGTTTATGTTGTTTCCGTGAGTGGTGCAAAAATGTACTCAATAAATGAAAAAGGTTGGGACGAATTTGGAGCCAAAAGAGAAAAAGCAGGAGAGCAAATACAATTATTCCAGCATATTTCAATTGATGGTGATTTATTGAAATATAAATCATTTACTCCAACTGGAAGGCTTTTTGACAGCTTCCAGATATTAAAAGATGATGGTAAAAATAAATTAAACAATCATTTTTAAAAATGGTTTGTTTTTCAAACATAATCCAATTGAAAAACAAAATCATCACACATATTTTCTTTATAGTCTCAGTTTTTACTTACAAATTGAAGCTCTTGTTAGAATAAAATTATTTTGCAATGAAAAAAACATTCCTGTTAGGAATTAGTTTTGTAAGTTTTTTACTACATGTAGGATGCCAATATAGATTGGTTAAACCTAAAGAACTAAGAACTGATTTGTTGCGAAATTCGGATCACGTCAAATTAAATGGAGTGGTGCAAGAATTAATGCTTAATAACGAAATTTTATCAACCAATAAATATGAAATTTCGAAAATCCAAACTAAAACCCCTCTTTTTAATTGGGTTTTAGACCACAAATCAAAACAGTCAATATCTTATCAACTTTTAGTTAGTAGCTCAGTTAAACTTTTAAATAAAAATAAAGGTGATTTATGGGATTCAGGTAAAATAAATTCAACTGCCTTTTCGCAATTATACAATGGAAAAGAATTAAAAACGGAAAAAGTATATTATTGGAAAATTCGTTATTGGGAAAAAGAGGAATTCATATCTGAATTCTCTGAACCAAAAGCATTTGTAATCGATCAAAATTATGCTAGTGGAAAGTATTCTCAAGAAACACTTCTTGCTACTGAACAAAAACCAACATTAATAAAAAAAAATAATATTAACTATTTTATTGATTTCGAGAAAGCTGCATTTTCCAAATTAAAAATAAGATTGAACTCATCTAAAAATGACTCTGTTAGTATTGCAGTTGGGGAAATGAAAATTAAAGATTTCAACCAAATTGACAGTAAACCGGGAAGAAATATCAGATACTATCAAACCATACTAAAATTAAATAAAGGAAGTCACTGGTATGAAATTGAATGGCCAAATAACCCAAAAAGAGCCAGAAACAGATTTATGATTGAAATGCCTAGTTATATAGGTGAGGTATACCCTTTCAGGTATGTCGAAATAGAAGATTATGAAGGTAATTTAACCGAAGATGATATTATCAGAACTGACATAAACTATTCTTTTGATGAAAATGCCTCATCATTCATTTCAAGTGATTCAATTTTAAATCAAGTTTGGGATTTATGCAAATACTCAATGAAAGCAACAAGTTTTTGCGGTTATTATGTAGATGGAGATCGTGAGAGGATTCCCTATGAGGCAGACGCTTTTATCAATCAGTTGTCACACTATGCAGTTGATGCTGAGTATAGTATTTCAAGAGGAAGTATGAAACATTTATTATTTAACCCCACTTGGCCCACAGAATGGACTCTTTATAATATACTAATGGCTTGGTATGATTATCTCTACACTGGTGACGATAGATTTATTGTTAAGTATTATGATGAGTTAAAAATTAAAACACTTTTGGATTTGGCAGATGAAACAGGATTAATAAGTACTTTAACTGGCAAACAAACGGAAGATTTTTTTAAAAAACTTCATAAAAATCATTGGGGAAAAAATAATAATTTAAGAGATATAGTTGATTGGCCTCAAGCTCAACCTCCAGGTGGTTATAATAATTTAACTCATTACATTGGATCTGAAAAGGAGTATCCTGGAGAAAATGATGGATATGTATATCAAAAATATAATGCAGTTGTTAATGCATTGTTTTTTGGATGTTTGAAAATCATGGAAAAAATCGCAATAGATTTAGGCAAAGTAGAGGATGCATTACTCTTCAAAAAATATTATGAAAGGGTTAAAATACAATATCTTAAAACTTTTCAGGAACCATCTAGTGGTTTAATTAATGATGGTCAAGATACAGAACACAAATCACAACATGCTAATATGTTTGCATTATCATTTGGACTAATTCCTAAAAAAAATGTTGATCCAGTAGTTAAATATATAAGTAGCAGGGGAATGTCTTGTAGTGTATATGGCTCACAAATTTTATTGGAGAGCTTATTTGAAAATGGCGCATCTAATCACGGAATTAAATTAATGGCAGCGAAAACAGAAAGAAGCTGGTATAATATGATTAGATATGGCTCAACAATTACAATGGAAGCTTGGGACAAAAGATACAAACCAAACTTAGATTTAAATCATGCATGGGGTGGAGCTCCAGCTAATATTATTGTAAGAAAAATGATGGGAGTAGAACCAATTAGTCCAGGGGCAAAAAAAATTAAAATTCATCCAAAAATTGGTGATTTAAACTTTGCAAAGCTTAAAACAAGTTTCATTTCAGGAGAGGTATTAGTTAGCTGTAAACAAGATAAGAATAGCTTTACACTTGAGGTTGAAATCCCAGGAGGTGTTGAAGGTTACCTTATTTTACCTGCTAAAAAAGGTAGTCAGCAAATCTATCATAACGGCAATGTTTTAGATCTAAAAACTCGTAATAATAAATATCACTTAGAACAAGTTTATGGAGGAAAACACTTAATTGAGATAAAATGATATATTTCGTAAAGAGGTTGAAGAATTATAGAAATCTTTTTTAATTTTATGAATATATAAAACTTCAAAATATTAAACTTTAATAATAATTTTAAATTAATTAGTAGAAATTTCTTATCATGAAAAAAATAATATTTATACTGTTACTGTCGTGTGCAACTCTAACTCAAGCTCAAAAATTCAAAAAATTAGATGTCAGTCCAATGGATCGTATTTTTTATCCAATGTCTAATAGGGTTTCGGATAAAGCAATAATTATAACCTATAGTAGACCTCAATTAAAAGGCAGAAAGCTTGCGGAGCTTGTGCCTGCATATAAGGTTTGGAGAACTGGAGCTAATGAGGCTACTGAAATAAGAATCTTAAAACCAGTAAAATTGGGCGATACAACTATAAAAGAGGGAACTTATACTCTTTACTCATACCCTAAAGAGGAATCTACCGAAATTATAATTAATTCTGCTAAATACGTATGGGGGGCATACAATTATGATAAATCTAAAGATGTAGCAAGAATAGATGTCCCAGCTATAGAATCATCAGAATATCTAGAGGCCTTTTCTCTAATATTTACTGGAAAAGGATCTGATGCTGTTCTTCACGGTGGTTGGGGAAATGTTAGAGTTTCTATACCAATAACTATCCTTTAATTTTGAGGAAAATCAAAGATTATAACCCCCGTATAAGGGGGTTTTTTTTAATTTATTATTTAAAATATTTGTATTCATCCTTTTCAATTAAATTAGTATAATAACAACTTCTAATTATGAAATTAGATCTATTCAAGATTTATAAAAAACTTGGTATGGGTGAGGGATTTTCGGAACTCATGGAAGTTTTTACATTTATATTAATTATTTTTTCTTTAACAATCCTTACATGGTTCATAAGCAGGAGAATACTACGTTCTTTTTTTTATAAAGTATCTAAAAACACTAAATCTAAATTTGATGATTTATTGCTTAAAAATAAAGTACCATCAATCATAGCATGCTTCCCCCCAATACTATTATTATTTTTTTCACTTGATGATATATTATCTAAACACCCTACTGGTCTTGAGTTTGTTCAAATTTTATTGGAGGTATTTGGGACTTTAATTACAATTATTTTTGTTAAACGCCTATTGAATTCTATTAAGGATTATTTAAAAACATTATCCAATTTTAGAGATAAACCAATAGATAGTTATATACAGGTTATAATGATTTTTATTTGGTTTTTTGGAATCATGGTGATTTTTTCAATTATATCAGGTAAAGATGTTGGAACATTTTTAGCTACACTTGGAGCTTTATCAGCTGTAATACTATTAATATTTAAAGATACTATATTAGGTTTTGTTGCTAGTATTCAAGTCACAGTAAATGATATTGTAAGAATTGGGGACTGGATCACAATGAAAAGCTATCATGCAGATGGAGATGTAATTGAAATTAATCTTTCAACAGTAAAAGTTCAAAACTTTGATAAAACAATAACCAGTATTCCCACATATAAATTAGTTTCAGACTCATTTATCAATTGGAGAGGAATGAGTGAATCAGGAGGGAGACGAATAAAAAGAAGTATTTTAATTAAGGTATCAAGCATTAAATTTCTTAATGATGAAAAATTAACTAAGCTGAAAGAAATTGAACGCATTTCTAGCTACATCACCCAAAGAAAAGAAGATATTGAAAAAGATAATAAGGATAAGGGTGTTAACAAAAAATTATTATTGAATGGAAGGAATATGACTAATATAGGATTGTTTAGACGATATGCGCTTGCTTATTTGAAAGACCATCCACAAATAAGTCAAGACCTTACTGTCATGGTAAGGCAACTTGCCCCATCACCTGAGGGTGTTCCTCTTGAAATATACGTTTTTGTTATTGACAAGGTTTGGATTAGTTATGAAAAAATCATGTCAGATATATTTGATCACCTTTTGGCTGCAATTCCTACGTTTGATCTGGAATGCTTTGAGTATACCTCGGAAAAGAGTTTTCGAAAATAGTAATTATAATGGTTTAAAATCAGATATTGAATATCTCATTTCTTCATCTGCAATTCTTTCATCTCGGTCAATATATAACGTAGTAGGGAAGCCATAAAACCTATCATAAGTAGTTTCAAGCACTGCTACATTTTGGTTAGAAGCTTTTTCAATTTCTTTAAATAAATCATTAATCGAAAAGATACCCCGATGAATTTCTTCACTGTAAGCTAAATCATTAACTGTTACGATGTTTCCATCCCTCACTGAAACTGCTTTAGGGCTTGTATATTCTTCAGTACAATAACATGAAACTTGAAAGACAAAACTGTAATCCAGAATCGAAGCATTTTCCCATTTTTCTTTATTAGCCTCATAGGATGAAATAATCTCAGGTGATTCTGTCTCTGAGCAGGTTATAAATAAGATAAAAAAAACAAAAAAATAGTATTGCTTCATATTAATTTTTAATATAAATAATTATACCACTTAGGATTTAAATACCTTTTGGTAACGCCAGTATGAGATTCCACCTAAAATAGCCACTAAAATAGCTGTATAGTAAACAAAATTTGGGGTAATAATCTTTTCTCCACTAGCATAGGAATGCAGACCAACCAAATAAAAATTCACTCCAAAATAAGTCATCATAATACTGGCAAAAGCAACAATACTCATAAAGTTAAATGTCCAACTTCCGCGTAAACTTGGAACGAAACGCATGTGAATTACAAATGCATATACCAGAATACTGATAAGAGCCCAAGTTTCCTTTGGGTCCCACCCCCAATAACGCCCCCAGCTTTCATTTGCCCACATTCCTCCAAGGAAATTACCAATGGTCAACATGATTAATCCAACTGTAATGGATAATTCATTAATAATTGTCAATTCTTTTAGATTCAAACTAATTTTTTCCTTGTTAGTTTTACCTGATATAGAGATAAGAAGTAATGAAACCACTCCAATTATCATACCCAAAGCAAAAGGACCATAACTACCCACAATAACTGCAACATGAATCATCAACCAATAGCTATCCAATACAGGTTGTAAGTTTGCAATAGAAGGATCCATCCAATTCCAGTGAGCAATCATCAAAATCATTGAAGATACAAAGGCTGTAGCAGCCATCGTTAACATTGATTTTCTTCCAAAAATTAAACCAAAAAACATAGTTGCCCAAGCCACATAAATCATGGATTCGTAGGCATCACTCCAAGGGGCATGACCAGAAATAAACCAGCGTGCGGCCAAACCTCCAGTATGAAGTACAAAAAGCAATAACAAACTGATCTTCAAAAAAGTAATAAAATACTTTAAAAGCTTTACTGGTTTAAAAATCTGAAAGATTAGTATTAAAAAAAGAAGTAACCCTGCATAAAGATACCAACTAAATAATTTTTTAAAAATATCGTAGCGATTATATAGAATTTCAGCATTGATTTTTTTTTCTGATGGTAGTATATCTGCTCCGTATTTTCGTTGAAAACCTTCTAAACTTTCCAACAAGTTATCAGCCTGTGAGTAATCCCCATCATCTTTGGCCAAACGAAGTGAGTTAAAATACAATGGTAAGATATTATGTACATATAATGAGTCCTTACCTCTGAAGTTTACTTCATTGAGCTCAGGAAAAGAAACCCATTTTTTTGAAGAATCACCTGGAATTGGAAATACTCGTAAAACCTTACCTTCAAGGGCTGAATAAAACAAGTTAACTCTTCGATCCACTTCTATGAAATCTTTCTGAAACTGATTTGGAACAGCTGCACGATAGGCATTTTCTAATTGAGAGGCAATTTTATAATTACCCTGATTATCAAAAAAAGATACCAAAGAAACATATTTATCTTTTTCACTTACTCCAACGATATTTCTAATGCTATCATTGCCTCGTTTTAAATAAATTAGAGGAATATTATACCACAAAGCGGGACTTTCAATAATAGACATCATCACCTGGTCTGAATTAAGATCCCCATAAGAATCTTTTTTACTGACTTTTCTAAGTAGCTCAGAAGAAAATGTATTAGCAGGTTTCATTCGACCTCCTAAATCTTGTATAACTAATCGTCCAAATTTTTGGGCATGAACTGCATTAATTGCATTGGCATTAATAACCGAATCAAAATTAAAATTATTTGTAAGGCTTAGATTATGGTTTTGGGCATTTATGTTTGATAAAAATATTAAGGAAATCAAGGAAAGAAACTGCTTTTTTTTCTGTTTAATTTTTTCTAATGATTTAGAGAGTTCTTTAAACCGTGTTTTTCCAATGAAGAAAATCCCTATCATACTCAAATACAATAAAATGTATCCCACATAAGTGACCCAAGTCCCCCAAAAATCATGATTAACTGATAAAACAGTTCCTTTCTCATCCGGATCAAAAGAAGCTTGAAAAAATCTATATCCCTTATGATCTAAAACATGATTCATATAAATATCGTAATCAAAGGGTTTAATGTCTTTTACTGAAACTTTACTCATAAAAGAAGAATAACTTTTTTCAGTGCCAGGATATTTTTCTGCAATAAAATCATTCAGTTTTATTGAAAATGGAAGCTCCAATTTTTTAGAACCATACTTAAAATAGAAGTCAAGTTCTCCAATCTTAATTTTTTTCATATTATTTACTATTCCCTTACCTCCTAATAAAGTTAATGAATCAGAAATACCATTGGTTTGGACCTTCAATTTAAGTGCATCTTGGACACCAGGATCTCCTTCCTTGGCTTTTATCCAGTCAAACTTACCTCTTAATGGGGGTTCAGGGATTACAAACTGAAAACCACTTAAATTATACAGTGATCTAAACTGTAATTCTTGTTCATTTCCTTTAAAAACTTCTCCTGTTATCTGATCAGCCATTCTCATAAAATTACCGTCAAATGGCGTAGTTATATAATGTAAACCACCAACTGATCTAATATTTATAGCTCCTGATATCGGATTGTTTAACGTAAAAAGTAAGTTGTGAATATTTGTAACCTCACCTTCTTTGAGATAATGATCATGTCTAGTGCCATCTTGGGATTCAACTATTTTAATGTAACGATCCCCAGAATCATCAAGCACAAGTTGTTCGCTTACATCTTCAGAGAAATCTTGAAAACCAATTGAAAAGGATTGACCGTTAAATTCATTTTCCCATAAAAAAGAATTATTTACATACTCCGAAAACAGAAAATCCTTTTCCAATGTTTTTCGTTGAGCAACGCCATCTATATCTCCTTCAACAAATAAAGTCAAGTAGGTTTTTTCAGATAGAAAGGAATTTTCAGAGATACCCTCTCTAATCGGCATAACACCTTCATATCCAAAATACCGAGTAATAAATGCTCCTGCAATAATTAAAATAAAAGACAGATGAATCATTAAGATGGCCCATTTTTCTTTTCTTAATAATCGGTATTTAAAAATATTGCCAAAAAAATTAATCATAAATAGGGCTAAAATGAGCTCAAACCACCACGCGTTGTATACCCAAATTTTAGCGGTATCCGTGCTATACCAACTTTCAATAAAGGTGCCAAAGCCCATAGCCGTGGAAAAGGCGACGAATAAAATGGCCATTAATTGATTAGAAAATAAGTACTTTAGAAATTTTTCTTTCATATCAATCTTCACACTTCATTTGCAATGCAAAGATACCTTATGAGGACGAATTATTATAACTTCAAACAACGAAATTAATTATTCTATATAGCGCCGTAAAAGAATGTTATAAATTATTTTGTACTATAATATTTAAGTTTAATAAATTTCAGGATGATATCTTTATGTATTTTTGAGAATGATTAAAGTGGTGCTTATTGGTGCTGGAAATTTGGCAATGAATTTTCAAAAAATATTTGATATTTCCAGTGGGGTAGATTTAATACAATGGTATAGTAGAAAACCTAAGAAAATAAGATCTTTCGAAAATAAAATTTCTATTACGGATAAGATTTCAGACTTAAAACCCGCAGATATTTATTTGATTGCTATATCTGACGATGAAATAGCGAAAATGAGTGCAAAAATTAAAACTTCAGCTCTCGTTGTTCATTGCTCAGGTTCAATTGCAATAGATGAGTTATTATGCAATTCCAAAAAAGGTGTACTTTACCCTATCCAAACCTTTTCAAATATGCCCCTAGCAACTTTCAATAAACTTCCCTTTCTCATTGAAACAAAGAATAAAAATGATTTCAAGTTACTTCAAGATTTAGTTCTCAAAATTGGGGGAAAGCCCATTGAAATGAATTCTCAAAAAAGATCTTATGTTCACCTAATTGCAGTAATTATTAATAATTTCGGGAATCACCTTATAGAACTTGGAGAAAAAATTGCTCAAAACCATGGCATTCCATTTGCTATTTTTCATAAAATAATTGAAGAAACTCATAAAAATGCAATTGAAATTGGAGCAAGAAATTCCCAGACTGGCCCAGCAAAAAGGAAGGACAATAAAACGATTAATAAACACCTAAATTTATTATCTGATGAAGGAATTAAAAAAATATATCTTGGCTTAACCGACTCAATTAAAAAAAGACATGAGTAAAAAAAACTATAAAATACTTTTAAACGATATTACTGCCTTCATTTTTGATGTAGATGGCGTTTTAACCAATGGAAAAATAATGGTCACAACAGAGGGAGAGATGTATCGAATGATGGATACAAAGGATGGTTTTGCTCTCAAGTATGCACTAAATAAAGGGTTTAAAATAGGCATTATATCAGGAGGAACAAATCAAGGGGTTAAAAACAGACTAGAACTTCTTGGGGTTGACAAAGTTTATCTAGGCATTCATGAAAAAAAAACTGCTTTTAAGGATTTCCTTGGGAAATTTAAAATTAACCCTGATCAAGTATTATACATGGGTGACGATGTACCAGATCTTCCGGTGATGGAACTTGCAGGAGTATCCACATGTCCAAATGATTCTGCAACAGATGTAAAGCAATTTGTTGATTACGTTTCGCACAAAAATGGGGGTGAGGGTTGTGTTAGAGAAATAATTGAACAAGTACTTAGGGTTCAAGGTAAATGGGACTTTGTAATAAAGAATAAATACTAAATAATGTATAAGTTAAACGGATACGAGGTAATTTTAGCCTCTGAATCCCCAAGAAGAAAAGCATTTTTTGAAAAATTGGGGATTCCTTTTAAAATTGAAGTTTACCCAGTTGATGAATCTTTTCCTTCACATTTAAAAGGTATTGAAATTCCTGAATACATTGTAAATAAAAAAAGTCAACCTTTCAAAAAAATAATTGTTCCAAAACAAATTTTTGTGACGGCAGACACGGTCGTATGGTGTGAAGACCAATGCTTGGGGAAACCCAATGATATTGAAAAGGCAAAAGAAATGCTAAGATTTTTGTCAGGTAAATCCCACCAAGTCATTACCGCAGTAGGTTTTTTAACTCATAATAAATTTGATATTATATCTGAAATTACCAATGTTCAATTTAGAGATTTAACTACTGATGAAATAGAACACTATATCAGAATCCAACCTCCGCTCGATAAAGCAGGAGCTTATGGAATTCAGGATTGGATTGGTGAAATTGGGATCATAAAATTAGTGGGTAGTTACACAAACGTAGTCGGTTTACCTCTATCACAAGTTAGCGAACGGATTAAACTTTTAACCCAAACATAAATCATATGATAAAACAAAATTGTAATTTGTTTTTAATCTTCTTGATTTTAAATCAAAACGATAATTATCAATTTACGTGTTTAAATTAAATTAAGAATGAAGCTAAATCTTGACATTTTTTTCAACCGTCTTGCCTTATTATTGTTTTTTCTTTTTGTGAGCTTTACCTTTTCTACTTTAAAGGCTCAGTCCTCTGCTGAAATTTATAAACAGATTAAGAAATTAAATTTTTTAGGAACAGTGCTCTATTTTGCAGCACATCCTGATGATGAAAACACAAGAGTGATTTCTTATTTTTCAAATCACTTACTAGCAAGGACAGCCTACCTATCTCTTACTAGAGGCGATGGAGGACAAAATCTTATAGGACCTGAACTAAGAGAGGGGCTCGGGTTAATAAGAACCCAGGAGCTCATTACTGCTAGAAAAATTGATGGAGGGTTACAATTTTTCACTATGGCAAATGATTTTGGATATTCAAAAAACCCTGAAGAGACTTTTGACTTTTGGGAAAAAGATAAAATTCTCAATCAAACCATTGATCGAATAAATGAGTTTAAGCCCGATATTATTATTAACCGATTCAATGTTGCAAGTTCTGGTCGCACTCACGGTCATCATACTGCATCGGCTGTAATAAGTAATCTTGCATTTAAGAAACTCTATGAAAATACTGCTGCTGGTAATTGGAAACCTAAGCGACTATTCTTCAATACCTCATGGTACTTCTATGGGGGAAGAGAAAGTTTTAATCGTGCTGATAAAACCGGATTAATTTCTATTGATATGGGGGTTTATGACCCACTTACTGGAAAAAGTAATTCTGAAATTGCTGCTTTGAGTAGAAGTCAACATAAGTCCCAGGGCTTTGGTAGTTCACCTGCATTAGGGAGTAGGACTGAATATTTGTCCCTGGTTCAAGGTCAGCCTATTATCGGAAATGATCCTTTTGAAGGAATTAACACAAGTTGGACTAGGGTAAGGGGAGGAAAAAATATAGAAAAAATAATTAATGAAATCATTGCTAATTTTGATTTAACTACCCCACTAAAGAGTGTCCCAAAACTACTTGAAGCAAGAGATCTTATCAACAAAATAGATGATCAACACTGGAGGTCAATTAAGCTAAATGAAATTAAATCGATTATCTTGAACTGTTTGGGTATTGAAATTCAAGCAAACACAAGTATTCCCTTTGGTGTAAAAGGCGAATCATTGGACGTAAATCTATTAATTAATAACCCCAGTTCAGCTGAAGTAGTACTCAAAAAAGTAGTTTTGAAAAACAAAACATATCAAGTTAGCAGTCAAATGAGAAAAAATCAAGTTTTCTCAAAAAAAATTAACCATATCATCAATGAATCCATAAGTAGCCCATACTGGTTGATCCAAGAAGGAGAAAAGGGAATGTATAAAACCAATCGTAAAGAAATTGTTGGTTTACCAAATACTCCTCCACCTATAGTTTTAAAATTATACTTGCTTATTGAGGGGAAAAATATTGAGGTTCAAAAACCGCTTAAATATCGAAAAAATGATCCTGTAAAAGGAGAAGTGACAACTGCCTTCCAAGTACTTCCTTCTGCTACTGCTAATTTAAATACCCCGGTACAGTTATTTGGAACAGGTCAAACGAAAAAGGTAATAGTTCAAGTTAAGAATTTAGGTAAATCTTTCAAGGGTAAATTAAGTCTAAAATCACCTGAATCATGGGTTATTGAACCAAGTCACCAAGAAGTAATGATCGATGGAAAAGGAATTGAAAAAGAATTTATTTTTAATGTAACTGCTCCGAAAAGTGAAGAAGTAGTTCAATTAAGACCTGAATTAACAAATGACAAGGAAAAAATCCAATCAGCCATTCAAGAGATTTCTTATGACCATATTCCTCAGCAATATATGGTCCAACCATCATCTACTCGAGCTGTAGCCTTGAATTTAAAAACAGGTGTCGAAAGGGTAGCATACATTAATGGTGCAGGTGATAATGTTGCTGAAAGCATAGAAGCTGTAGGGGTAATTGTAGAAAAATTTGATAGTGAAGACATTACTCTTGAAAAATTAAATTCTTTCGATGCTGTTATATTAGGTATTCGAGCATTCAATGTTCATGAATCTCTTTCCTACAAAAAAAATGTGCTTTGGAAATATGTACATCAAGGTGGAAACTTATTGATTCAATACAACACGAGTAGAGGTTTAAAAACCGGAACCATAACCCCCTACAGCATTGAGCTATCAAGAGATCGTATTACTGACGAAAATTCAAAAGTAAAGATGTTAGATAGCAAACACCCTTTACTTAATTATCCAAATAAAATAAGTTTGGAAGACTTTGAGGGATGGGTTCAAGAAAGAGGTCTATACTTTCCAAAACAATGGGATAAAAACTTTTCTCCATTATTTGAAATGAGCGATCCTGGAGAACAACCAAAAAGAGGAGCTTTATTGGTGGCCAATTATGGGCAAGGAAAAGTAGTGTATACAGGATTAAGTTTCTTTAGGCAACTTCCTGCAGGTGTCCCAGGAGCCTATCGCCTATTTTTTAACCTAATTGCAAATAAATGAGGGGGTTTAGTCAGATTTACTGTTTATTATTATTAACGCAATTTGGGTTTTGGACCTTTTTTTATTTTTTCATGAAAATTTTTAATTGATGGTGCTGATTGATTGGGTTGTTTTGTCCTTAACATTAATTTTTATAATTGCCTACGGGATATGGAAAAACAATTCTCATAAAAATATAAAAGATTACATCAAAGGAGGTAATCAGGCATCTTGGTTCACCGTTGGGCTATCTGTCATGGCCACTCAGGCCAGCGCTATTACTTTCTTATCTACCCCAGGGCAAGCATTTAACGATGGAATGGGTTTTTTACAGTTTTATTTTGGATTGCCTTTTGCGATGATTATTATCTGTGTATTCTTTCTGCCGTTATATCACAAGCTAAAGGTATTTACGGCCTATGAGTTTTTGGAGAAGAGGTTTGATTTTAAAACAAGAACACTCACCGCTATCCTGTTTTTGATTCAGCGTGGATTGGCAGCAGGAATTACCATATATGCTCCGGCAATAATTCTTAGTGTTGTTTTAGGTTGGAACACGAAAGTTTTAGTGGTCATCATCGGTCTATTGGTAATCCTTTATACATTGGTTGGTGGAACACAGGCTGTCAATGTTACGCAAAAACAACAAATGTTTATTATTTTTTTTGGGATGATGGCTGCATTTATTTTTATTGTTAGATCTCTACCCGAGAATCTTACATTTTCAAATGCTCTTCAATTGGCTGGTATGAATGACAAACTCGATATCTTAGATTTTAGCTTTGATCTTGATAACCGATACACATTTTGGAGTGGTATAACGGGTGGTCTATTTTTGTCATTATCTTACTTTGGAACAGACCAAAGTCAAGTACAACGATACCTCTCTGGGAAATCACTCCTGGAAAGCCAAAGGGGTTTGATCATGAATGGCTTTCTAAAAATACCAATGCAATTCTTCATCCTTCTAATTGGAGTTTTGGTATTTATCTTTTTTCAATATGAAAAAACTCCAATAAATTTTAATCCCTATGTGATAGAAAAAGTTAAAGAGACTGATAAACGAGAGGATTTTAATGCAATAGTAACTGCCAATGAAATTATACATTTAGAGAAGCAAAAACATCTAAAACAAAAGGATTTCTTTATTAACCACCAATTACAGAGTCAATATCTTAAACTGGAGAAAAAAGCCGAGAAAAATAGAAAAGAAGCAAAAAAATTAATCGAAAAAATTGAACCTAAAGTCGAGGCAAACGATAAGGACTATGTCTTTATATATTTCATTTTAAATTATTTACCACAAGGCTTAATAGGTCTTTTAATAGCGGTAATTTTATCTGCAGCAATGAGCTCATCAGCATCAGAAATTAACGCATTATCAGCCACAACTTTAGTTGATATCTATAAACGTTATAAATCCGATCTCAAAGAAAAACACTATGTCTGGGCTGGAAAAGCATTTACGCTAGTTTGGGGTGTAATCTCAATAGCTTTTGCCTTAATAGGTAACTTATTTGAAAACCTTATTCAATTGATAAATATCATAGGGTCACTCTTTTATGGAACAATTTTAGGAATTTTTCTTGTTGCCATCTTTAACAAATCAATAAAGGAAAATGCTATTTTCATAGCTGCTATTATATCTGAAATTATAGTATTGATTGTATTCTACAGTGACTGGGTCAGCTTCCTTTGGCTTAATGTGATTGGTGCATTAATGACAGTATTTAATGCATTTATCATTCAGCAAATCATTAAAAATAAAGTATAGAAATCTACTTGCTATACTTTTCAATGAGTTCTTTATTTAAAATTACATAATCCTTATTCTGAGCTTTTTCAGCTAGAGCTAAAGATTTTTTTGCAGACTTTAATGCGGCTTTATTATCATTTAATTCTGACAAAATCAAAGCGTGACGATAATACATCCAAAAAGCAGGAGTATCTCTTCTAGCAATAGCTGTTTCCATCCAATCTTTTGCTTGATTTAAATCTATTTTTTCTTGAAGAAAATATAATGCAGCATTGTAATAGTCATTTGGTTTTGGGTTTCCAGTCATGGTTTCATTTATACTTTGCATCGTTTTCACCTTGGTTGGTACTTCAAAGGGGATACTTATTAAAGTCTTTTCCCAGATCAAATTCAGATGGGCAGAATCACTATGAATATCTGAAATAGATATAGTAAAATTTTCAGTTTTATAATCATAAAAATAAGGATTAGTAATTAAAGATAGAGCAACCTGAGACTCATCCCAGGGATTAGGAAGTCCCCAGTTATTAGTTGACTTGTAGAAATATACTTTCCATTTATTTTCGCTAGGTAATGTGTATATAGCATATTGACCTGCAGGAAGAGTATTACCCTCAATTTGTACTGGATCTGAAAAAGAAATAATCGTATTTTTATTTGCGCCGGTTCTCCAAATTTCATTGTATCTAACCAAATTTCCTATAATTTTTCTTCCACGGGCAGCAGGGCGAGAATAATCAATCTCAACTTTAGTTAACCCTACCCTTTGAGAGACTTTAGCTCTTGGACTTGGCTGAGGTGTTAAAACCTGAGAATTTAATCCTATGCAACTTATCAGCAGGAAAACTAAAAGATAATTTTTCATAATTTGAATTTAATCAGAAATATAAAAAACAATTTTTATAGTTTCAAGAATCGTGTTTATTTTGTTTAATATTTTAATGAATATATTAAACAATTTGTATATTTGTATATACAAGATTCAATGAAAATATACCGCTTAAATATTATACAAAACCTTCCCATTTCAACGTCCGAAGCATGGGAATTTTTATCAGATCCAGTTAATCTGAAGACTATCACCCCAGACTACATGGGGTTTGAGATTTTGAGTGGTGCAGAAAAAAAAATGTATCCTGGTCAAATCATACAATATATTGTAACTCCTATTCTTGGAATTCGTACTAAATGGGTAACTGAGATTACCCACGTGCGTGAGGGTAAATATTTTGTTGACGAACAGCGTTTTGGTCCATATTCTTTATGGCACCATAAACACTTTATTAAATCGATCAAAAACGGAGTTGAAATGGAAGATATAATTGATTATAAAATACCGATGGGTATTTTGGGTCAAATTGCTCAACCCATCATAGTAAAACCTAAGCTCGATGAAATCTTTCAATACAGAAAAAAAAAACTGATAGAGCTGTTTGGAGAATATAAAAGCAAGTAATATGAAAAAGAATATACTTATTGTAGGAGGAAGTTCAGGCGTGGGATTGGCATTGGTAAAACTACTTTGTCAAGAAAATAATGTCATCGTTGCAAGTAGAACTAATGATTCCATTAGTGATTTACCAATAACTTACCTTCCTTTTGATGTTGAAAAAGACGATTTGGATATTAGTAAAATTCCAGATCAACTAAATGGTTTTGTCTATTGTCCAGGAAGTATTAACCTCAGACCATTTAAGGGATTAAAGCAAGAGGTGTTTATTCAGGACTTTTCAATAAATGTGTTGGGAGCAATTAAGACTCTTCAAGCTGTACAGAATAATTTACAAAATTGTGAAATTCCCTCAAGTGTAGTATTATTTAGTACAGTCGCCGTAACAACTGGAATGCCATTTCACAGTTCCGTAGCAACGGCTAAAGGTGCACTTGAAGGATTAGCTCGATCATTGGCCGCAGAATTAGCCCCTAAAATCAGATTTAATGTAATTGCACCTTCATTAGTTGATACGAGAATGGCTGAAAAATTTCTCAATAACGAAACTAAAAAAACTAATGCAGCATCAAGACATCCCCTTCAAAGGGTTGGAAATCCAACGGAAATTGCTCAGATGGCAAAGTTTCTTATCAGTGATGAAAGTAGCTGGATGACAGCACAAACTATAACAATTGATGGTGGAATAGGTAGTATTAAAAGTTAATTATTTATGGAAAAGCTGACCGTTTTTTGGTTTAGAAGAGACTTAAGGCTTGACGATAATAAAGGATTGTATAAAGCATTAACAGGAGGAAATAAAGTTCTTCCCATTTTCATTTTTGATACTGAAATTACTTCAAAACTAAGTAAAGACGATGCAAGATTATCATTTATTTATAACGCCTTGGGTGGCATCAATAACACCATGAGGGGGAACAGGTGTCGGATAGGGCTTTATCGGGGCACTCCCAGGGCTGTTATAAAAAAAATTATCCAAAATTTTTCGGTAGAAAAAGTAGTTGTAAATCACGATTATGAACCCTATGCTTTAAAAAGAGATGACGAAATAGGCTCTTTTTTGAGGGAAAAAGGGATTGCCTTTGAGACCTACAAAGACCAGGTTATTTATGAGAAAAATGAAGTTGCCAAGGACGATGGAAACCCGTATGTAGTTTATACTCCTTATTCCAGAAAATGGTTGGCTAAATTTGATGAAGAGGGTATAGAATATTTTCCATCTGAGAAACATTTAGACAAATTTTACAAGGGATCAAATCTTCCTGAACTCACTATGGATGATCTGGGTTTTATAGAATCCAAAATTACTCCCAAACCCTTTAAATTCGATAATAAAACCATTGACAGGTACGAAGAAACGAGAAATTTCCCTAATATTGACAGCACTTCTCGATTAGGAGTTCATTTAAGATTTGGTACACAAAGTATTAGAACATTAGTTCAAAAATCTTCAAAGCGCAAGAATAATATTTTTCTCAAAGAATTAATTTGGAGAGAGTTTTTCATGCAAATCATATGGCATTTTCCTTACACAGTAAATCAATGTTTTAAAAAACAATATGACCGTATTGATTATTTAAATGATGAGAAAGATTTCGAAAAATGGTGCAATGGAAAAACGGGCTACCCTCTTATAGATGCTGGAATGCGGCAATTGAACGAGACAGGTTTCATGCACAACCGAGTAAGAATGTTGGTTGCTAGTTTTTTGTGTAAACATTTGCTGATCGACTGGCGATGGGGGGAAGCCTACTTTGCGGAAAAGCTATTTGACTATGAACAATCCAGCAATGTTGGTAACTGGCAATGGTCAGCTGGATGTGGTGTGGATGCAGCCCCTTATTTTAGAATATTTAATCCCCATGAGCAAATAAAAAAATTTGATAAAAGCTTGGAATATATTTCTAAATGGGTAAAAGATTTGAATGAACCTACCTACCCTACTCAAATTGTAGAACATAAAATGGCTCGTGAAAGGTGTTTGACAAAATACAAAGCGGCTCTTAATCCTTCATGAAGGGAATTAAGAAACAACACCTACCCGCTAAAATCTGTATAAAATGCCAAAGGCCTTTTCTTTGGAGAAAGAAATGGAAAAGAGACTGGGATAATGTAAAGTATTGTAGTAAGAAATGTCAAAGAAAATAACTTCAGCACTGGTTTGGTTTAGGAACGATTTACGGGTCGAAGATCATATGGGGTTAAATCGAGCAATAGCAAGCTATGATAATGTAATTGCGTATTATACATTTAACCCTAGTCATTATGGCAACATCAGGTGGGGTTTTAAAAAAACGGAAAAATACAGAGCAAAATTTTTAATCGAAAGCGTTGAAGACCTTAAGGCAGCATTGAAAAAGTTAAATATAACACTTGTGATAGACCTAAAACCTCCTCAGCAAACTATTCCTCAAATTGTAAAAAAACATCATGTTAAAAGTATTTATTTACAAAGGGAGTGGACACAAGAAGAGTTAGAGGAAGAGAAAAAAGTATCTAATGCCATTAAAGATAAGATTAGTTGGGTTAGAAACTATGAACAAATGCTTTTTCATCCAGAGGAATTACCTTTTAATATTTCTCAAATTCCTGAGGTTTTTGGTTCATTTAGAAAGCGTTGTGAAAAAGATGTAACTATTAAACCCGTTTTATCTTTAACCAAACCTTTGCCTTCATCGAATTTACTTGAAAAAAGTTATGAGTTACCTAATCTTTCTGACCTTGGATTAAAAAGCACTGAAACAGATTACAGAAGCGCGTTTCCATTTCGCGGAGGAACTGCTAATGCAATAGAGCGATTAAGACTTTATTTTTGGGAAACTAAAAAACTTTCATATTATAAAAACACACGAAATGGACTGGTAGGGACCGACTATAGCTCAAAGTTTTCACCTTGGCTCGCAAATGGATCTATTTCACCAAAAATGATTTATTGGGAAATCAAGCGGTATGAAAAATCCGTCCAAAAAAACCAGTCGACCTATTGGCTTATTTTTGAATTGATTTGGAGAGATTATTTTAAATACATCTCTATGAAACACGGCAATAAAATATTTAAAACTAAAGGAATATTGGAAAGAGATTATAGATGGGGTAACTCCTATTCAGTTTTCGATAGCTGGTGTGAGGGCAAGACTTCAGAGCCTTTTGTAAATGCAAATATGATTGAGTTAAAACAAACAGGTTGGATGAGCAATCGTGGGCGTCAAAACGTCGCAAGTTTTTTTGCTAAAGATCTAAAAATGGATTGGCGTATGGGGGCGGCCTATTTTGAATCCCTCTTGATTGACTATGATGTACACAGTAATTATGGTAATTGGATGTATGTTTCAGGGGTTGGGAATGATCCCAGAGACCGAAAGTTTGATATTCAATGGCAAGCTCAACGGTATGATTCCAATTCTAGGTTTCAAAATCTTTGGCTACAAAAAACGTTGTTCAAATGAAATTAAGATTAATACTTGGAGATCAACTAAACCTAGATCATTCTTGGTATAAAGTGAAAGATCAGAACACTGTTTATGTAATCTATGAACTCAGACAAGAGACTGATTATATTTTGCATCACATCCAAAAAATAGTCGCCTTTTTTTCAGCCATGCGAGCATTTGCAAAAGCTTTAAAATCTCAAGGTCATCAGGTAATGTATTTTGATATTGGCAGCGAAATTTCAAAAAATAGCCTAAGCGAGAACATCAAGAATCTAATCACCGAAAAGAGTATTTCAAAATTCGAATATCAATTACCAGATGAATACCGACTGGATGATCAATTAAAAAAACTCTGTGGTGAGATTAATATTCCCTCTCAAAGTTTCGACAGTGAACATTTTTTAACGAAAAGGGAAGATTTGAAATCTTTTTTTGAAGGTAAAAAACAATTGATTATGGAGTTTTTCTATCGCAATATGAGAAAGAAATATGATATTTTGATGGATAATGGACAACCCCTTGGGGGACAATGGAACTTCGATAAAAACAATCGCAAAAAATGGAAAGGTACCCCAATTATTCCAAATGCCTACAAAACAGGGATAGGATCCCAAAGCGAAATTCTCAGCGCTATTCAAAAAGCCAGAATAAAAACCTTTGGGAATTATCATCAAGAACACTATCTATTTCCCACAGACCGTAAAGAAGCCTTTGCTCAATTAGAATATTTCTGCAACCATCTTTTGGTCCATTTTGGAGACTATCAAGACGCGATGCACAATGAACAACGTAATCTATTTCATTCTAGAATTTCATTTGCTTTAAATGTCAAAATACTCCATCCAAAAGAAGTTATTGAAGCCGTTGTAAATCATTATTACAAAAACAGTAGGGTCATTGAACTTTCTCAAGTAGAGGGTTTCATTCGTCAAATTTTGGGCTGGCGAGAATATATGCGAGGAATCTATTGGAGAGAGATGCCAGGCTACAAGTCCAACAATAAGTTGGATAATTATAACAAGTTGCCAGACTTTTACTGGACTGGTGCTACCAAGATGAATTGTCTTCATGAAAGTATCTCAGACTCCTTGGATACTGCCTACGCACATCATATTCAAAGACTCATGATTACTGGAAATTTTGCCCTATTAATCCAGTGTAATCCTGATGAAGTGGATGCCTGGTATTTAGGGGTGTATGCAGATGCAATTGAGTGGGTTCAGCTTCCAAATACAAGAGGGATGAGTCAATGGGCTGATGGTGGAATTGTTGCCACCAAACCATATGTTTCCTCAGGATCCTATATTCATAAAATGAGTAATTATTGCGAATTATGCACTTATGATCGTACCAAAAGAATTGGTGAGAATGCATGTCCTTTTAATAGTTTATATTGGAATTTCTTAGAAGATAAGAAAACTCATTTCAGTAAAAACAACCGCATGGCAATGATGCTGAGGCTATTGGACAAGATCCCTGCTTTAGAGAAACAAGAAATCAAAGAAAGAGCGTTATCCATAATTCAGAATCCCGATGGATACTAATTTTGAACCCATACATATTGTCTGGTTAAAGCGTGATTTAAGGTTATATGACCACAAGCCTATTTTAGAGGCAATTAACTCAAAAAAAAGAGTCATTCTGGTTTATGTATTCGAGGATATTTTATTCAAAGACCCACACTATAGTTCTCGTCACTTCAATTTTATCAAGGAATCTATTCGGGATATTAATAAACAGCTAAAAAATTACAAAACAGTTGTTTGCCTTGCCAAAGGGGATGTAATTAAAATTTTAGCTTCTATCTCAAGAAAATTCAAAATCAAAACCGTTCATGCACATCAAGAAACTGGGGTAATGGCAACTTATAAAAGAGATCAACATGTGGTGGCTTGGTGTCTAAAGAATAAAATTGCCTTTAAGGAGTATCTCCAACAAGGTGTTTTTAGAGGGATAAAAAATAGGAATGATTGGTTAAAAAAATGGGATCAATTGATGAATCAAAAAATTGAAAAAATTTCATTTTCTGTAAGTAATTTCATACCGCTCAAAATAATTGAAAGTTTTGAGTTTTATCTCGGGGAGGATACCCTACAAACAGAGTCAAAGGGTATCCGCCAAATTGGAGGTTATCAAAACGCATACCGCTATTTAAAATCATTTTTTAATTATCGGTATCTTAATTATCAAAAACACATTTCAAAACCTGATCTCTCGCGAAGAAGCTGTAGCAGATTGTCTCCCTATTTAGCATTTGGCAACATTTCTATGCGACAATTATTGCAAAAAACCGAATATGAGAGAACACAAGGAAACAAGAGCTACGCACTAAGGGCATTTAGTTCTCGTTTAAGATGGCAATCTCATTTTATTCAAAAATTTGAAATGGAATGTTCCATGGAATTTACTAGTATTAATAAAGGATATCACCAACTAAAAAAAACTATTAACCCATCCTATATAGAGGCTTGGGAGAAAGGAAACACAGGATTTCCTTTGATAGATGCGGCGATGCGTTGTTTAGTCGAAACAGGGTATTTAAACTTCCGGATGCGTTCTCTAATCGTATCATTCTTTACTCATCATTTGTGGCAACCATGGCAAGCTTGTGCTCATTTCTTAGCTCGTCAATTTTTGGATTTTGAACCTGGTATACATTATCCACAATTACAGATGCAGGCTGGAGTGACTGGAATAAATATGTTAAGAATTTACAACCCAGTAAAAAATGGCAAAGAACATGATCCCAAAGGGGTGTTTATCAAACAGTGGATACCTGAATTAAGGATGTTACCTGAAGCAATTGTTCACACTCCTTGGTTGATGAATTCTTTTGAGACAAGTATATATGGTTTCAAATTGGGGAAAGACTACCCTAAGCCAATAATCGATTTAGAAAAATCAAGAAAAAATGCCATCTCTACCCTATGGCCGATCTCTAAAAGCCCTGCAGTAAGAAAAGAAGGAAAAAGAATCCTTGCTAAACACACACTGGCTAACAGAAATAGTTTAATGATATGAAAAAACAAAGTTCACTCTCTGCAAAACAGATTGACCGGATAATAGAAATGGCATGGGAAGACCGAACTCCTTTTGATGCAATTCTAATACAGTTTGGATTAAAGGAAGAAGCAGTAATTAAATTGATGAGAAGTGAAATGAAACCCAGTAGCTTTAAAATGTGGCGCTCAAGGGTTCAAGGAAGAAAAACCAAACACTTAAAGAGGCGGGCAAGTAATATCGATAGATTTAAATGTAGTAGACAGAGAGGAATCAGCAATAATAAAATTTCAAAAAAATAATTTTATTTTAAGTAGCAAGAAATTCTGTGTAAGACCAATAAATAGTTAAAAGATTAAAAAAACTTAGTACCCTTTTATAATTTTTAAATATAGAATAAAAAAGCCCAGTTTATTATGTTTTAAATCCTCCTGATTTTAGCTCCAATAGCTCGTAGGCGCTTGTCAATTTCCTCATAACCTCTATCAATCTGTTCTATATTATGAATTGTACTGGTGCCTTTTGCAGACAACGCCGCAATTAATAAAGAAACACCTGCTCTAATATCAGGAGAAGTCATTACAGTTGCCTTTAGTTTGGACTTAAAATCGTGTCCAATTACAGTAGCACGGTGAGGATCACAAAGAATTATTTTTGCACCCATATCAATAAGCTTATCAACAAAAAACAATCGACTTTCAAACATTTTTTGGTGAATTAAGACACTTCCACGTGCTTGCGTAGCTACCACCAGTATTATACTCAACAAATCAGGGGTAAAACCTGGCCAAGGAGCATCAGCAATGGTAAGTATAGAACCATCTATGAAGTTCTGTATTTCATAACCCTGCTGATAGGGAATGAAAATATCATCTCCCTTTCTTTGAAGTTCAATTCCTAATTTTCGAAAAACATTAGGAATTTGACCAAGGTAATCCCAACTTACATCTTTTATAGTCAATTCACTTTGAGTCATTGCAGCCAATCCAATCCAACTACCGATTTCTACCATATCAGGTAAAATAACGTGATCTGTTCCGCTTAGTTCACTCACTCCTTCAATGATCAATAAATTTGAACCTAATCCGGATATTTTCGCTCCCATTCGATTAAGCATTTTACACAACTGTTGGAGGTATGGCTCACAAGCAGCATTATATATAGTGGTTTTACCAGAGGCTAAAACCGCGGCCATCAAAATATTGGCAGTTCCAGTAACAGACGCTTCCTCTAGCAATATATTTACACCAGTTAATTTGTTAGCGGTCACATTATAGAAGTAATCTTGTCGATTATAATTGAAATCAGCCCCAAGTAGTTTTAATCCCTCAAAATGGGTATCCAATCTTCTTCTTCCAATTTTATCTCCTCCAGGTCGAGGGATCGAACCTTTTCCAAAGCGCGACAACATAGGTCCAACCAGCATCACTGAACCACGAAGTTGCTTTGCGTCATTTTTGTATTGGGAGGAATTTAGAAAGTCCATATCGACTTGATCAGCCTGAAACTCATACTTGCCTTTTGATAGCAAATTGATTTTAACGCCAAGGCTTTTCAGAAGATTTATTAATTTATTAACGTCTACAATATTTGGGATATTTGATATCGTAACTTTTTCATTAGTAAGTAATACAGCACATAAAATTTGTAGGGCTTCATTTTTTGCTCCTTGTGGAGTTATTGCCCCATTTAGTTTATGGCCACCCTCAATTTGAAAACTTCCCATTTAACTAATGAATTAATATCTTTTACGGCCATTATTTCTTTTATTTCGTTGCTTGTGATTGTTCTTTGAACTGTTACCATTTTTGTTACGGCTTTTTAGCAACTCAGATGAATCTGTCAAAGGTAAATCGGATTCATTAACTAAAAGTTTTCCTTCTGAAAGCTCAGTAAGGTGTTTTAAGATCACCTCGTCTTCAACAGTATCCTTGTTCCAATTTAAAAAACACTTTTTCATATGATTGGCAATATTGTAAACTAAGGCATTTTTCATATCACCCTCCTCCCAATCTTTTGCTACATTAATCATATTTTTAATATTGTTACCGTAGAACCTATATTTGAGATTGGTTTTGGGATATGCCAGTCTTTCAGGTTTTTGCATCAATAATTCTCTTTGAGGTTTTTCAAAAGGACTGTCTACATCCAATTCAAAATCAGACATTATAAAAAGTTGATCCCAAAGTTTATGCTGAAAATCAGGAACGTCCCTCAAGTGGGGGTTCATATTACCCATTATCCCAATTATAGCTTTAGACATTTGATTTCTTTCCTCACGATCCTGAGTTACTATTAGCTGATTAACCATTATTTGAACATGGCGACCATATTCAGGTATTATCAATTGAGTTCTATCGGTATTGTATTGAAGTACTTCCATAAAAGGAAAAGTTTTATTTAAGTGAAGTTGGTGAATTGCAATTTACTAAAAATCAAAGAATAGTAAGTTCCAAATGTAAATTTTATCACAAAATGATTACATCATGGATTTTACCTACTTTTTTATAAATATCAATTACCTCATCAGGGGATGCCATTTGGATTTTGATCGTTAAGCTTTGAAAGGTATTCTTCGACGAATTAACCAATGAAACCTCTTTTTGAGATTTATCAAATAATTTTTTTAGCTTTTCAACCTGATCACTTTTAGATTTTACAATAAATTTAAACATATATAAACCCGGCCATTCCTGGGAGTTCTGAAGTTGGCTTCGAAAACGTTCATAAAATTTTTTAGGATTTTCCTTTGAATTCATCAAGGACATTAATTTTGTACAAATATAAATCATATCCATACAAATTTTCAAAAAAGTGAGTATAAATAAGAATAAAAAAGTTGTAATCACTGGTGGTCCAGGTAGCGGAAAATCTACCTTGATAGAATTGCTTGAGATGAATGGTTATTTTTGTTTTAAAGAATTTTCTCGAAGCCTAATAAAAAAATCTAAAAATGAGGGTGAAGAAAATTATTTTAAATCAAAACCTATTGAATTCAGTCGATTAATATGGGAAAGAAGAATAGAACAATTAATCGAAGCCAGTAAAATTGAGTTTAAAAAAGATAAACCATTTGTTTTTTTTGACCGTGGAATTCACGATGTTATCGCTTATTTGGATTTTATTGGACAGTCTTACATTCAAAATGAATTTAAGCTTGAAAATAATACTTACGAAATAGCAATATTGCTTCCGCCATGGAAAGAGATTTATATCAATGATTTTCACCGATCAGAGTCTTTTGAGGAGGCTAATGGTCTATATCATCAAATTAAAAAAACCTATGAAGCTTTCAATATTCCTATACTAGAAATTCCTACAGGAAAAGCCAAAGACAGAATTTTAAAAATACTAGAGCTTGTAAAAGATGAAAAAAAATCTTGATTTACTAAAAAAATATTGGCAAAACGGTGAATTTCGTCCCATGCAAAAAGAAATTATTGAGTATTACCAGAGTGGAAAAGATGTGATTGTTCTTCTTCCTACAGGGGGAGGAAAGTCAATATGTTATCAATTACCAGCAATTATTCAAGAAGGGCTAACCTTGGTAATTTCTCCACTTATATCTCTAATGCAAGATCAAGTCAATCAACTCAATGAGAGGGGTATAAAGGCGATGTTTTTTGATAATAATACACTCAAAAACCCATTAGATCATCAGTTTGACAATGCAAAGTATGGTAATTTTAAATTGGTTTATTCTACACCAGAACGTCTTTTAAATGAATCATTTTTAAATCAGATTAAAAGCCTTAAAATACATGGGATAGCTATAGATGAAGCGCACTGCGTATCTGAATGGGGTCACGATTTTAGACCTGCATTTAAAGCAATTAAAAACTTAAAACAATTATTACCTGGGGTACCAATGATTGCGCTAACAGCTACAGCAACTAAAGAGGTCCTAAGGAGCATAAGTTTTGATCTAGGAATGAAAACGCCAAAAGTTTTTAAATCTTCATTTGAAAGAAAAAATATTCAATACCAAGTATTTTCACCAAAAGATAAAATTGATTTTATTAAAAAATCTTTAAAAAATAATAGAGAATCCTGTATCATATATTGCAATTCGAGGAAAGAAACAGAATATACTGTAATGAAGCTTAAAAACTTGGGTCTGAATTGTGATTATTTTCACGGAGGATTAAACAATGAAATAAAAAAACAAAAATTAGCTGAATGGAAAAGTGAGAAAACGCATATTATAGTTGCTACAAGTGCATTTGGTATGGGTATTGATAAAGAAAATGTCCGAAAAGTTTTCCACATTATGATCCCCGAAAGCATCGAGTCATACTATCAAGAAACAGGAAGGGTGGGAAGAGATGGAAAGCTCTCTTCCGCTATTCTTTTGGTGAATCCAAACGATAAAAATAGAATGTACAATTTATATTTAAAAAATCTTCCCAATAAAAACGATCTGGAAAATTTTTTTAAAAAATTAAGTAATTATTTGCAAATTCCATATGGAGAGGGGCAAGGAATGTTATTTAAATTAAATCTTAAAGACTTCTGCAACACTTATAAGTTTAAACCAAAGAAAATTTTTAACTGTTTTAAATTTTTTGATCGAGAAGGAATTTTTGAATTTCAACAAATATATCAATCTCAAACTTTTATTATGTTAACCTGTTCACAAAAACAGGCTCTTCAAAGAATCCAACGGAATGACGATGGCGCATTGATTATTCAATTTTTGATGAGAAATATTGAAGATGTTTTTAGAAATAAGAAAAAAATTAATGTCGATCAATTTTCACATTTTCTCGATATTAATACAGAAAAAATAAGAAAACATTTGAAATTGCTAGAAAAACAAAACATAATTAAATTTGAACAGGTCAATACAGATATAAATCTTTACTGGAAAGTTCCAAGGGAAGATCAATTCACCCTAAATTCATTATTAAAAAGGGTAGAAGAATACACTCACCAAAAAAAAAATAAAGTTAAAAAAATGACTGAATATGCATTTGATCTTAAAAAATGTAAACGAAATAGTATACTGAATTATTTTGGAGAGCTTAAAGAAAATGTATGTCAAAATTGCTCGGCAAACAGCTGTATTCAAAACTCAAAATCTTAATAATAAAAATACTTTAAGAAAAATATTAAATAAATACTATTTATTTAAACCATGATCAGTGAAGAAATAGACTTGGCAAATAATTACATTATCATAGCTTTGCAGCAAATATTAGAAAGCAACAACATCAAGAAAACAATTTAATTTAATTTATTTTTTTTAAAATGAATAAACGAATTATTTTTTTTGGAACTCCAGAATTTGCTAGTACTTGCCTACTAAAAATATTAGAAAATAAATTTGAATTGGTAGCAGTTGTAACTGCTCCCGATAAACCCTCAGGGCGAGGAAAAAATATAACTTCTTCAGCCGTTAAAAAGCTTGCTGAAGAAAATAAATTAAATATACTCCAACCAATAAATCTTAAAGACCCCAACTTTATCGATGAATTAAAAACTCTAAAACCCGATCTTATGGTAGTTGTAGCTTTTAGAATGATACCTAAAGTAGTTTGGTCAATTCCGTCTGAAGGTACCTTTAATCTTCATGCCTCACTTTTACCAAATTATCGTGGAGCAGCGCCCATTAATTGGGTAATAATAAATCAGGAAAAGATAACGGGGGTAACCACTTTTTTAATAAATGAAAAAATAGATTCTGGAAAAATTCTACTTCAGCAAGAGCTAGAAATCAATTTAAATGATGATGCCGGTAGCTTACACAACAAATTATCAAAAATTGGGAGTGAATTAGTTTGTGATACAATCAATGGGATTATAGATAAAACTATTATTCAAAAAGTCCAAAAACTTAGTGGTAAAGAAAAAATAGCCCCTAAACTTGACAAGGAAAATACTTTCATTGATTGGAGTCAACCAGTTGAGTCAATCAATGCAAAAATTAAAGGTCTATCTCCTTACCCTGGTGCTAGAACAAAATTTTTAGAAAATCATGAAACTAAGATTATTAAAATTTTTGAGGCTGAGGTAATCAAAAAATCACATAATTTTAAATTAAATCAAGTTGTAATTAAAAATCGTGAGATACTTATTTCTTTAAAAGATGGTTTTTTAAAATGTAATATCTTACAATTTCCAAATAGAAAAAGAATGTTAGCCCTTGATATACTTAATGGACATACATTTTCATCTAAAATTGAGGTTAATTAGGTTAAATAGGCTTTGATTATCAACAAATATTAGTTTTTATTAACAATAATAGGGATTTCAGGGCTTTTTTCATTGGACTTTGAGTAAAGCTTCTAAATTTGTTAATCTAACAATTAACCTTTATTAGATTATGAACAAATCAGAATTAATTGATGCTATGGCAGGAGATGCTGGCATCTCAAAAGCAGCAGCTAAAGCAGCACTCGAATCATTAATTGGCAGTGTTGGATCGACTCTTAAAGGAGGAGGACGTGTTTCTCTTGTTGGGTTTGGATCTTGGTCAGTTTCCAAGAGAGCTGCAAGGGAGGGTAGAAACCCTCAAACAGGTGCGACTATTCAAATTTCAGCAAAGAATGTAGTTAAATTCAAGGCTGGTGCTGATTTATCAAGCTCTGTAAACTAAATTAAGTTTTAAAATTTAAAAAAGCTTCTCATTTGAGAAGCTTTTTTTTTCTTATTTATTGTGTATAGGTTTTTAAAATAAATTAAAAAAACTTCACAAAACAATGGTACAAGGAAATATACTTATTGCAGAACCATCGGCTTTTGGTGATCTAAATTTCCATAGATCAGTCGTTATTATAGCAAACAGGAAAGAATCTGAAATACTTGGCTTTATTGTCAATAAACCCTTAACCTACTCAATTAATGATGTGATGCCGGAAATTATAAGTGATTTTAAATTATACTTTGGGGGTCCTGTAGAGCAAGATAATTTATTTGTAATCCACAATGCAGGTCATTTAATCCCTAATAGTATTAAAATTGATAATAATCTTTTTTGGGGAGGTGACTTTGAAAAATTAGTTGCACTTGTAAATGAAGGTATTCTAACAAAAAATAATATTAGATTTTTTTTAGGTTATTCGGGTTGGTCAAATGAACAATTAGAATCAGAAATAAACTCCAATGCATGGGTTCTAATTGAAAATCCATTTAAAGATAAAATTTTAAATCTTGACTCGGAAGCACTTTGGAAAAATCAAATGATAGCTCTGGGGGGTGAATATATACTATGGTCTAATACTCCTGAAAACCCATTTCAAAATTGATTCCAAGGTGATCAGAAAATAATCCCTCAATTATTTTTGATTTCTCGAAACCAAACACTTTCTTCCTAAACTTAATAATTTTAGTCAATCCATGCTGAAAAGAAAAAAGAAATATCTCCTCAGCGCGCTGCAAATTAAAAACGGGAATCTCCTCTTCAATAATCTCATAGGAATTATTTTTACTAATAAAATCTATTAGAAGTTCCCTTGAAACAGAATTTACGACACCAGAGCTAAGTGGGGGTGTGTATATTTTATTATCATATATTAAAAATACGGCTCCACGTGTACTTTCAACTATTTTTTTTTCGTTATTAATCAACAAACAGGCTTCAAAGTCATTTTCAAAAGCAAACACCTCTGCAAGTTTTCGAAGCGGCTCATTAGTCTGAAAAAGATTAGAATAAACTCCAGCCAAAACAGAATGATCTTTATACAAAGTCAAGCTTATAGCTTCATTTTTCCAATCAACTTTGAGGTTTTGCATATAAAAACTACATTCACTAATTGGCACTTGTTTAGTTGGAATATTATTTCTAAAGAATTGAATAAGAATTAATGAATATTTAGTCGCTTTATTATCATCAATGATCAATTCTGCTTGATCTTGAAAATACTCAAGAGTATATTTCATTGGAATTATAACTCTTGATCTTCGAAGTGCAGCCATAATTGAAAAATAATTAGCCTCCAATTGGATTAATTTTCTATTAAAGGCAATAAAATGATGAGTATGGATTGGTAATTTCGAAAAGTAATTAATTAATTTATGGGGAACATTAGAGAGCTTATGGTAGCATGTTCCGTCAAAGTTAATCATCTATAAACTAGTTTGTTTATGCAGAACCTAGCACCTGTTTTAGGTCTGAAATAAGATTTTCCCAAAGTAATTTTGATTCCTCAAGTTCATCTTCTTCAGAAAAATCTGATACTATTAAAGAAACATCTTTAGTTATCTCATCTACTTCAATTTTAAATTCAAAATAATAATCTGCTTCATCTTCTTCTCCATTAATCCATTGAAAACGAATTCTCTCATTATTTTTACTATTAATTAATTTAGCATGTTCTTCTCCATCATCCCAAATAAATTCAAAATTTTCTCCCCTGGAATTAACATTATCTGCAAACCACTCAGACAAGCCAGAGGGCGTTGATAAATACTGATATAATAGCTGAGGTGAAGCATGAAAATCAAATTCTATGGAAAAGAAGGTTTTTGAACTCATTTATTAGGGGTAATATTGAGTTGTAATATATATAAAAAAGTTAAGGTGTAACTTATAAACTTTGTTTTTTTTAAAAGTTGAAATAGTGGGCTGTGAATTAAAAAATTTATATTTGTCCATTATGCAATGGCGAGGTAGCTCAGCAGGTTAGAGCGTCGGATTCATAACCCGGAGGTCGGGAGTTCAAGTCTCCCCCTCGCTACATCATTAATCAACTTTTAAGTTCTTTTTTTACCTATTATTAGTAAAACTCCCAAATATTTTTATTCATCATACTAACAAACCTATACAAATGAAAAAATTATGCTTAATAATTATTTGTTCATTAACATTATTTGGACTCAAAGCTCAAAAGAATGAAATATTTAATGGTAAAAATCTTAGAGGATGGAAAATTCACGGTACAGAAAAATGGTATGTTCAAAAAGGACAATTAGTTTGTGAGAGTGGTACAGAAGGAAAATACGGCTATTTATCTACAGAAAAATTATACAATGATTTTATACTTTCTTTAGAATTCAAACAAGAGTCAGATGGAAATAGTGGAGTTTTCTTTAGATCAACAATTGAAGGTATAAAAATTAGTGGTTGGCAGGTTGAAGTAGCCCCTCCAAAAAAAAATACAGGAGGTATATACGAATCATATGGAAGGGGGTGGTTAATTAAACCTAATCCTAGTAAAGATCGTGTCCTGAGAATGGGTAAATGGAACCAAATGAAAATAATGGTAATTGGAAGTTTAGTAACCACATGGCTTAATGGTATTAAGATGGTTGAACTGGAAGACGAAAAGATAGGAAAAGGAAAAGGATCAATAGCACTTCAGATTCATAATGGGGGAGGAATCAAAGTGAGATGGAAAAATATTAGAATTGAAGAGTTATAGTTTTGAAAGGAAAATTAATTCGTTTTCATTTAAATGAAGCGTTTAATTAATTTCTTAGTTGCAAGAATACCATCTTTTTCACTAAGACCATGACCTTCATATTCGACGCCAATGAATCCTTTGTAACTATTATCCTTTACAATTTTCATCATCTTGTTATAATCAATTTTGGTTTCGTTTCCATAGCTATCAAAATTATAGGTTTTAGCACTTACTGACTTGGCATAGGGCATTAATTCGGCTACCCCCTTATACATGTCATACCATTTAGCGCAGGTTCCATAGCCTCCCTCAATACAAAAATTTCCAAAATCTGGTAAAGTTCCACAGTTATCTAAATTGGTTTTTTTCATCACTTTAGCAAGTAACATGGCATTTGAAGAAAATCCGCCATGATTTTCCACAATTATGTTTAAATAATATTGTTTAGCAAATTCAGCTAATCCAGTTAAACCTTCAACTGATCTTTTAACCCACTCCTCTTGGTTTTCAGATCCACTTAGATTCACTCTAACAGACTCACAATTAAGTTCAGCAGCTAATTCTATCCATTTTTTATGTTGATCTATTGATCTAGAAATTTTCTTACTGTCATTACTAGCTAACTCTCCCTCATGATCAACCATTATTAAGACATTTGCAATATCATTTTCTTTCGCATTTTTATTTAGCTTTTTTGCTAGGGTTCTAACATTCTTTGAAGAAATTGATCCACTTTCGAGGTAATCAAAATAAAATTGATTTACATATTCTACTCCTTCAAAACCAAGTTCAGCAGCAAATCCGGGAAATTTTAATGCATTTTTTTTACCAGAAAAAAAAGATTTATTCATTGACCATTGTGCTAAAGAAATTTTGTTTTTTTCGACATTTAATTTTCCAATTATTTCGGATGGAAATATAAACCCCAGTGATGTTAAACCCGTAAGTGAAATAAAATCTTTTCTTTTCATTAATCTAAAAGTTTAAATTATCTGTTACTATTTAAATACTAATATAAAATGATTTTTTATTTTTTTTATTTGAATATTTTAAAAAATCAAATAAAAGATCCAAAAAGAATTACAATATTTTATCGATAGCCTTTAATACCATTTTTCGCATTACCCTATAGCCTCTAATGTTAGGGTGAACTCCATCACGGCCATAATTTACCTTCAAACCATTGTTCCCGTCAGTCATAGAATTAAAATAATCTAGATAGTAAAAACCTTCTTCTTCAGCATATTCCCTAATTAATTCATTTAGTATGGGAATTTGGGTATCAGGATTTTTTCCTGTTCTCCATGGATAATCTGAGGCAGGCAGAACAGAACACAAAATAACTTTGATATTGTGATGTTTTGCCAACTCACCCATAGAAGCCAAATTTCCTGCAACAGCCTCTAAATCTCTCAAAGGTGTATTACCCGCAATATCATTTGTGCCAGCCAGGATCACTACCACTTCAGGTTTAAGCTCGATTACGTCAGTTCTAAAACGGAGAAGCATCTGCGGAGTAGTCTGACCGCTTATTCCTCTGTTAATAAAAGTTTGGTTATCAAACATAGTAGGCATTTGATTTTTCCAGCCCTCAGTAATAGAGTTACCCATAAAAACCACTCTATCTTCATTTTGGTTAATGACGACCTCTTTGTTTTTGTCTTCATATCTAGCGAGGTTTGCCCAATCATAATGCATATTAATAATTCTCAAGTCGATCCCATCCAAGGGACTGGGTTTTTCTTGTGCTACTAAACAGCTTAAAACAAGTAAAACGATTGGTATTAAAAAATAAAATCTAAGCATAATTAATTTAATTATCATCTGGATTCCTAATGTTTTCAACTAATGCCTGAATTTCACTATCTGGTGCAGGCGTATATTTTGATATTATAATTGAAACGGCGAAGTTGACCATCATAGCAAAAGTTCCAAAACCCTCTGGAGAGATACCAAACCACCAATCTTTTTCAGTTCCACCACCAAACCAACCAAATTTGAATTTAGTCATATAAAAAAGCATTAATAGAACCCCGATTACCATTCCGGTTACAGCCCCTTCTTTATTCATTTTTTTACTAAAAATTCCCATTACTATTGCAGGAAAAAAGGATGCCGCAGCCAGTCCAAAAGCTAAAGCAACAGTCGCTGCAACAAATCCAGGTGGGTTAATACCAAAGTAAGCTGCTAACATAACTGCTCCGACTGCAGACAAACGTGCAGCTATGAGCTCTCCTTTTTCACTTACATCAGGTTTTATCATTTTCTTGATTAGGTCGTGAGATACAGAGGAGGAAATAACTAATAGTAATCCCGCTGCAGTAGAAAGTGCAGCTGCCAGTGCTCCAGCAGCCATTATTGCAATCACCCAGTTTGGTAGGTTGGCTATTTCTGGATTGGCCAATACCATAATATCTGCGTCGACCTTTAATTCATTCACTTCCGGATCCGCAACATATTGAATTAGACCATCTTGATTTTTGTCGTAATAAGTAATTAGACCCGTTCTCTCCCACTTTTCAAACCATTCTGGGAGATCAGCGTAGGGTTTGTTACTTACAGTTTCGATTAGGTTAGTTCTAGAAAAAACTGCAACCGCTGGTGCAGTTGTATATAGTATAGCAATAAAAAGTAAGGCCCATCCAGCAGATTTTCTAGCATCACTTACTTTCTTTACAGTAAAAAAACGAACAATTACATGGGGTAAACCAGCTGTTCCTACCATTAGTGCAGCAGTAATAAAAAACATATCTAATGTAGATTTTTTACCAGAAGTATATTCATGGAAACCTAGCTCTCGTTGTAATCCATCTAATTTATCCAGTAAATAGATGCCGTCACTTCCTGCAGATCCAAATCCAATTTGTGGTATTACATTTCCAGTAACCATTAAGGAAATGAATATTGCAGGTAACATAAAAGCAAATATTAATACACAATACTGTGCTACTTGAGTATAAGTAATTCCCTTCATTCCTCCCAAAACTGCATAGAAGAGAACAATCAACATTCCAATAAAAACTCCAGTGTTAATATCTACCTCTAAATAGCGAGAGAAGACAACTCCTACCCCTCGCATTTGCCCAGCTATGTAGGTAAATGAAACGATTAAAGCGCAAAAAACTGCAACCGAACGTGCAATATTCGAATAATATCGATCCCCAATAAAATCAGGTACAGTGAATTTTCCAAATTTTCTAAGATAAGGTGCCAGTAATAGGGCTAATAAAACATAACCTCCAGTCCAACCCATCAAATAAACTGAACCATCATATCCATTAAATGAAATTATTCCGGCCATTGATATAAAAGAGGCTGCTGACATCCAGTCAGCTGCAGTAGCCATTCCATTTGCAATCGGTGGAACTCCTTTTCCTGCAATATAAAATTCTCCAGTTGAAGAAGCCCTAGAAATTAAAGCAATAGCAATATAAATTGAAAAGCTTATCCCTACTGCGATCCATATCCAATGTTGTAATACCATTATTTTTCGAATTTAAATTTTTTGTCCAAACGATTCATCAAATAGATATAGACAAAAATTAAGATTACAAAAACATAAATCGCACCTTGTTGGGCAAACCAAAAGCCAAGTTTAAATCCTCCAAAATGGATTTTATTCAATTGATCAACAAGTAAAATCCCAAAGATAAAAGAAACTGTAAACCATATAACTAGCAGGACTACTAGATACTTAAGATTAGTTTTCCAATAGTTCTGTTTAATATTCACTCATCATTAATTTTTGGTTGCTGGTAAATATATATAAATTCAAACAGGAAAGAAGTTAAATATATTTTAAATAACATCTAGTTTGAAAAAATTCAAAAGGCAATTGTAAAAAGTTTTAAATAATATTCAATTTTGTAAATTTCAACATGATTAAACTTATCTACTTTGTTAGCACTTACAATGACACCCTACATTAGTCTAAGCTTTTTAATAGCTTCAGGTTGCGCTTTGTTACTTGGTATTGCAAAATCGGGGATCAAGGGATTGGCTGTATTAATAGTAACAGGTTTGGCATTAGTTTATGGTGCACGAGAATCCACAGGAATTTTGATGCCACTATTGATCTGTGGGGATATTTTCGCAGTCGTTTACTACAAACGCCATGTCAAATGGATTTATTTAATAAAACTACTTCCGTGGATGGTAACAGGAGTTCTCACTGGTGTATTTTTTGGTAAAGATTTACCGGAAGATATTTTTAAGTCTGGTATGGCGGTAATCATCTTGCTAAGTGTAGTGATGATGTATTATTGGGAGCAAAAAAAAAATAAACAAGTTCCAACCCATTGGAGTTTTGCTGCATTGATGGGAATGATGGCAGGTTTTACTACAATGGTTGGAAACTTAGCTGGAGCATTTTCCAATATTTATTTTTTGGCGATTAGACTCCCAAAAAATGAATTTATTGGAACTGCAGCCTGGTTGTTTTTTTTTATTAATCTATTTAAAGTACCCTTTCACGTATGGTCATGGGGTACAATAAACTGGATGTCTTTTCAAGTAAGTTTAAGCTTAATTCCTGCAGTGATTTTGGGGTTTAGTTTAGGAGTTTTTTTGGTTAAAAAAATTAAAAATGACAAATACCGTCTACTTATACTTTTAATGACAGGTCTTGGAGGTTTAGTTATATTATTACAATAATTATTTGGCTACGTTTACTGCTCTTGTTTCTCTTATTACCGTAACCTTCACTTGGCCAGGATAAGTCATATCTGTTTGTATTTTCTGAGAAATTTGAAAGGATAGCTCTGCTGACTGATCATCAGACACTTTTTCACTTTCAACAATTACCCTCAGTTCCCGACCGGCTTGTATGGCATAAGCTTTATTTACACCATTAAAGTCATAAGCTATATTTTCTAAATCTTTTAGCCTCTGAACATAGCTGTCCAATACTTGTCTTCTCGCACCTGGCCGTGCACCAGAAATGGCGTCGCAAACCTGAACTATAGGAGATAAAAGTGAAGTCATTTCTATTTCATCGTGATGTGCTCCGATAGCATTACAGACCTCCTTTTTCTCACCATTTTTCTCAGCCCATTCCATTCCTAAAATGGCGTGGGGTGTTTCTGTTTCTTCTTCTGGAACTTTCCCAATATCGTGAAGTAAACCAGCTCGTTTTGCTAATATTGCATTTATACCCAATTCAGAGGCCATAACGCCACATAATTTAGCTACTTCTCTGGAGTGTTGTAACAAATTTTGCCCATATGAAGAGCGATATTTCATTCGACCAACTATTTTAATCAATTCTGGATTTAATCCATGTATTCCTAAATCAATGACTGTTTGTTTCCCAACTTCAGTAATTTCGTTCTGAATCTGCTTTTTAATTTTATTTACTACTTCTTCAATTCTAGCAGGATGAATTCTTCCATCGGTAACTAATCGGTGAAGGGATAACCTTGCAATTTCTCGTCTGATAGGATCAAAGCATGAAAGAATAATAGCTTCAGGGGTGTCATCTACAATAATTTCTACTCCAGTTGCGGCCTCAATAGCACGGATATTTCTACCTTCACGTCCAATTATTCTTCCTTTGACGTCATCTGAATCCAAGTTAAAAACTGAAACACAATTCTCAATCGCCTCCTCTGTTCCAATTCGTTGAATAGTGTTAATTATTATTTTTTTTGCTTCCTGTTCAACTGTCAATTTAGCCTCCTCAAGACATTGTTGAGTATAAGTCATTGTTTCAGACTTAGCTTTATTTTTAAGGGAATTTACGAGTTCTTGTTTGGCATCATCAGAAGAAATCCCAGATATGTTTTCTAACTTCTCTAACTGAATTTTATGGGTCGCATCAAGTTCATTTTGCCTAATCTCTAATTTATCAAGCCTTTTTTGGAGTAAATCATTTTTTTGTTGTAATGATTGAGATAAATTTTTATTGCGGTTCAAATCATTACTTAGTTTATTTTCCTTTTCACGAATTTGGGTTTCAATGTCAGAAACCTTTTTTTCTCTTTGAAAAATTACTTTTTCATGATCAGACTTCAATTCAATAAAACGCTCTTTTGCTTGCAGTAATTTTTCACTTTTAATTCGTTCAGCCTCTCGCTTGGCTTGATCAACTATTTCCTTTGCCTCATTAATTGCTGTAACTCTTTGTCTATTATTTTTTGCTCTTTGTAGAAAAATTCCAATAGAAACACCAGTAAATATACTTACAATTGAAAATATAATTATGCTTGTAATTTCATCCATTTTATTAGATTTAGTAATTAAAAAAGCCTGCATCAGCAATGAGTTTTTGTATAAACTCCTAAATAAACATGTTTGAGGCTACACAGCTGATCAAGTATCTACTCTCGGTAGCCTGCTTTTACAACCATAACTCACCTCTCTTAAATTAAAGCTCGTTGAGTTTATCAAAAAAACGCTAATACAGGCAGTCTGTATTAATTAAAAAGAACTTAATATGCAGAAAGATGAAGGTCTATTATATTTATCAACTCATTTACCTTATCCGACGGTTCACTTTCTATTTTATTTTGATGCTGAATTTCCAGTTCTGCTGCATATTGTAGGGCACACATGGCCAAAACATCTTGTTTATCACGAACTGCGTAATTGTTTTCCAGTTGTTTAGTCATTGAATCAATTTTAATAGCAGAAGCCCTAAGCGATGACTCTTGATTCGGAGATATGGACAATGGATAGACGCGGTCAGCGATGTTAAGTTTAATTTTTATCTTTTCACTCATGAACTATTTTATTTCAGAGAGATGGTTTATACAAAAATCTACCTCTTTTATTAAACTACTTATTTTGCGTTTGGAAATTGCTTTACTTTCTTTACTGCCTAACAAAGAATTGGCTATCTTAAGTGAATCATTATCTAATTTAAGTTGAGAAATTTGAGTTTTAAAATCAACCTTAGATTGCTCTAATTCTTGCACT
>CACHZY010000013.1 GCA_902584445.1 uncultured Bacteroidota bacterium | reverse complement strand
CTGTTTATCCACAGCCACAAATTCTAAAAACCATTCAAAATAAATGTTTACAAAAAAAATTTTATCTAGATAATAATATACCTTCTGCTTTATTCGAGGAATTCGATTCTATAAATGCTTTGAAAGAAAAAGTCCATAAAGGAGACTTATCTTATCCTTTTGTATGGAAATCTGCTGAAATGGGCTATGACGGCTATGGGGTATCCATAATCCGTTCAAACAAAGAATTAGAAGATTTAAATCCAGGCCATTGTTTAATTGAAGAGATGGTTAACTTCAAAAAAGAATTATCAGTAATTGTTTGTCGAAGACCACAAGGTGAAATAGTCAATTACCCAGTAGTAGAATCTGAATTTCACCCCACTGCAAATCAAGTAGAATATGTTTTATGTCCAGCAAGAATATCAACAAAAGCGGCAAAAAATGCGGTTGAAATAGCACTTAAAACTGCAGAAGCTTATGGACAAATTGGACTCCTTGCTGTGGAATTATTTCTTGTCTCCGATGAGGAAATACTTGTTAATGAAGTAGCGCCAAGGCCTCACAATAGTGGTCATTTTAGTATAGAAGCCTCCTACACCTGTCAATTTGAACAGCATCTTAGAGCAATTTTGGACTTACCCCTTGGCAAAACCGATAGCAAAACAGCGGGGGTAATGGTTAACCTGGTAGGTGCAGATGGTTACGCTGGGCCTGTAAATTATAAAAACATCGACCAGATTTTAGCAATTGATGGCGTTATTCCTCATATTTACGGAAAAAAAGAAACACGACCATTTCGAAAAATGGGCCATGTAACAATCATCAATCCTGAATTGTCAACTGCAAGAAAGATTGCGGAAAAAGTTAAAGATACATTATTAGTAATATCAAAATAAGATGGTAAGAGTTGGAATTATAATGGGAAGCAAATCGGACCTAACAGTCATGCAAGAAGCAATAGATATTTTAAATAGTTTTGATATCGAAATTGAGGTCGATATTGTATCAGCCCATCGTACTCCTGAAAAAATGATGGAATACGGTAAAAAAGCTCAACAAAAAGGACTTAAAGTAATAATAGCCGGAGCTGGAGGAGCTGCTCATTTACCTGGAATGATTGCGTCATTAACACCACTACCAGTTATTGGTGTTCCGATTAAATCCAGAAATTCAATTGATGGTTGGGACTCTGTGTTGTCTATTTTACAAATGCCAGGAGGTGTACCCGTCGCAACCGTGGCCCTAAACAGTGCTAAAAATGCAGGAATACTTGCTGTTCAAATTGTTGGTACCTCCGATCCATCCATTTTAAGCAAAATAGAAGTTTACAAAGAAGGGTTGAAAACCAAAGTAATCAACTCCAGTAAAAATTTAAATCTTTAAAAAATTTGAAAAACCCCCTCATGGCTAGGTTTAAGACGCCACACCAGTCCACGCCATTTGGCGAAATTAAACCAGAACACTTTATCCCAGCAATCAAAAAAGACATTCAAGAAAGTTTAAAAGCAACCAATAAAATCGCTAATCAGAAAGCCCAACCTAGTTTTGATAACACCATAAATGCTTTACAAAATGTAGGTGAATTATTGGAGCGAAATAGTACGATTTTATTCAATCTCAACAGTGCCGATACCACAGAAGAAATTCAGCAAATAACCCAACAGGCTTCACCATTACTTACCAAATTTCAAAATGATATAAGACTCAATCAAGTACTTTTTGAACGCGTCAAAAAGATTTTTGAAAATAGAGAAAGTGAAAATCTTACATCCGAGCAAGTTACCCTTCTTAAAAAAAGAGTTTAAAAGTTTTGCTAGAAATGGTGCACTGCTCTCTGAGGATGAAAAGCTTATCTTAAGAGATATCGATACTGAAAAAGCAAAACTAAGCTTAAGATTTGGAGAAAATGTCTTGTCAGACACCAATGAGTACTTTCTTCATATTGCAGAGGAAAATCAGCTAAAAGGGTTACCAGATCAGGTCAAAGAAATGGGTGCTGAAATTGCCAAATCTAAAAATAAAACTGGATGGATTTTTACCTTAGATTATCCTAGTTATATTCCGTTTATGACCTATCTAGATGACAGAGAATTAAGACGTAAAATGAGCCTTGCTTTTGGACAAAGAGGATTTAGAGAAAATGATAACAACAATAGTAAAATCATCTTAAGAATAATTGAACTGAGAAAAAAACGCGCTAAATTGTTGGGATATGAGTCTCATGCGAGCTTTGTCTTAGAAGAACGAATGGCCAGCTCAGAAAAAAATGTAAATAACTTCCTTGAAGATCTTTATCAAAAAGCATTTCCAGCGGCAAAAAGAGAATGGGAAGAATTAATCAGCTATGCCAAAAAAAATCTTAATCTTGATCAAATTGAAAAATGGGATATTGCTTACGTTTCTGAAAAGCTAAAACAAGCGCAATTGGATTTGGACGAGCAACTACTCAAACCATATTTCTCATTAGAAAAAGTTAAATTAGGATTATTTGAAATAGTTCATAAGCTTTACGGACTGAGTTTTAAAAAAAGTAAGGATATTCAAGTCTATCACGATGAAGTGGAGGTCTACGAAGTATTTAATTCCCATGGGCATTTTCACGCGCTTTTATATACTGATTTCTTCCCTCGTGAAGGAAAACGTAATGGAGCCTGGATGACTTCATATCGCTCTCAAAAAAAAGAACAAAGACCTCATGTATCAATCGTTTGTAATTTTTCTAAACCTACTGCAAGCCTGCCTTCATTATTAACTTTTCAGGAGGTAACTACTCTATTTCATGAGTTTGGTCATGCATTACATGGAATTTTATCTGAAACAACTTATAGAGCATTAAGTGGAACGAGTGTTTATTGGGATTTTGTAGAACTACCAAGCCAGATCATGGAAAACTGGTGTTATGAAAAAAAAGCACTAAAACTCTTTGCAAAGCATTACAAGACAAATGAAATCATACCGATGGAATACATAAAAAAAATCAAAAAAGTAGCCCATTTTCAGCAAGGGTTACAAACTCTAAGACAACTTGGCTTTGCGTTTTTAGATATTTCATATCATAATAAAAAAGCGAATGAAATCAAGGATGTTAAAAAGCACGAAAAGGAAATTTTAGGTCGTATTCAATTTTTAGGTGATTACCCAGAAAACTGTACTAGCACTGCTTTTTCTCATATATTTCAAGGAGGTTATTCAGCTGGCTATTACAGTTATAAATGGGCTGAGGTACTAGACGCAGATGCCTTTGAGTTATTTTTAGAAAAAGGAGTTTTTGATTTAAAAACATCAAAATCTTTTAAAGAAAATATTCTCTCTAAAGGTGGCACCGAACATCCCATGATACTCTATAAAAAGTTTAGAGGTAAAGCTCCTAGTCCAAAAGCATTGCTTAAAAGAGCCGGCTTGGTTCTCTAAAACATTTCTACCTTTTAATAAGAAAAAGGGAGAAATCACACTTAATTAAAAAAAAGCATACGATGTGTTATTATTTAATACAACTTAAAATTCTTAACAAATTATTTAATAAGGCTGAGATGTAAAAATTGATTTATTTTAGACAATAATTTTTCTCTTAACAAATTTAATGTAATTAAACTACCAGTTTAAAAACCCGCCTTCAAGATCATAAATTTTTTTAAAACCAAAGGAAACCAATACTTGTGCCGCATAGAGGCTCCTTCTACCCGATCGACAATAAACCAAAAGAGTATCTGATTTTGAAAGTTCTTGTATTTCGGTTATAAAAGTTTCAGCCCTAACATCTATATTTTGGGCTCCTTGAATATGCCCTTGCAAATACTCCTCAGGGGTTCTTACATCAATGATCGTATATCCCTGATCAACAAAGGCCTGGTATTTAGATTTTTCAATTAACTCGACTGTGGGAGGCTGAAGAATCAAGAAAAGAATAAATAAAAAAGATTTCATTTTAAAGCATTAGTTTTTTTAAAAGTAGCCATAAAATTGGAATTCCCTCTACCCAAAAGCTGCTAAAATATTTGGATTGTTCCTTTTTCGACATTAAAATAAAAACCATTAAAATTATGGCAATAATTGCTGTTATTTCATAACTAGAAGAAAAACTAAATAATACCTCCAAAAAAAGAAAAAATATCAATAATATGAAACCCAATATTTTGGTGTTTTTAACTCCCCATCTTTGGGGCCAAGTAGATAATTTGGGATGGTCTAATTTCAAATCTCTGATTTCGAAAGGTAAGGTAGCCGATATTACAAAAAAATATCGTTGACAGCCATATATCAAAGAAAATTCTCTTAAAGACTTTCCTTCTAAAGTAAGTGGTAAAAAAACTGTCATTAATACCCAACTTAATGCAACCAAATGAATTTTTAAGCCCTTAAAACCCCTAAAGTTAATCTTAAAACCAGGCAAGGGAAGGCAGTATAGTAATCCCAATAATAGTGTGAAAAAAAATAGCAACTGAGAAGAAAGCGGAAGAAAAAACATAATCCCACATAAGATAAGAATCCACAATAAAAAAAACCCTAATAACAAATTGATTCTAAAAGACTTAATAAGTGTAGCCTTCCAATAAAACAGGTGGTACTTAATGAAATTATAACCCAAAAATGGGGCCATAAAAAAAATAAAGTGATGAATAAAGTACAGATTTAACTCAAAATCCAAGGCAGTAATCTGAGCCAAGGCCCAAACGGCCAAACCAACATGAAAATTATACTTAATGTAACTTTCAAAAACGCAAGTAAATACTCTCACTAAACAAAAGTATCTGTAAACTGTTAATAAGAGAAATTTTTGTTAAAAAAAAAATGATATCTGTTTTTAATACCCATAAAATTGTTTCCATCTAAGCGGTAAATTTGATTAAACAAATTATATGCAACAGGACGAGTTTTCTCTACGCCATATAGGGCCAAGTGAGAGTGATATCAAAAAAATGTTATCTAGTTTAGATGTCGAGTCCATAGAGGAGCTTTTGACTCAGACAATCCCTCAAGAAATCAGATTAAATTCTCCTCTTTCACTACCGAAGGGGATAAGTGAAAATAAATTTCTAAATGAACTACGTGCCTTATCCGATGAAAATAAACTATTTGAAACCTACATTGGATTAGGATACCACCCCACAGTTACACCGGCTGTAATCCAAAGAAATATTTTAGAAAACCCTGGATGGTATACTGCCTACACTCCCTACCAGGCTGAAATTGCTCAAGGGAGATTAGAGGCGCTTTTCAACTTTCAAACCATGGTTTGTGATTTGACTGGAATGGAGTTATCTAATGCCTCTCTTCTTGATGAAAGTACCGCAGCAGCAGAGGCTATGTCTATGATTTATGAACTTAGATCGAAAGATCAGAAAAAAAATAATGCCTCAAAAATATTTTTATCTGATCAGATTCTACCTCAAACACTTGCTGTTTTACAAACTAGAGCAGCTCCTCTTAAAATTGAATTGGTTGTTGGCAACGAAAAAGATTTTAATTACGATAAAACCTTTTTTGGAGCCCTATTTCAATATCCAGGAAAATTTGGAGAAATAATCGATTTACCCGCTGCGATTAATAAAGCAAAAACACTCAATATAAAAACTATTGTAGCTGCAGATTTATTGAGTTTAGCCCTTTTAGAGGCACCTGGTGAATACGGCGTTGATGTGGTAGTGGGGACCACCCAGCGGTTTGGAATTCCATTGGGTTATGGTGGTCCACATGCTGCTTATTTTGCAACTAAAGTAGATTACAAAAGACATATTCCAGGAAGGATCATAGGACAGACCATTGATCAAGACGGAAACCCAGCCCTACGTATGGCTTTACAAACAAGGGAACAACACATCAAACGGGATCGCGCTACTTCAAATATTTGTACCGCTCAAGTATTATTGGCGGTAATGGCCGGAATGTATAGCGTTTATCATGGTCCAAAAGGATTAAAAAAAATTGCAAAAAAAATTCATTTAAACACAGCTAAGCTTGAAAAGAAACTTACAGATCTAGGACTTACTCAGCTCAACACTTATTATTTTGATACTCTCAGAATTAAAGTTCAAGCTGATAAAATCAGAGAAGTAGCTGAAAAAAAAGAAATTAATTTTCTATATATAGATGACCAGACCGTGGGAATAAGTATAAATGAAATATGTGATGAAGTTGCCTTACTCAAAATTCTAACTGTATTTGAAGAAGTAACGCTCCAAAAAAATATAACTGGAAAAGTCAAAATTGAACATCACCGCTATCCGGTAAGTCAGAAAAGGGTTAGTACTTTTTTGGATCACAAGATTTTTAATTCCCATCACTCAGAGACCTCTTTGATGCGATACATAAAAATACTCGAGAGAAAAGATTTGGCACTAAATCACTCCATGATTTCCTTGGGATCCTGCACTATGAAATTAAATGCGGCAGCTGAAATGCTACCTTTGAGTTGGCCCAGATGGTCTGCACTTCATCCATTTGTCCCAAATAATCAAGCACAAGGCTATCAGAAAATGCTTTTTAGTTTGGAATCTCAACTTAATGAGATTACTGGGTTTCATGCCACATCACTCCAACCCAATTCAGGTGCTCAAGGAGAATATTCTGGCCTGATGGTGATCCGAGCATATCACAATGCAAATGGGGAAGAATTTAGAAACATCTGTTTAATACCCTCTTCTGCTCATGGAACAAACCCAGCCTCAGCTGTCATGGCAGGTATGAAAGTTGTCGTAGTCAAAACTGACGAATCAGGAAATATTGACTGGAAAGATCTCTCTCAAAAAGCTGAAGAAAATAGTGAAAATCTAGCTGCACTGATGATCACTTACCCTTCAACCCATGGGGTTTTTGAAACCAATATCAGACAGATAACTGATAAAATTCATGCATGTGGTGGTCAAGTTTATATGGATGGTGCAAACATGAATGCTCAAGTTGGACTGACAAACCCCAAAATAATCGGGTCTGATGTATGCCACCTGAACTTACATAAAACCTTTGCCATTCCCCATGGAGGTGGTGGTCCTGGCGTTGGTCCAATTTGTGTGGCGGAACATTTAGCCAGGTTCCTTCCCTCCCATCCAATAGTCAAAACAGGTGGGGAAAAAAGTATTGATGCACTATCTGCTGCACCATGGGGATCCGCTTTGGCTTGTTTAATTTCTTATGGATATGTCAAAATGCTTGGATCTAAAGGGTTAAAACGTGCAAGTGAAATAGCCATTTTAAATGCTAATTATATAAAGAAAAGACTGGAAGGAGCCTTTGATATTCTTTATACTGGAGCTAATGGAAGAGCTGCCCATGAATTAATTATCGATTGCCGACCATTCAAAAATCAAAATATCGAAGTGGTAGATATCGCCAAAAGATTAATAGATTATGGGTTTCATGCTCCAACAGTTTCTTTTCCAGTCTCAGGAACTATGATGATTGAGCCCACTGAAAGTGAAAGCTTAGAAGAAATTAACCGTTTTTGTGATGCAATGATCTCAATAAGAATGGAGATAGATTCTAAGGACGCATCAAGTGAAATGATGCTAAAAAATGCCCCTCACACACTTAAGATGGTTAGTGGAGATGCATGGGAATTACCATACACAAGACAAAAGGCAGCTTATCCGCTGGCATATGTTTCCGAGAATAAATTCTGGCCCTCTGTAAGAAGAGTTGATGAAGCATTTGGCGATCGTAATTTAATTTGCAGCTGTGCCTCAATCGATAGTTATGTAAACATTTAAATAACAGTATTTTAACCTATTATTTAAGTCTATTTTACTTCCTTCTAGCTATATTGAATATCGTCATGTTTTTTTAAAACTTTAGTAATAATTTTCATTTAAGCATTACTATTGTCCTGTATATATGAGTTTTAAAATAACAGGTAGCGGTAGTTTTATTCCATCAGTTGTTGAAAATAATGACAAGTTTTTAAATAACTTTTTTTGTGATGAGTCAGGAACTGAATTTGATATTGACAACCAAACTATTATTAATAAATTCAATTCAATTACAGGAATCGTTGAGAGAAAATATATTTCTTCAGATTTAACTACTTCGGATATTGCTTTCCAGGCGGCCAAAAACGCGATAAAAGATGCTGACATTGATCCAGAAACTATAGATTATATTATTGTAGCTCACAATTTTGGAGACATAACTTGCAACAGTAATCAAATTGACACCTTACCTAGTCTAGCCTCTCGAGTGAAGGCAAAATTGAAAATTAAAAATCCTGAATGTGTTGCATATGACATTTTATTTGGCTGTCCAGGCTGGGTTGAAGGGATGATTCAAGCACAGGCATTTATGAAGGCTGAAATGGCACAAAAATGCTTAGTTATTGGAGCAGATGCTCTTTCTCGAGTGGTTGATCCTCATGACCGAGACTCAATGATCTATGCAGATGGAGCGGGAGCGACAATCCTAGAAAAGTGCAATCTAGAGGGTGGAATTTTATCTCATAGCACCTTGACTTTCACCGCTGAGGACGAAGCTGACTTTATTTTTTATGGTGAATCTTATAATAAGACCGAGTGTAATGGTGAAAAATTTATTAAAATGCAAGGGCGAAAAGTATACGAATTTGCTTTGATAAATGTGCCTGCTGCCATGAAAAAATGCCTTGATCATTCCGGAATTCCAATTGAAAATCTTAAGAAAATCTTTATACACCAAGCCAATAAAAAAATGGATGAAGCAATTGTCAAAAGATTCTTTAGACTTTATAAAACTCCAATGCCTAATGATATTCTCCCAATGAATATTGAGGAATTTGGAAACAGCTCAGTAGCTACGGTACCTACATTATTTAATTTAGTCCTCAAAAAAAACTATATGGGACACTCAATTTCCAAAGGAGATATCATTTTATTTGCCAGTGTTGGAGCAGGCATGAATATCAATGCCATCACTTATCAAGTTTAGATGCCACTTGATAAATAAACCCACCTCTAGTTACGGTTAATTACGTAAATTTGTATTGTATGAGATTACTTCGTAATATCGGTACCTACTCTATTATGATAGGGAAGGTGTTTGGAAGATTCACTAGATGGAGTGTAATGAAAGGTCTTATCATTAAGGAAATCGACTCATTGATTATAGGATCAATTGGAATTGTGTCATTCATATCATTTTTTGTTGGTGGGGTAGTTGCAATACAAACAGCCTTAAACTTAAATAACCCACTTTTGCCTAAAAACCTCATTGGATTTGCTACAAGACAATCTGTTATTTTAGAATTTGCTCCCACATTTATCTCAGTCATCATGGCTGGTAAAGTAGGCTCATTTATAACATCTAGCCTCGGTACAATGCGTGTTACAGAGCAAATTGATGCTTTAAAAGTAATGGGGATTAATACTTATAATTATCTAATTTTCCCAAAGATAGTTGCTTTACTTCTCTATCCCTTTATCATTACCATTTCAATGTTCTTGGGAATTTTTGGAGGCTACGTTGCATCGATTTATGGGGGGTTTTGCTCAAGTGGTGATTTTATTGAAGGGATCCAATTAGATTTCATACCCTTTCACGTAAGCTACGCTTTCGTTAAAACTGCTTTTTTTGCTTTTATTTTAGCTACTATTCCTTCCTATCATGGGTATTTCCTTAAGGGTGGAGCTCTTGAGGTTGGTAAAGCAAGTACAACATCTTTTGTGTGGACCAGTGTATTGATTATTGTAACCAATTACATTATAACCCAATTGTTACTCACATCATGATTACCATAAAAAATTTAAATAAAACCTTTGCTGGAGTGGTTGTTCTCAATGATATTTCCACTGAATTTGAAAATGGTAAAACCAATTTGATAATTGGTCAAAGTGGGTCAGGTAAAACAGTATTATTAAAATGTATATTGGGTCTATTTGGTATTGACAGCGGTGAAATATTTTTTGACAATAAGTCATTCCAAAAAATGAATATCAAACAAAGAAGCATTATTAGACAGGAAATTGGAATGGTTTTTCAGGGAAGTGCACTTTTTGACTCTATGACAGTAGAAGAAAATATAATGTTTCCTATGCAAATGCTTACACGGAAGAGCTTTGAAGAAATGGAGGTTAAAGCCAATCAAGTAATCAACCGGGTTAATCTCATTAATACAAATAAAAAACTACCCTCTGAAATTTCAGGTGGCATGCAAAAAAGGGTGGCTATAGCCCGAGCGATTGTAATGAATCCTAAATACCTTTTTTGTGATGAACCAAATTCTGGTTTAGACCCTAAGACATCAACTATAATTGATAATCTAATTCAGGAAATTACTGAGGAGTATGAAATCACTACAATAATTAATACTCATGACATGAATTCCGTTATGGAAATTGGTGAAAAGGTTTTATTCTTAGAAAATGGAAACAAGGGTTGGGAAGGAACCAATAAAGAGGTTTTCAATACAGATAACCAAACAGTGAGTAACTTTATATACTCATCTAATCTCTTCAAAAAGGTCCAAAAAGTATACCGAAACGAGAACAATAATTAATCTTCTAGTTTATTTTGAACTTTCTCTGAAAGGCTTTTCACTTCTTGATCTTTATTAATTGGACAGATCATTAATACATCCTCACTATCAACGATTATAAAATCATTTAGACCTGAGATAACGATTTTCTTATTAGGGTCTGATTTTATAAGATTATTGGATGATTGGTATAAATAAACTTTAGAGTTAATAACAACATTGTTGGCCGCATCTTTTGTGTTTAAATCATATATCGATTTCCAACTTCCTAAATCGTCCCAGTCAAAACTAGCAGGAATCAAGTGAATTAGATTAGACTTTTCCAATAAGGCATAATCAATGGAAATATTTTCTGCTAAGGGATATTTTTCGGAAATAAACTTCTTTTCATCAGGGGTGTTTAATTTGCTTAATCCTGAATTAAATAAATCAAAAAGCTTGGGTACATATTCTTTAAAACCATTTACCACAGCATTGACAGACCATACGAATATTCCCGAATTCCAGTAATAATTACCTGAATCAATAAGGGACTTTGCCTTGTTCTCATCAGGCTTTTCAGTAAACTCCAAAACAGTTTTCAATCTATTCTCATCTTCTTTTACAGAAACATATCCAAAGCCTGTAGCTGGGAAAGTAGGAACAATCCCAAAGGTGATTAAATTTTCCTTTCCTGCCGATGCTAAAGCAAATTCCATATCACTTTTAAAAATCACTTCATTTTGAATACTATGATCACTAGGTGAAACAATTATTGTGGCGTCTGGATTACGTTTTTGAATTTTGAGACTAGCAAGAAGAATACAAGGGGCTGTATTTCTGCGATCGGGTTCAGAAATTATTTGATCCTCATTAAGTTTACCCCCCAATTGATTCAAAATTATTTTTTGGTATCGGAGTTGAGTTACTATATAAATATTTTCCTTGGGAACAATTTTTTCTAAGCGGCTAAATGTATTTTGAAGCAATGAACTGCCATTCCCTATCATATCAATAAACTGCTTGGGATAATCCGGAGTACTTGAAGGCCAAAAGCGAGCTCCAATTCCACCAGCCATAACAATTGCAAAGTGATTATTATCCATTTCCTTGAATCCTTTTTACCTGAGCATGGGGGCTAAAAAAGTATTTTCTTCTCGTCGATACTTCATCACATTCATACCTTTTATTTCTCTTTGAACCCAAAACAAATTTTCTTCCGTTTTCTGTCTCGAAAAATGTTCCGGAATCCAATTCAAAAATATAGTTTTTTCCGGTTTCAGGATCGAATTTATTAAGCTCAATGACAAGATTAAAATCAACATCGGTAGAAGCACTTGGATTCTTAAAATGAAAATCCATTAAATTAAGTAGATTCTTTGGGAAAATTTTAGGGTTTAAAAAAGGAATCATTAATCTCTTATAGCAACTTTTCCACTCCTTGCCGTGGGGCTTTATAGAATACCCGAAATCTTTGAAAGCTACCAGATGTGCAATTTCGTGAATTAATGTAATAAGAAAGCGATAAGGATTTGAAGAGTTATTGACTGAAATACGATGAACTCCGTTTGAAAGCATTCTAAAATCTCCGTGTTTCGTAATACGTTTTGGGGCTATAACCAAGTTAACTTTCCAATAATTAAAGTATTTCGAAAGAATTGGTACTGCAGCATCTGGCACATAACGTTGGACAACATTGATCTGATCTTCGATTTTATTCATGGCGTGCTAGAGGAAATAGGTAGAACTTTTCCATTGTAGAGCTGTTGGCCCTTAAGAGCAAACTCAAGAATGTAAGTTGCCATTTTCTTTGCAGAAATAGGGGCTTTATAACCGGGAAAAGCTTCTTCTAACATTTCAGTTTGGACGGCTCCCAATGCCAAAGCATTAAAAGCGGGACCACTTTCTTTAAATTCCTCCGCCAATAATTCAGTTAGAATAATTAGTCCTGCTTTACTACTAGAATAGGCAGACAAACCTGGAAACTTTGTAGTTCCTTGTACCCCTCCCATACTACTAATATTTACCACATGCCCTTGTGGAGTCATCATAGGAAAAATTAGACGAATTAATGACGCTACTGCAAAAATATTTACCTGATAAACTTTTTTAAACTCCTTGTATGAAGTTTCAAGAAATGGTTTATTAATTAGGCTCCCTGCACTGTTAATCAATGCATCAACTTTAGAAAATGATTTACTAATTGTTTTAATAAAATCCTTAATAGCAGTTTCGTAACTTAGGTCAACTGCAAATGGATGAATATTTTCAATACCCAATAATGGCTTTATGTTTCTAGACAAGGCAATGACTTGATGCCCTTTAATGGCAGCTTGTTTACAGATTTCGAATCCTATCCCCCTACTGGCACCGGTAACAATAAGGGTTTTCATTTTGGAGGTTTTTTAATCAATGAAGAGATTTATTGGTTTTTGGAAACCAATAATCTAATTGGATTTTCGATGTATAACCTTAGGGTCTGTAAAAATTGTGCTCCTGTTGCACCATCAACTGTCCTGTGGTCGCAGGCCAAAGTCAACTTCATAGTATTTCCAACAATGACAGCATTTTCTTTTACAACAGGCTTCTTTTCAATTGCACCAACAGAAAGAATTGCCGAGTTTGGTTGATTTATAATAGAAGTAAATTCCTGGATTCCAAACATCCCTAGATTAGAAACAGTAAAAGTACTTCCTTCAATTTCTGAAGGTGTTAATTTTTTGTCCCTCGCCCTTAGAGCAAAATCTTTGACTATAGTCCCAATTTGTCTTAAATCCAATTCATTAGTAAACTTTACGACAGGGACGATTAAACCATCCTCGACTGCAACAGCTACTCCCAAATGAACATGATGGTTTAAAACTGTTTTTTCGTCAAACCACTGAGAATTTACTTTAGGGTGTTCTTTTAGTGAGAGAGCAACAGCTTTTAAAACAATGTCATTAAATGAAATCTTTGTTTCTGGTAGGGTATTATATTGCGTTCTGAAGGCGATCGCATTGTCCATATCCAATTCCACGCCCAAATAGTAATGGGGAGCAGAAAATTTTGATTCGGAAAGGCGTTTTGCAATTGCCTTTCTCATGCTATTATTAGTAATTTCAGTGACACTCTCTAAACCACTTGATACAGGCATTGAAATAGAGCCAAATCCACCTTTAAAATTCTCAATATCTCGCTTAATAATCCTACCACCTTCTCCAGTTCCTTTAACCATCCCCAGGTCAACACCTTTTTCCTCAGCCAATTTTTTGGCTAAAGGAGAAGCAATTAACCTTCCATTTAAACTTTGGGGAATAATAGGTTTTTGGGGCTGGACAGTTACAGGTTTTACAGTTGCATTCTTTTTATCATCTTCAACGAGAGGAGGATTATCAACACCTAGCGTAGAAGTTTTTACCTCTGCAGCTAAATTTACACTCAGTGCAGCTTTGACTTTCTCTAAATTAGTCCCCTCCTTACCTATTGCTGCCAAAACTGAATCAACAGGGGCAGAGGCTCCTTCATCCAAACCGATATGCAGTAATACTCCCGAATAAAAGGATTCAAACTCCATAGTTGCCTTATCAGTCTCAATTTCAGCCAAGATGTCACCTTCAGAAACCTTATCTCCTACTTTTTTATTCCATTTGGCAACGGTTCCTTCTTCCATAGTATCGCTCAATCGTGGCATTGTAATCACCTCCACACCATCTGGCATTTGTACTTTTTCATTAGTATTAACTTCCGGCTCATCTGGTTTCAGCTTTACTTCTTGAATAGGGACTTCAGCTGATGAACCACCAAGGATGGCAGAAATATCCTCTCCTTTTTCTCCAATTATAGCTAGTAGTGAATCTACAGGTGCCGTTCCACCTTCTTGAATACCAATATGCAATAGTACTCCTTCCTGAAAGGACTCAAATTCCATAGTAGCCTTATCTGTCTCTATTTCAGCGAGAATATCCCCTTCTTTAACAAAATCACCCACTTCAATAAACCATTTAGCAACGGTACCTTCTTCCATTGTATCGCTCAAGCGTGGCATATTTACTAATTCAGCCATACTATTCTAATTTGTGTTTAATAAAAGGGTAATCTTCCTGTTCGTATACAGCATCATACATTACGGATTTTTCGGGGAATGGAGATTCCTCCGCAAATTTTTGACATTCCAAAACAGCTAATTTGACATTGGCATCAATTTCATCCAACTGTTTTTGTGTAGAATATTTATTTTTAAGAATTACTTCTTTGACTTGGGTAATGGGGTCAATTTTTCTGTATTCCTCAACCTCTTCCTTAGTTCTGTACTTTTGTGCGTCAGACATTGAATGTCCTCTGTAGCGGTATGTTTTCATTTCAAGGAAAGATGGTCCTTTTCCAGTTCGCGCAAGTTTTATTGCTTTGTCGAGAGCCTCAGCTACCGCAACAGGATCCATCCCATCAACTGGGCCACAGGGCATCTCATAACCCAAACCTAATTTCCAAATTTCCTGATGGCTTGCAGTTCGGGCAACTGAGGTTCCCATTGCATAACCATTGTTTTCAACAACAAACACAACAGGTAATTGCCACAGAGTAGCCAAATTAAGCGTTTCATGAAGCGAGCCCTGTCTAACTGCACCATCTCCCATAAAACAAAGGGTTACGTTATCTCGATTGAAATACTTATCTCCAAAAGCCATCCCCGCACCTAATGGTATTTGTCCTCCAACGATTCCATGTCCTCCGTGGAATCTTTTTTCCTTGGAAAAAATGTGCATTGATCCACCCAACCCCATTGAAGTTCCAGTTGATTTACCAAAAAGCTCAGCCATTACTCGTTTAGGATCGACTCCCATACCAATTGGCTGAACGTGATTTCTATATGCAGTAATCATCCTATCTTTATCGGAATCCATTGCGTGCAATGCACCAGCAAGAACAGCCTCTTGTCCGTTATAAAGATGTAAAAAACCCCTTACTTTTTGTTGTATATAAACGGCAGCTAATTTGTCTTCGAACTTCCTCCAAAACAGCATATCTTTATACCATTTTAGATAGATAGATTTATTTACTTTCTTCATTAAACGAGCTTCACAAACAAATTAAAATATTCCCAAAATTACTGAATTCTGTCCTTTTGATAAAAATTTATCTGCTAAATAATTAGCAGTTAATTTAAATGAAAGCTTTCTAGGGGAATTTTTCTATTCTATGCTCCCCCACTTAAACTATTAAAATTAAAGGTAAGTGAAAATCTTAGTGTATTCTCCAATGGATTTCTAATCTTTGAAGTAGAAGATAAATAAGAAATATCGATGTTGGTATTGTTGTATTTAAATCCTGCCCCAAAAGTCAAATATCTTCTTGAGCCCTTTTCCTCACTTTCATTAAAATAACCGGTTCGCAGCGCAAAATTTTCACCAAATTTATATTCAGTTCCTATTGCCCATGTAATTTCTTTTAATTCTTCCTCGGTCCCATTAGGAGCGTCTCCAAAAGATTCCAAAATTCCCTTTAAAAAACTTACGTCTGGCTGACGGTAATAAAGGTTATTATTTTCATCGTAAAAAGCTATTGGAGAAGGCACCAAAAGTTTAGAAAATTCAATATTTAATCCTAAAACATTAGATTCGTCGAGGATGATATCAATTCCACTTCCAACCCTAAGGTTGGTAGGAATAAAATCCTTTTGCCCACCTTCATCATATTTTAGTCTTGGTCCTATATTAGATATATTAAAGCCAGTTCTAAAAACCCCGTCTTTATTACCCATTCCAAATGAATTACTTTGGTAAAATCCTGCAATATCAACGCCAAGGGTATTAGCTGAGGTAGCATCCATATCTAAATTTATTTTTAAATCAGACCTTATGTATCTTCCAGCCACAGACATAGAAAACTTTTCACTTAATTTGAGAGAATAGGAAATGTCTAGAGTAATCTCATTCGGTCTCTTAGAACCCTGATCAATTATAGTACCAGCAATACTTTCATTAAACTGAATATTTCCTAAACTAAAGTATTTTAGACTAGTAGCCCATGCACTCCTATCATTTATTTTATTAAAATAAGTAAGACTTCCTAAAAAAATGTCATCTACCAATTGCCTTAAATAAGGAGTGTAGCTTAACCCTAACCCATTATCACTTTCAATGAAAGCATATTTTGCAGGATTCCACTGCTGAGCATAAGCATCTGGAGAGGTTGCGACGCCAAGTTCTCCCATTCCTCCAGCTCTTGCATCAGGTGTAATTAATAAAAAAGGAACGCCAGTAGTAATTACACGTTCTTGTGCATTTACCATAAGGAAATTAATAGATATTAAAAAAAAATAGATAATTGAAATCCTCATAAAACCTTTGTTATAAATTGAGAACGAAGATATTCTTTTAATGTTGTGTCTAAGTCAATAAGTTATCAACAGACTATTTCATCTTTTTTTACCTGAATTATTATAATAAATCATTTTTTATAACGTTATAATATTGGTATTTATTAAACAAAATGATTGTAAGTATAAAATTAAAAACAGAGATTATTAGTATATTGCATTAAAATTAAAGACATTCTGTCCTCATGAAGATTAATTTTTTACAAAAAAACATTCTATTCCTTGCATTTTTATCGCTTATTTTATCCTGCGGTGGTAGAAATAATGTATCACGTGCAACTGGTTGGGGAATTAACTCTAAACAAGGAGGCTTTCAATATAACATCGATTTTGACGACCAAGAGACAGGTCCTGGATTAGTTTTTGTTGAAGGTGGTACATACACTAAAGGTCAAGTTCAAGACGATGTATTACACGATTGGAACAATTCTCCAACCCAACAACATGTTATGTCTTTCTATATTGATGAAACGGAGGTTACCAACTTGATGTATATGGAATATTTAGATTGGCTAGAAACTGTTTTTCCTTTAAGTAATGAGGATTATCGACAAATATACAAAGGAGCTCTTCCTGATACATTAGTTTGGAGAAATACTTTGGGCTACATGGAAGAATTAACTTCGAATTATCTAAGACACCCTGCATATGCTGAATATCCAGTAGTAGGAGTTAATTGGCTTCAGGCAGTCCAATTTGCTGAATGGAGGACCAACCGAGTTAATGAATTCCTTTTAGAGAGAGAAGCCTACATTCAAAAAGATGTAAGATATAGTGAAGCAGATGGGGGTATTGTCAATTCAAATAGCACTTTTAGTACGGATGCATACCTTAAAAGACCAGAAACTGCTTATGGTGGACTGATGGCCTCAGATAGCTTAATGGGTAAAAGAGGAACAATGAAAAAAGATACCGCAACCATTAATGTATATGCAGGTGTTGAAAAAGGGCTATTGCAACCCTCATACCGACTCCCTACTGAAACTGAGTGGGAATATGCAGCTATTGCACTTGTTGGTGATAGAGAATATAACACATATCGCGGAAAGAAAAAATATCCATGGTCAGGTGAATATACTCGATCTGACGAGAGAAGAAGTGAAGGAGATCAACTTGCTAATTTTAAATTTGGTAAAGGAGACTATGGTGGTATAGCTGGATGGTCCGACGATGGAGGAGATATTACCGTACAGGTTAAAAGTTATCCCCCTAATGATTTCGGAGTTTATGACATGGCTGGTAATGTAGCTGAGTGGGTTTCTGACGTTTATAGACCTATTGTAGATGATGAGGCTAACGATTTTAATTATTTTCGAGGAAATATTTATCTTAAAAATGCAATTGGTGAAGATGGAACTGCAACAATTATATCACCAGATGAATTAGTTTATGACACTTTACCTAATGGAAAAGTTATGCTCAAAAGAGCTCCTGGTCAATTAAAACAAGTTCCAATAGATGAAGAAGAGACTTTTTTAAGACAAAATTTTTCTGAAAGTGATAATCGTAATTTCCGGGATGGAGACATAGAATCAACTCGCCAATATGATAGAGATAAAAATTCTATTGTTAATAACCCTGATAGTAGATCTGAATCAACCTTGATGTATGACGCACCAAATCACCCTAATTCAACTAAAGACTCCGATAATAAAATAATCAGTAGAAATATTGATAAGTCTAATAGTAGAACATCGCTAATAACTGATGAGGTGAGAGTTTACAAGGGAGGTTCTTGGAAAGATCGTGCATACTGGTTAGACCCCGCACAAAGAAGGTATCTTCCCCAGTATATTGCAACTGATTATATCGGTTTCCGCTGCGCAATGTCGCGTTTGGGACAAAAAAGTAAAATTAAAAAAACCGCAAGACACAAACGCGGTAGATAATCTAATAAAGGCATCGAAACGATGCCTTTTTTTTATTATGAATCCAGCAGAACTCCATGAATATTTTAGAATTACTTCGGGAGTAAAAACAGACAGCAGGCTCATTAAAGATGACTGTTTATTCTTTGCTCTGAAAGGGCATAACTTCGATGGAAACGAATTTGCAATTGAAGCTCTTAAAAAAGGGGCTAAGTTTGCTGTAGTAGATAGGTCATATATCGCCAAAAAAAGCAATAAATTAATTCTAGTTGAGGATAGTTTGCAAGCACTTCAGCAACTTGCACAATACCATAGAAAAAAATTAGGTACCAAAATTGTAGCCCTTACAGGAAGTAATGGAAAAACAACAACAAAAGAATTAATTCTTAGTGTTCTTTCCCAAAAATATAATACACAAGGGACCTTTGGAAATCTGAATAACCATATTGGTGTTCCTCTTACTTTATTACAACTCGATAAAAACACTGATATTGGAGTTGTTGAAATGGGTGCAAATCACGTTGGAGAAATTGACTTTTTAAGTAAAATGATTGATCCTGACTTTGGATTGATAACCAATTTCGGGCATGCCCACCTAGAGGGTTTTGGAAGTTTTGAAGGAATTATTAAAGGAAAATCTGAATTATTCGAATACCTTCGTGGTAAATCAGGAACATGCTTTTTAAATATAGATGATTCCCTTCAGAGAAAATGGCTAAATAAATTGAACTCCTATACATTTGGCCAGGATAATAATGCAAATTGTCAAATAAATTATTTCAGGGAAAATTTTAAGCCTTTAAGTATTAGTTTTCAAAACAAGACCATAAAAAGTAAAATTTATGGTGATTATAATTTTAGTAATATTTCCGCTGCAGTTGCTGTTGGAAGATATTTTAAGTTGAGCTTTGATGAAATAAAAAAAGGAATTACCTCTTTTTTACCCTCTAATAACCGATCTCAAATAATTATAAAAGGTAGTAATCGCATCACTCTCGATGCATACAATGCAAATCCTTCAAGTATGAAAGCTTCTATTTCTTCTTTTTGTGAGGAAAAACAAAAGAAATCAGTTGTTATTTTGGGTGACATGTTAGAGTTAGGGAGGTATGCAGTAATTGCCCACCAATCTGTAATTCAACAAATAATCGATTCTGACATAGATGAGGTTTTAACAATCGGGGAACATTTTTTGGAAACTAAATCTAAGGATCAAAGACTAAAAAAATTCAGGACAATTACTGAAGCTGAAAAATATATTTCAGAAAAGAGCTACATCGATAGAGATTTCTTAATAAAGGGTTCAAGAAGGATTGCGCTTGAGCGACTAATAGAATTACTTTAACCTACTTAAGGCCGGCTCCTTTAATTATTTGTTCTACAATCTCAGGATTAAGTAATGTTGAGATATCTCCAAGATTAGATAAATCTTTACTTGCAACCTTCCTTAGGATTCTTCGCATGATTTTTCCAGATCTGGTTTTGGGTAAACCCGAAACAATTTGAACCTGTTCCGGTTTGGCAATAGGCCCAATTATTTTTCTTACTAGTTGTTTAATTTCCTCTTGTAAAATTTCATTTGATTTCTTTGAGTTATCACAAATAGCAAAAGCATATATACCTTGACCTTTTATTTCATGAGGAAAACCTACTACAGCTGATTCAATAACATCAGAATGTTCATCGATTGCATTTTCAACCTCAGCTGTTCCCATTCGATGACCTGATACATTAATTACATCGTCAACTCTTCCTAATATCCTAAGATAACCATCATGATCCCTTTTCACTCCATCACCAGTAAAATACATACCTTTATAAGTAGAAAAATAGGTTTCTTTGCAACGTTTATGGTCTCCATAAGTTGTTCTTATCATTGATGGCCATGGAAATTTAATGCAAAGGTTTCCTTCTACATTATTCCCAATCAGTTCTTTTCCATCAGTGTCAACTATTACTGGCTGAACTCCAGGAAGAGGAAGAGAAGCATGGGCGGGTTTGTTTGGAGTGATTCCTGCAAGGGGTGAAATCATAATTCCACCTGTTTCAGTTTGCCACCAAGTATCTACTAGAGGGCATCTACCCTTTCCAATGTGTTCATGATACCAATGCCAAGCCTCCTCGTTTATTGGCTCTCCAACAGATCCAATTACTTTCAAAGAGCTTAAATCAAATTTCTCTACGTGATCGGTCCCATGAACTTGAAGTGCTCTTATTGCAGTAGGTGCAGTATAAAATTGATTTACTTTATATTTTTCTATAATTTCCCAAAACCGCCCCGGGTGCGGATAAGTTGGAATCCCTTCAAACATTAAAGTAGTCGCCCCTGCTAACAATGGTCCATAAACGATATAAGAATGACCGGTAATCCATCCAATATCTGCAGTACACCAGTAAATGTCATCTTCCTTATATTGGAAAACATTTACAAAAGAATAATAAGTATAGATCATGTATCCAGCATTAGTGTGAACAACCCCTTTGGGCTTTCCAGTAGAACCTGAAGTATATAAAATGAACAATAAATCTTCTGAGTCCATCTCCTCCGCTATATTTTCCTCAGATTGGCCCTCAAGAGCTTCTTTCCACCAGAGATCTCTCTCAGTATGCATTTTCACATTTTCTCCAGTTCGTTTAAGTACAATTACCTTTTCTACTGTATCAGTTTTAGTAATAGCCTCATCAACTACTGATTTTACGGGAATTTTTTTATTTCCTCTAAAATTTCCATCTGAAGTCAATACCATTTTAGCTTGGCAGTCATTAATACGATCTGCTAACGCTGAAGCAGAAAATCCAGCAAATACAACAGAGTGAATTGCACCAATTCTAGCACAAGCAAGCATGGCTACTGTAGCTTCTGGAACCATAGGCATATAAATGATTACACGGTCTCCTTTATGAATTCCCTGAGCTTTCATAGCATTGGCGAACTTACAAGTTTGTTTGTAAAGCTCGCCATAACTTATGTGAATTGGAGACATTTCAGGATCATTTGGCTCCCAAATAATTGCAGTTTTATTTCTATGGGTTGACAGTAACCTTTCAAAGATATTTTCAGTTAAATTTAGTTTTGCATTTTTAAACCACTCGATTTTAGGGGTATCAAAATTCCAATTTAACGTTTTTTCCCACCTCTTTCTCCAATGGAAACTATTGGCAATATTCTCCCAAAATTGATCAGGCTTAATAATACTTTTATTATAATCATTAGTATACTCAAGTAGGTTTTTTATTTGGTGATCCATTTGGTGAAATATTTAGGTAAACATAAGCTTTCATTACATTTATTCAAAATAAATAATCCTAGTCATTGTTTTATAATATTGATTTAAAGTGAATTAAGTTTCATTTTTTGAAAAATTTTTTATTACATTTACAAATACCGAACTATTAAAAATTAAGTAAATCTTTATTTTATGGAAATATTAGTTGTTTTGATTTTTCTTGCTCTTCTCTTTGGAGGCGTTTACTGGTATGCTGGTTATGCAACTCGTTCAGGATTTGCTAAGGACGAGAATCAAAATTTTATCCCTGATGCTTGGGAAGAAAAATACAGTTGGTTTTTCTCAGGAAAAGGCATCATCATGCTAATTCTTGGCGTAGCAATTGGATTTGCACTTGCTAATGTTATTGGATAATCGTCAAATAATTGTTTATTCTAAGTATATTTAAAAGTCTCCTTAGAGGCTTTTTTATTTACTAAACTTGAATGAAATTTCAATGAAGCAACTTTTAATATTCTTTCTTGCTTTTAATATATCCTGTCATAATAAAAATATTTCACAAGATACCGAGGAATCTAAATTGAAATCAGGTTTTTTTGAAATCGTACAAAAATGGTCTCAACAGCCCAACGGGTACGCTAGAAAAATATATGTAAAAGTTCCAGATAAAAAACTTGAGAAATATCCTGTTGTAATTGTTTTACACGGAAATGGTGGTGATGCCAGTAAATTTGTAAATAAATTCAATTATATAAATAACCACATAATTATTGCTCCTCAAGGCTATCTCAAAAGTTGGAATATTAGAAAAGAAAAATCCAAAGCACCGGATATTAATTTTATAGCCGAAACCTTTTCCTATTTGAAAAAAATGAAAAATATAGAACCTGAAAATATATCAATTTTTGGAAGTTCTAATGGATCAGCACTGGTCAATCAATTACTAATTGAATTTGAAGATAATTCATTCAAAAAAGCAATCTGTAAAGTTTCGCAATTAAATTCTTTTCAATACAGAGACAGTAAATTTTGGGCTCAATCCGAAAATAACTTATTTAACACTCCATCCCTTCCCAAGCAAGGAAGGAAAATTCTTTGTCTAGCGGGATCAAATGACAGGATTGCAAATTATTATGGTGGTCAAGGTGTTTTAGGGTATGTTTTTTTAAATGCTCAAAATAGTGCTTATCTTTTAGCAAAAGCAATGGGATATAATGGTTTGGAAATAACTGATGATTTATCTGAAGAAGGACCTAAAAATTTTTTTAAATATAGTTATCTCGATGATCAGGTTATTCATTATCGATTACAAGGTGCTGGTCACGGATTTGGTGACATGACCCCTAATGCTAATAAAATTATAAAAGACTTTATAGAACTTAATTAAACTTATTTATACAAATAAATTTCATGATTCATTCTACTACAAAATATTCATTTTTTTCTTGTTTAATATTTTTTTCATTTTTAATTAATGCCCAAAATCAAAAACAGCCAAATATAATAATGATTATGGCAGATGATCTTGGATTTGAATGCCTCAATTCCTACGGGGGTACCTCATATAAGACTCCTTTTCTAACTGAATTGGCTGCCACTGGGATGCAATTTGAAAATTGTCATTCCCAACCAATCTGTACACCCTCAAGAGTAAGGTTAATGACTGGGCGGTCGAATAAGAAAAACCATCTTCAATTTGGATTTTTGGATCCAAAAGAAAAAACTTTTAGTCAAGTACTTAGAAAAGAGGGTTATGCTACATTGATTGCAGGAAAATGGCAACTTGGAAAGGATGTCTCTTTACCAGATCATTTTGGTTTTGACGAGCACATTCTTTGGCAATTAACTACCACAGGAAGAGATTCTGTAGGAATTGATAAAAGGTATGTTAATCCTGTATTGGAGATTAATGGTAAACTTTATGAAGAAAATAAAGGGGATTATTCCTCTGATATAGTGGTTGATTACATTAATGACTTTATAAAACGAAAAAAAAATAAACCATTTTTAGTCTACTATCCTATGATTCTTACCCATTGTCCATTTGATCCTACTCCACACTCTGAAGATTGGGATCCTACCGACCCTGGTTCTAAAACATATAAAGGAAATGCTAAGTATTTTGGGGATATGGTTTCATACATGGATTATTCTATAGGCCGAATCGTAAATCAATTGGATAAACTTAAATTAAGAGAAAATACTTTAATCCTATTTACTGGGGACAACGGGACTGATGAGCCCGTTGTTTCAATGATGGACAATATAGCTGTAGAGGGAGGAAAAGGACTCACAACGGATAATGGAACTCATGTCCCATTAATTGTAAATTGGAAAGGAAAAATAAAACCAAATCAAAATTCTAAAGCATTAGTCGATTTTGGAGACTTTTTCCCAACACTTTGTGAAGCAGCTGGAATAAGTATTGATTTAGATTTAGATGGGGTAAGTTTTTATCCTGACCTAATTGGAAAAGAGGGTAGAAAGAAAGAATGGATTCACACCTGGTACAATAGAGATGGTGGTTCTAATCCAAGAGAGCAGTCACAAGAGTGGGTTAGAGATGAGACTTACAAGTTGTATGTTGGAAACCGATTTTATAACACAGTAAAAGATCCAAAGGAAAAAAATCCCCTCAAACAAAAAGATATGACAATGAAAGAAAGAAAAATTTACAAAAGTTTCAATGAAGCTCTTCGTTCATATATATCTTACAGAAGGGAATAATATGGTTAAACGAAATATATCCTTTTTGTTATAATTTTTATTTTTTGGAAATTTTATCTAATGAATCTCTGATCTGAGTTAACAAAACGATATTCTTAGGGGTTTCAATTGAACTTTCATTTATATCCTCTGACTTTCTTTTTAATGAGTTGAAAAATTTAACAATTATAAATATTGTAAATCCAACTATAAAAAAATCTACAAGTGTATTAATTAATAAGCCATAATCAATAGAAACCTCACTTATATCTGATGTTCCTTTCCTTAAAATTATTTTTTTTTCTTGAAAATTTACTCCCTCTGACAATAGCGATAAAGGGGGTAGTAAAACATTTTTAACTAAAACGTCCACAACTGAATTAAATGAAGCTCCAATGACAATTCCAACTGCCATTTCAATCATATTACCCTTAATTGCAAATTCTTTAAATTCTTTAATAAACTTCATAAGCATATATTTATCATATTTATACGTAAAAGTAAATTAATCATCAATAATTGGAGAACCTTTAAAGGTAAAAAGTTAGCTGTTTATGCAGAAATGGACGATTAAAGTTTTTCCCTTAAAAAAGGAATATAATTTCATGAAATCCTTGTGGGTGTTACTGGATTCGAACCAGTGACCTCTACCCTGTCAAGGTAGCGCTCTAAACCAACTGAGCTAAACACCCTACATAATTAAAATAATTTAAAAAATGTTATAACTGATATTTATGTTGTTAAATATAAAATATTTATTCGACGCTTTTCTTAAGTATAGTTGATAAAAGGTTGATTACAGAAAAGATTATAAAATTTAAAAAAAAAAGGAAATTTAATATGTATATACAAATATTGTTTGTACATTTGAATATGAAAAGAAATAAACCTGTTTGCGGATGTGGTCAAACTCAGAATTCCCTTGGATATTGTGACGGATCACATATCAAAGACTATAATTGATTTAATTATAAATTCAATTGAGGGGGTGAAGTTAATATGATGAAATTGACTGTGAAAGAGAAAATGTTATTCACCCCTTTCAATTTGTAAATAAGACTAAATTATTTATTAATAAAATTAATTGCCCTAAATATTCCCGCTTATCAATTTTTTTTCAAACTACATATTGACATTATAATCAATATTTTTTTGCCTTTATATTTATAATTTTGAACCAGCGATAGTTAAAAGTTTAAAAATAATTCAGTCAAAAAGTTAAACAATAAATAAATTTCTTTAAAAAAAAAACATCTAATACTCTTTTTAATGAAACATTGCATAATTATTTTTTTTAATTATATAGTTTTATTGAAATATCCTCAATTTTAAACGGCAAATATTTTTAAAAACTAAAAATCTTAATTAGAAATTTGCTTTAGTCGTAAAAAGAAGAATTTGAATAAATATTTAAGCTTGTAATTTGTTAATAGAATTTAATTTTACATTGTTATTAAGTTAAATACTTATAGAAGTACACACTTAGTTTAGTTAATTTAATTGTTTGGTTTTTTTATTATTTCGTGAATTGGGCGGGAATCTTCATCCCGCCCAATTTTTTTTATATAACTTCAATATTTAATTTTTAAATCATTAATTATGATCAAAGTAATCATTTCAGTAATTGTTGTTTTATCAATAGGATTATTAATTATTAAAAATAAGAGTAAAATAGGATCAGATGATGCTTGCTTATGTACTGAAATATTAGTCAATGAAAGCTTTGTAGATAAAAAAGAAAAAATGCCATCAGTTAAAAAATGTTTAAGCTCTTTTAAAAATTTTGAAAATGCTCACTTTGAATGTATTAAATCAATTCCTTTAGATCATCATAAAATAAAAATCGATTCACATAGATCTATATGACTTAAATTGGTAATCTTAAATTTTACATCGTAAACTATCCAATTAAATAAATGCTAAATTTTATAAAAAAATTAAGATTTCTATTATTATTGATTCCTCTTGGAATTATCATAAGATACGTAGATCTTGAAATTACTAAAGGCGGGTTTTTATCCACCAATGAAAAATCAGACCATTTTGTGTTTATTGGAGGCTTGGTCTTTTTAGTTCTTGGTTTATTAGTAGTTGTACTCTATTTTGACAAAAAATCAAACCCTTAAAAAAATCTTCATGAAGTATTTTGATACTAATGCGATAAAAAATTTTAAAAAAGTTTATAGATTAAACATGATAAATAGCATTACGGGATATAAATCTGCAAACATGATTGGCAGTCGTTCTAATTCTGGAAATGAAAATTTGGCTATTTTCAGCTCAGTAACTCACCTTGGCAGTAACCCTCCGCTTTTAAGTTTTACCTTAAGACCCAATACCGTTCCTAGGCATACTTATAAAAATTTTAGAGAAAATAAAGTTTTTACAGTAAACCATGTCACGTTATATCAAGTCGAGGACGCTCATCATACCAGTGCAAAATACGATGAAGAAATCTCCGAATTTAATCAAACAGCTTTGAGTCCTGAATACAAGAATGACTTTTACGCCCCGTTTGTTAAAGGCTCACCAGTTCAATTAGGCTGTCGATACCTTAACGAATACGATATCATAGAAAATGGATGCGTATTGATTGTCGCTGCAATCGAACATATTTTTATAGAAAATCAACTGCTCAATGATGACGGTTGGGTAAAGCTAGAGGATGGGAATGTAATGACAATAAATGGACTGGATGGGTACGCCCTGCCTAAACTGCACAAAAGACTTGATTATGCTAGACCTAAAACTATTTAAAAACCCTAATTGTATTATTTGATTTAATTTAATATGGAGTTTATAAATAATGATATAATGACTTATGCAATTCAATATACCCAGGATGAATCTGAACTACTAAAGTCATTAAATAAAGAAACGCACCAGAAAATCCTTCAACCTAGAATGATTAGTGGACATTTTCAAGGGAGATTTTTAAGTTTTGTTGCAAAACTAATCAAACCTCAGAAAATTCTTGAAATAGGTACTTTCACTGGCTATGCTACACTTTGTCTTGCTGAGGGGCTGACTAAAGATGGTGAAATTCACACCATTGATATAAATGAAGAACTGGTTGATTTCCAAAAAAAATACTTTGACCAAAGTGTATTCAAAAATCAAATATTTCCTTATTTAGGTGAGGCTAAAAATATAATTCCAAAATTGGACCTAAAGCTTGACTTAGTATTTATAGATGCTGATAAAATCAATTACCCTATTTACTTAGAAATGGTTGTGGCAAAATTGAAAAAAGGAGGAGTTTTAATCGCTGACAATGTATTATGGAGTGGAAAAGTTCTAAATAAACAAAAAAAAAGCCTTGATTCGGAAACTAATAGTATTAAGCTTTTTAATGAACTTGTTAAAAAAGACAAGCGGTTAGAAACAGTCCTTTTACCTATTCGAGATGGGCTAATGATTTGCAAGAAAGTTTAAAGATCCCTTTTAATAGAGTCTGTTAGTTCATCAAAGTCGTCCTTGACCTTATCAACTTGCTTCTTGATTTCTTTTCCCACTGACCTTTGGGGATCTTTAGAATCTACTGACTTTTGAATCTCGGATTTTATTTCATTGGTGGCATTTCTAACCTGAGTAACCCCTTTAGCAAGTGTCTTGGCAATTGAGGGGATTTTATCTGCACCAAAAACAAGTAGTACAATAAAAAAAATGAAAATCAATTCTGTCCCGCTGATAAAAAGAAGCATAGCCTAAATTTACACAAATATATAAAAGGTGAATTTATTATGTTAACCAAATAGGTGTTAAACATTTCAAATCAGCGATTCGTCTTTGACTTAAATTGTTCAAACTCAGAAACGCCTACTTTCTTAGGCCAAACATTATTTTCGACATCAATATCTGAAGTCGCAAAATCTGGATCTAAAATAACCGATTTAATTTGTTTATTGGTAGCAATAATTTTCTTTACCATTTCATCATTTTTTCTCCAAATCTCGGTAGGATATTTAACTCTATCTGAGCTTCCATCCATATAATTATACTCCACTAAAATAGGCATTACTAATCCCCCTGGTTTTTCAAAAGTAATCTCATAAAAGTTTTTGGGCAATTGAAACTTACTATTATCATTTTTATCGAGATAAGCTTTAAGATTGTTGGATCTAATTCTGGATTCTGTTTTCACGTCTTCTTCTTCTAGAAAAACAAATGGGTAATCATCATTAGTAATTCCATATTTATCAATTATTGCTTGGGCTTTAAGAGGTGTATTATTTGTAAACTGCAGTTTTTTCAGACTTTTAATACCAATATCTACATAATCCGTTGTATAAAACCAACCCCTCCAAAACCAATCTAGATCTACAGCTGAAGCATCCTCCATTGTCCTAAAAAAATCTGCTGGGGTGGGATGTTTGAACTTCCAACGATTGGAATAAGTTTTAAAGGCGTAGTCAAACAACTCTCGACCCATCACGGTTTCTCTCAAAATATTAAGTGCGGTAGCAGGTTTTCCATAAGCATTGGGACCCAATTGATAAATATTTTCAGGATTTGACATTATTGGGGATAAGAAACTTTGATCTCCTGCCATATAACCCACAATCAGTTTAGGATCTCCCCTTCTTGAAGGGTAACTCGAGAGGTTATCCATAGATAAAGGATTTCGCCTAGCAAACTCTTGTTCGGTTAAATATTGCACAAAAGTGTTCAGCCCTTCATCCATCCAGCCCCATTGTCTCTCATCAGAATTGACAATCATGGGAAAGAAATTATGACCTATTTCGTGAATGATCACGCTGATCATTCCATATTTCTCTCTCATTGAGTAAGTCCCATCCTCATCCGGTCTTCCGTAATTCCAACAAATCATTGGATATTCCATTCCTTGGTTCTTTGAATGAACAGAAACTGCTTTAGGGTAAGGATAATCAAAAGTGAATTTAGAGTAGGTTTTTAAAGTCTGGACAACAGCTTTTGTAGAGAACTGCTCCCAAAGCGGATTACCCTCCTTTGGATAAAGGGACACAGCCATAACATTTTTATCTCCAATTTGAACAGCCATCATTTCCCAGATAAATTTTCTAGAGCTTGCAAAGGCAAAATCACGAACATTTTCAGCAATAAATCTCCAAGTCTTTTTATCTTCAGAAAAGCCTTTTTCATTAATCTCTGCCTCTTTTTGACTAACAATGATGACCGGTTCATCAAATGATTTTTCAGCTCTTTTATACCTCCGATACTGATCACGAGAGAGCACTTCCTTAGGATTTTGTAATGTTCCTGTAGCTTCCAATATATGGTCAGCAGGAACAGTAACGTTGACCTCATAATTTCCAAAGTTCAATGCAAATTCACCATTACCCCAAAATTGATGGTTTTGCCATCCTTCAACATCATTATAAACCGCTAAGCGAGGAAAAAACTGAGCAATAACGTACAATCTATTCCCGTCTTTAGGAAAAGGTTCATAACCTGACCTTGCCCGTTTTTTAACGTGATCGTTTATGTTGTACCACCACTTAATAGAAAATTTGAATTTTTCACCCTTTTTTAACGGTTGTGGAAGATCAACCCGCATCATAGTCATATTTATTGTGTAGCTTAAGGATTGATTGAATTCATCCTTAACCCATTGAATATTAAACCCCCCATCAAAAGGATCCTCTATGTGTCTTGCAGCAAAACGGTCTACCTGTGACTCATCAATAAGATTATAAATTATATTATGAGCGGTATCTCCCTCAGAGTTTTTTTGCAATGCTGGAGAATCTTTTTTCCTAATGTTTTGATCTAACTGTAACCACAAATATTCAAGTACATCAGGAGAGTTATTAGTGTAAGTAATCTCTTCTTGTCCATATAATCTTTTATTTTTATCATCCAATTCTACATCTATTACATAGTCAACCTTTTGTTGATAATAATCCTGTCCAGGAGCACCTGATGCTGTTCTAAACTTATTCGGGGTAGGCAGCTCCTCTTTCAACTGCTTAAACTTATTACTATTAATATGACCTTGAGAGGCTCTAGATATATCTTGACCTTGGAGATTAATGAAAAACGTCAACAATATTGCAGTAGAAAAAAATATTTTTAATTTTTCCATAGATAAGAATATTTTACTGATACTAAATTAAGATTATTTTGCCTATTAATATACACTAGTAACTATTTAGAAAGATTAAGTTCAATGTCAAATGTATGCTTTGAAGACACGCTCAAAAAACTTCTTCTTCTTCCCTGGCTTCGGAAATGTAAAATGTTTTTTTGATCATCTGTAAAATCAAAGAGTAAAGTGTTTTTGACGTCAAAATTTATTACAGTACTGTCCAATAAAATTTCTAAGTATGCAACCAATAAATCGTTACGGTAAATTTTACCCAAGTAATCAAATGGAAGATCACGTTCATTGGATTTGAATACCAAGTTCTTTTGAAAATATTTTTTTGTTAAACTGTCGACCAGATCAGCATTATTATCGGGATTTAATTTAATTCCTGAAGCCATTTTTTTTAAAGCAAATTCAAAGTCATCAGCAAAAACCTGAGCCGTAATTTGTAAACTTCTGTCATCAGGAATAAACTTAATTGATGTAGTTGATACGTAGAATTTATGTAAATTAAAACTAGATAAAATAAATACAGTCAAAAAAACAAGGGAAATAATTCTCATGCAACATTAAAATTTACTCCGGTATTTTTTACTCTGCATTATAAGATAATCTATGAGCTGAAACTGCTGACTTTGGTTAAGTAATTTTTGAGAGGGTAAATTATCATCTATATGTTCTAAAAATCCAACTATCTGATCATCCCTAAGCTCAAGATCACTCTTAAAAAAAGAAATATCGAATACATAACTGAGTACCTCACTAGGCTTTAAATTTCTTTTTTCTTCTTCAGTTTTATTGCTTACTATTTTTGCTATCAGCTTAGCAACATTAATTAGGTTAAGACCGTTATTTAGTTGACCTTGTCTGACTATTGTATTTTCTAGACGAGTTGATTTGTCCCTTTCATAATCAAAACCTTTGAACTCTTCTTCCTTCAAATTAAGAAATTTTTCAGCATCATCAGGCGTGATAACAACCTCCTCTAAAGCGTTAATTTTCTCATTAACCGTAATAATAAGTCTATTTTTTTGAATGATTTCTGGAGTTATTTCGACTGTACGGATCATGTATTGAACCGAAGAAAAAACCACTTCATCTCCAGTTTTAACTGGAATTTCAAATGCCCCCTCCCCATCAGTAATAGTATTTATTTGAGCAGTAATGTTGACTACATTGGCAGCTACGACATTAACATTACGATAGATTAGCCTTCCTTTGATTGGTATCCTGTCCTGGGCAAAGGCTATCACTTGAAAAATAAGAAAGAATATCAAAAGTTTAAATTTCATAATCTAAAGATAAAAGCTAATTTGAAGATAGTCGTTAAAAGGTTATTTATTTATTAAATTTCCAATATAAATTGATTTTAATAGTTTTGAAAAGCATATGACCATAAAAAGTATAAACGCTAAAGATACATTTACTGTAAGACACCCTGTTCTTCGACCTGACAGACCAATAGAGGACTGTTGCTTTGAATTGGATAATCATGAATCAAGCCTCCACCTTGGTGTAGAGTTCAATGGAGAAATTATCGCTGTTTTATCTGCTTTACCTATTAAGTGTGAGAATTTCCCTAATCTTATGAGTATGAGATTAAGAGGTATTGCAACGCTTCATCCATTTCAAAAAAAGGGTTTGGGTTCACAATTGATGATAGAGATTGAGAAAAGATTACTTAAATTAAAAGAAATTAAATTACTCTGGCTAAATGCTAGGATCAGTGCTAAATCATTTTATCAAAATTTAGGCTATGAGACTATGGGAAAAACTTTTAATGTTCAGGGCATTGGAGTCCATCAATTCATGTATAAAAAACTTTTGGAATGAACCGATCCGAATTTTTAAGAACTACTTTAGGAATTATAGCTTTATCCAATACCTCTATGAAACCATTTAAAAATTACGACCCTTTAATTCTTATAGGAAAAGGAAGTCCAAAACTGGTAGGCTCAAGCTTTTCCATTTTACCCGAGGTAAAGGTTGCGCTAGAAAAAATGACTCAGGCTGCAAAAAATGATGGAATAGAAATCAAAGTTGTCTCCGCATATCGTTCTTATGACCGACAAAAAAGTATTTGGAATAGTAAATTTGTTCGGTTTGAAAAACAAGGGTTTAAAAACCTAGCCATTATTGATCAAATCATTAAATACTCCACCATACCTGGTACTTCCAGACATCATTGGGGAACAGATATTGATATTATTGATGGATCCCATAGAGATAAAGGTGATTTGTTAGTTACAAAAAAATTCTACGGAAGTGGTCCTTTCAACAAACTTAGAAAGTGGATGGAGACAAACGCTGAAAAATTTGGTTTTCTAAAACCTTATAATCAAGATCCTGAGAGAAAGGGTTTTAATTATGAACCATGGCATTACAGTTATGCAGAAAAATCTATACCGATGCTGAATGCATATTTAGATTTAAATGCTATCTCATTGATAAAGGATCGTGATCTATTGGGTGCGGATTTATTGGATTCAAAATTCATCAGAAGCTACCTCAACACACATATATTAGGAATAGATAAGGCTTTATTATAAATTAACGGATGAATACAGGAGCAAACGATGATGTTGTATTTTCTTCACTGTAAGCATACCCCCCATAATTAAACCCTAATAAGTCTTCTTTAGTTACTTCACCTAATTCTAGCAAATAACGCACCATCATTCCTCTAGCCTTCTTAGCATAGAACGAAATCATCTTCAATTTACCATTTTTAAAATCTTTGAACTGTGGTGTAATTACGTTGGTATTTAAAAGCTTGGAATTGATTGATGAGAAATATTCGTTACTAGCTAAATTAACAAAAAGCTCTCCCTCAACTAATTCTTCATTAAGAAAATCTGTGACTTTATCCTTCCAAAACTCGTAAAGGTTATTTTTAGATTCAATAGAAAACTTTGTACCCATCTCCAATCGGTAAGGCTGAATTAAATCTAGTGGTTTTAAAATACCATATAATCCCGAAAGAATTCTAAGACTATTTTGCATAGCGCTGATTTTATCTTCAGAAAGGGAATATACATCCAAACCAGAGTATACATCTCCATCGAAAGCGTAAATAGCTGGTCGGGCGTTATCTGGATTAAAAGGAGTTGTAAAGTTTTGATTTCTTTCCCAGTTCAAACTAGCCAACTTATCGGAAATTTTCATCAATTCTGACAATTCTGTAGGGGATTTTTCCCTCAACAATTTATTAATTCGTTTAGCTTCAGCTAAAAAAAAAGGTTTAGAGTTTTTATCTATAGGCAAGTCAGAATCAAAATTGAGAGATTTGGCAGGGGATATAACCATTTTCATAATTCACTTTTTTTCAAATTTATGATGATTTTTGGGGAAAAAAAATTCTATTGAATTATCATAATTTATTGAGATATCAATTATACTTATGTTTAGAGTAGTTTCTCCATCGCTCAAGGGTAGTTTGAATATCTTTTGGTATTGGGGAGTCAAAATCCATCCATCGATTTGTTTTAGGGTGATTAAACCCAAGAGTTTTCGCATGTAATGCTTGACGAGGTAAACTGGAAAAACAATTTTGAACAAACTGATTGTACTTAGTAAAGGTAGTTCCCTTTAGTATTCTATCACCGCCATAGCGAGCATCATTAAACAAAGTATGTCCTATGTGTTTCATATGGACTCTAATCTGGTGAGTGCGACCAGTTTCAAGGCTACACTCGACTAAAGTAACATACCCCAACCTTTCAATAATCCTATAGTGAGTGATTGCAGCCTTACCGAAACTTCCATCTGGAAATACAGACATTTGAAGACGGTTCTTCGGGTTACGTCCAATATGACCTTCAATTGTACCCTCATCTTCTTTAATTTCACCCCAAACTAAAGCAACATATTTTCTAGACGAAATTTTATCATGAAATTGCTTAGCCAAATTGACCATTGATTCATCTGTTTTTGCAATGACAAGTAAACCACTAGTATCCTTATCAATTCGATGAACTAAACCAGGGCGATTATTTGAATTTAATGGAAGTTTTTCAAAATGATAAAGTAAACCGTTAATTAATGTACCTGAGTAATTCCCATGCCCTGGATGAACTACCATACCAGCAGCTTTATTAACTACTATAACATCCTGATCTTCATAAAAGATTTCAATAGGTAAATCCTCTGGAACTAAAAGGTTTTCGTGAGGTGGGTAGGAAAGTAAAACTTTAATATTGTCACCCCCTTTAACTTTATAATTTGACTTAATAGTCTTACCGTCCACTTGAATGGCACCTAATTTTGCTGCCTGCTGAATTTTACTTCTTGTAGCATTTTCTATGCGATTAATCAAAAACTTATCAACTCTGAGAGGTTCCTGTCCTTGATCAGCTTTAAACGAAAAGTGTTCATAAAGTTGACCTTCAAGGGCCTCAGAGGTTAAAGGAATATTATTTTCTTTTTCCATTGCCCAAAACTAGATCTATTTTAGTTGTTTTTTGTAATAATGTTCCAGGTTCTATTGGCTCCCCCAGATATCTAATTTCTAATACCATATCCCTCCCTATATTGTTCTCGTATGATATATCCCCAATTGAGAAACCCACTGATTTTAGTTTTACCTCAGCATTTCTTCGAGTGATTTGAACAACATTTGGAACACTGATCCTACGATATCCTGAGGGATTTAAAGTCACATATATTTTACGATTTTTTTTAACCAACTGACCTGCGGAGGGAAGGTGCTCAATTACACTTAATGGTTTAAATTTAGAAGTAAACTTTGAAGAATCAATAATCTCAAATCTTAAATTTTTAGCCTTTATGATTTCCTGCAGCTTAATGATAGAAATACCTTTAAGATTAGGAACTTTCTGCATGTCGTTGTGATAAGTAATTACCTTAAGTAACAAAAGCACTATATAGATAAACAGAACCAATACAAAGATTGAAAGAATAATCTGCCTGATAAAAGCTAAACTGAAAAAGAATCTGAAAAAATTCATCATTTAAAATGTGATCAAAGATAATAAATCACTCGGCTTTTGGATTAATATTAAATGCAATACCTTTGTTAAAAGCTTATTAATGCATAAAATAGTAGTCGGTATTGCAATGGGAGGTTATGCTTCGGAAAGATCAATCTCACTTGAAAGTGGCAATAATGTTTACCAAACCCTTAGCTCAGAAAAATGGGAAGTTTACCGACTATTAATTAATAAAAATCAATGGACCGTTCTGGATCAAAATAACCATGAATTCCAATTAGATAAAACTAATTTCAATTTTAATATCAATGGCAAAACCCTTCGGTTTGATGTCATTTTCAATGCTGTCCACGGCATTCCAGGAGAGAATGGAGAATTGGCAGCTACTTTGAAATCACAAAATATTCCTCAGACCAGTTGTGACTTCTTTGCCGCAGAACTTACTTTCGATAAAAGAAAGTGCCTAGAGTTAGTTAAAAAAACAGGGGTTTCTGTAGCTAAGTCTTTTCACTTTAACCATGGAGATCAATTTGATGAAGAATTAATTTTAAATATTGTAGGACTTCCATGTTTTGTTAAACCAAATCGATCTGGGAGTAGTTTTGGAATCATTAAAGTTTATAAGAAAAAAGACTTAAAGGAGGGGATTGTTTCAGCATTGAAAGAGGATTCCGAACTGATTATCGAATCAGCCCTTGAGGGATCTGAAATCTCGGTAGGAGTATACACCAAAAACGACAAAGTAATTGTTCTGCCAGCAACGGAAATCATATCCAAAAATGATTTTTTTGATTACCAAGCCAAATACGAAGGTAAATCTGAAGAAATAACCCCTGCAAAACTTGATTCTAAAGTGATAAAAAAAGTTAATCAAATTGTTGAGAAACTTTACGTAAAACTGGAACTTAAGGGAATCTGTAGAAGTGAGTTTATATTGGTTGATGGCAATCCCCACCTTCTAGAAATAAATACGGTGCCTGGACTGACGGCCGTCAGTTTAATTCCTCAACAACTTAAAGCTGCTGGAATAACCTTAACAGATTTTTTTGATCAGCTACTGGAACAAGCATTGAAAAAAAACAATTAATTTTGAATCATGAGACGCGCAATTTTTCCAGGCTCCTTTGACCCTATTACGCTTGGTCATCAAGACATTGTCGAAAGAAGTATTTCTCTTTTTGATGAAATTATTATCGCAGTGGGTACTAATTCGGATAAAAAATACATGTTTACCCTTACGCAACGAATGAAATTCATTGAAGACACCTTTACGGAAAAAAAATCTATTTCTGTAACCAGCTACGAAGGACTGACAATTGAATTCTGTAAAAAATCAAATGCCGATTTTATAATTCGTGGACTTAGAAATACTGCTGATTTTGAGTTTGAAAAAGCAATTGCTCACACTAATAGAAGTTTATCTGGAATCGAAACAGTTTTTCTACTTACAGCAGCTAAAACATCTTTTATAAGTAGTAGTATTGTTAGAGAGGTTATTTCAAATCAAGGAAATTACACTAAACTGGTCCCTAGAGCCGTTAAAATATAAACTTAATTATAACGCTAAATCCTCAATCAAAATTTTGATGTTTTCATAGGCGTTTTTCATCATTTCAGGGACTTGATCTGGTGTTCTCCATACTGCCTGTAAAATTCCTTCCTCAACCTGCGGAATTAATGGACCCTTGTAGTTGGTATACATCAAATACCAATAAGTTTTTTTGAGCTTGTACTTACCATTTCTAGAAAATATATGATAGGTAATGGAAAGTGGTTTTTTTAAAATTAAATCCCTTACACCAGTCTCCTCCATCACCTCTCTTAACGCTCCATCAGTAATTGTCTCATTTTTTTCAACTCTTCCTTTGGGCATATCCCACTTATTATTCCTGTAAATAAATAAAATTTTACTGTTAGCATGTTGAACTACCCCGCCTGCTGCCTGAATCAGTGGAAAGCGTTTTAAGAAATGTTCCCACAACTTTTTCTTATTAGGATGGTACAAATAAACTCCCTTGACCTTCTTTGATTTAAGGGCAGTTACTATCAATTTTGCATTGCTGAATTTGATGTAAAAGAATGGATTTGTGTCATCGTGAGCCACAATTTCATTAGTGAATTCTATAAATTTTCTATTGAAAAAAACTTTATACATTTGTGTATGATACTTGACCAAAAAATAGCCTTTGAAACTGCTAGATATTTATTGCAAATAAATGCAATTAAATTGAATCCTAAAAATCCATTTCAATGGGCTAGTGGTTGGAAATCACCAATATATTGTGATAATAGAATTGCTTTATCCTTCCCCGAAGTGAGAAACCATCTATGTGATCAACTTGTGGATCAAGCTCGGATGATTTATGGGGAGAAATTTGTTATAGCTGGAGTAGCAACTGGAGCAATTGGTATTGGTGTATTAGTTGCACAAGCGATGGGACTCCCCTTTCTCTATGTAAGGCCAGAACCAAAATCTCATGGAAGGAAAAACCAAATTGAAGGTAAATTTGAAATTGGTGCTAAAGTATTGGTTATAGAAGATCTTATATCTACGGGAAAAAGCAGTCTAGGGGCTGTTAAGGCACTTCAGGATGCAGGTGCAGAAGTACTGGGAATGTTAGCTTTATTTACTTACAACTTTGAAATCTCCAATCAAAACTTTTCAAGCGCCGCTGTTCCACTGAACACATTGAGTGACTATGACCACCTTATCAAAGAGGCGGTAAGCTCTGACTATATTAAACAAGAGGACATGGAGATTTTACAATCTTGGCGATCTAATCCCACAAAATGGAATACTAATCAGTAAATCATTTCAACTCCACCGTTTGAATATTGTATAACTTTTTTGGATTTTTTTTCTATCATCAACAAACCATGATCGCTAACACCTATTATTCTTCCAAAGAATTTAAAACCATCAGCTTTAAATTGACACCACTCCCCTTTTTTGTACAATAATTTTTCAAAACTAGATAATAAGTTTATTTTATCTGGCTTTTTGAGCAAGTCAAAAAAAAGATCAAGCGTGTCGAGTAATTCCTCAAAGACTTTTTTTAAGTCATATTTCTTATTTGTTTGAAGAAACATTGAACCAGCAGAAGGTAACTTGATAAAAGATTTTTGGTTAACATTAATTCCTATTCCGGTTATAGATGCATTTAACTTCTTTCCTTTGATAATGTTTTCAATTAAAACTCCACCTATTTTTTTATTAGCTGACAAAATGTCGTTTGGCCATTTAATTTTTAAATTGGGGATTTTAAATTTTTCCAATGTCTCAATAATTGCTAATGTAACTGCACAATTAATTAAAAAAGATTCGTCTGAATTTAATCCTGAAAAACGCTTAAACACGCTAAATGTTATGTTTTTTTGACTTTCTGATGACCAAACATTAGAATGCTGACCTCTGCCCTTGGTCTGACTAATAGTCCAGACAACATCACCATCATGGCAATTTCCAGATTGGAATTTATTTTTTAACCAGTCATTCGTTGAGCCAATGGCATCAAGTTTGATTAAATTGAATTTGGTCATTTATTAAGACGATATGAAACTAAAAAGTAATAAATTTGTGTAAATTTAATCCATTTTAATGGCAAAACCGAAGTCTTCTGAAGACGATCTTATTACAAATATTATATCAGGGATTGATGATGTTAAGGGAATTGATATAAGTTTATTCGACTTGAGAGACATAGATAATATGGCCTCAAGTTACTTTATTATTTGTACGGGTAGATCTAACACCCATGTGAATGCAATTGTAAGTTCAGTGAAAAAAAAAGTTAGTAAGGCTTTAAAAGAAAAACCCTACAATTCCGAAGGTAACAAGAACTGCGAGTGGGTTTTATTGGATTATGTAAACGTAGTAGTTCATGTTTTTCAAAAAAAAATTAGGGATTACTATAATATCGAAGGACTATGGGGGGATGCAAAAAATATAAAAATAGCATCGAATTATTAATTGAATATGAAACAGGATAAAGAAAATAAGTCAAAGTTTAACCCATACTGGGTTTACGGAATTATTATAACTGTTCTACTTGCAATGAGTATGTTTGGAGGAGATAATAATTGGCAAGCTTTAAATAAAACCAATATTTCTGATTTCGAAAGATTTTTAAATGAAGGAGATATTTCGGAGGTAAAGGTAATTAATCAGAAATTAGCAAGAGTATCTCTGAATAAGAACGGCCTAGAGAAAAGTATTCATCAAAATGTGAAGTCCAAAAATATTTTAGGCCAAGAAAACACCTCTGGCCCTCATTATGAATTTGAAGTTGGTAATTTAGAATTGTTTCAAAGGAAGCTTGAAGAAGCTCAAGACAAGGGAATTCAATTCAGATACGAGTTTATGACTGTAGAAAATCGTTGGATGGATGTTATTCTTGGCTTTCTACCCATAATAATTATTATTGGGGTATGGTTTTTCCTAATGAGAAGAATGTCAGGGGGTGGAGCAGGTGGACCGGGGGGACAAATTTTTAATATTGGAAAATCTAAAGCTAAATTATTTGACCAAAACACTGAGGTAAAAACTACTTTTAAAGACGTCGCTGGTTTAGAGGGTGCAAAAGAGGAGATACAAGAAATTGTTGATTTCCTTAAAAACCCAAAAAAATATACCATTTTAGGTGGTAAAATACCTAAAGGCGCACTACTTGTAGGATCCCCTGGCACTGGAAAAACATTGCTCGCTAAAGCTGTTGCTGGAGAAGCTAAAGTTCCATTCTTCTCCTTGTCTGGTTCAGACTTTGTTGAAATGTTTGTAGGAGTTGGTGCATCAAGAGTAAGAGATTTATTCAAACAAGCGAAAGATAAATCTCCCTCTATAATTTTTATAGATGAAATAGATGCTATAGGAAGAGCTAGGGGGAAAAGTAACTTTACAGGTTCTAACGATGAAAGAGAAAATACTCTAAATCAGCTTTTAACTGAAATGGATGGGTTTGGAACTGACACAAATGTAATTGTAGTGGCAGCAACTAATCGGGCTGATGTTTTAGATAAAGCACTAATGCGAGCAGGCCGATTTGACCGTCAAATTTATGTTGATTTACCTGATCTTAATGAAAGACAGGAAATATTTAAGGTTCACCTCAAACCATTAAAGACTATTAAAACTCTTGACGTAGAGTTCTTAGCAAAACAAACCCCTGGTTTCTCTGGAGCTGATATCGCTAATGTATGCAATGAAGCTGCACTAATTGCTGCAAGAAAAAACAGAAAATCTGTTGGAAAACAAGATTTCCTTGATGCTGTTGATCGTATTATAGGTGGATTAGAAAAGAAAAATAAAATTGTTACTGTGGAAGAAAAGAAAACTATTGCCTTCCATGAAGCTGGCCATGCTTTGGTTAGTTGGTTGTTGGAACATGCTGCCCCACTAGTTAAAGTAACAATCGTTCCAAGAGGTCAATCCCTTGGAGCAGCATGGTATCTTCCTGAAGAAAGAATGATCGTCAGAACTGAACAGATGTTAGATGAAATGTGCGCAGCACTTGGGGGTAGAGCTGCTGAGAAAATAATATTTAATAAGATTAGTACTGGTGCTTTAAGCGATTTGGAGAAAGTAACTCAACAAGCCAGAGCAATGGTATCTGTATATGGTCTTAACGATACACTTGGTAATATAACTTATTATGACTCCTCTGGTCAGATGGAAAACAGCTTTACCAAACCTTACTCAGAAAAAACTGCTCAAGTAATTGATAAAGAAATTTCTGATATCATTGAATTTCAATACAATAGAGCATGTGATATTTTAAAGAAAAATAAAAGTAAATTAAAGCAACTTGCCGAGAGACTTCTTGAAAAAGAGGTCATTTTTAAAGATGACTTATTCAATATTTTGGGTGAAAGACCTTTTGAAAAAAAGAATAAGGAAATAGATTTAGATGGCAAAGACATAAAGGTTGCCATTAACTAATCTATTGTGGGTTTTTGGAGTAAATTATTTGGCGCTAAAACTAGAACCAGTAAATTATCCGGAGACAGTCCTTATCTTCCGAAAAAAAAAGACGAAGTAGAAATTATATTTGCAAAGCTTTTCACCCAAAAAGGCGGAAAGTTTATTTACAGTGAAGATAGTAAAAGTTCAGATCATTACTTCAAATTAATACTTGAAGAAAACCATTGGAAAAATGAAGACGTTCTTTGTTTTGATGAAAACTTGGCTGAAAGATTTCATATTAATTGCGAACCCATTAATATTGATACAGATGAGTTTAAGGTTTTTTTAATCAGTTGCGAATACTTGATTGCTAATAAGGGTTCAATCCTTATATGTAATAACCAACTAAAAAATTTTAAATTAGATAATCTACCTCCATATATAATAGTTTATTCAGGACTAGACAACTTTGTTAATGACGTAAGTGAAGGAATGACGAATCTTAAAAATAAATACTCAAATAGGCTCCCCTCTAATATTACAACTTTAAATGTGAAAAATTCAACTGACGAAAAAGATTTTTTATCATATGGTAATAGCGCTAAAAGCCTATATTTATTGCTTCAAGAGAGTTAGGTCATGAGAGAAATTTATATTAGGAGCATATCAGGTGTTTTATATGCTACATTTATACTTATTAGTCTCTTTAACAATCAAATAACTTTTTCAATAGTTCTTATGATTTTCTCAATACTTGCCTTAATTGAGTTCCAAAGTCTAATAAATTATAAAAGTTATTTCGCTATTGCATTACTCCTACTTTTGGTTTATAATTTTTATAAATCTCATATCGATTATTCCTATCTTATCCTTCTTTTAATAGCAAACTTCACTTCTCACTTTTTTTTATTGTATAAACTATTTAATAATAAAAAAATCAAATTTAGATATATTACTAAAAGTATTTTAAGTAGCATATATATTGCCCTGGGCTGTTTTTTTATAATTGCGCTAGCAGGGACTGCAGAAAATTACAATCCTATGGAAGTATTTTTATTCTTCATGCTTGTTTGGGTTAATAACTCCTTTGCATTCTTAATTGGAAAAAAAATTGGTAAAAGACCTCTTTTTAAATCTATTTCTCCAAAAAAAACATGGGAAGGATTTCTAGGAGGATTATTATTTACAATTATTGCAGCTAGTATTTTTTATTACTCTAAAGCTTTTTTTTCATTAAATTTTTACATTCTTCTTGGAGTTTTAATTGCTATCCTTTCAACTTTGGGAGATCTTGTACAATCTAAATTTAAACGCTACGCTGATGTAAAAGATAGTGGATCCTTCATACCTGGTCATGGGGGGTTTTTTGATCGTATGGATAGTGTAATTTTTAGTGCACCATGGGTGTATTTTCTAATAAAATTAAATCATTATGTTTCATAAAGAGGGTTATAAAATAATCTTAAGTGCTCTTCTAATCACAGTTACAATTGTATTAAGTGTTGAACATATTATGGGAAATGACTGGATTATAAAAATGATTCAACTTATTGCAATAATATTATTTGTTTTGGTACTTCAGTTTTTTAGAAATCCAAAACGGGAAACGGTCCTAAATAAACATCATATCATTTCGCCTGTAGATGGAAAAGTTGTCGTTATTGAAGAAATTTTTGAAAAAGAGTATTTTAATGATAAGCGTTTACAAGTATCAATTTTCATGTCACCTATTAATGTTCATGTGACCAGATATGTAATAAGTGGAGAAGTGGTTTTTAGCAAGTACCATCCTGGAAAATACCTCGTTGCGTGGCATCCTAAGTCTTCTGAATTAAATGAACGAACAACCGTAGTAGTCGAAAATAAGACTGTAGGAAAAATTCTTTACCGTCAAATTGCCGGTGCAGTCGCAAGAAGGATTGTTAACTATGCTAAAGTCGGTGAAAAGGTCATTCAAGGAAGTGACGCTGGATTCATAAAATTCGGCTCAAGAGTGGACGTTTTATTACCTATTGGCTCCAAAATAAATGTAGCTATAGACCAAGTCGTAAAAGGAGGTGTAGATAAAATTGCGGCATTTAATAATTATAATTGACCTAAACGCTTTGTTAGTAGGGCTATTTTCTGATGCGCATCACCTGCTTTTTTCCGCTCTAATTCAATTACCTTATCAGGTGCATTGGAAACAAAGAGATCATTAGATAACTTTTTTTCTACTGACTTTAAAAACCCTTTAACATATTCCAGCTCTTGCTTTAATTTTTTTTGTTCTTCTTTTGGATCAACTTTCTTGCTAATTGGAATAAAGTAATCTGATTGGCCCACACGGAATGATCCTAAAGTCTGATTATTTGCAGGAGACAACCTTTCAACCTTTTGGATTTGACCCAATTTTTGAATGACCTCAACATAGGGAACTGCTCCCTCGGTAATTAGCACAAGTTGTTCTTTATGTTTAATATTTTTTTCTTTCCTGAATTTTCTAATCCCAGCTATTATCTGCTTGACCATATCAAAGTCTTTAATCAACTGCTCATCTACTTCTTGATCCTTTGGCCAAGAGGAAATAATCAAAGAATCTTTCTTTTTTCTTTTTTTTATAAAATGCCATAGCTCCTCGGTTATAAAAGGCATAAAGGGATGCAATAACTTTAAGTTATTCTCAAATAGGGACTTGACAGCAATTAATGTTCCAATGTCAATCGGTTGACCATAACTCGGTTTAATCATTTCTAAAAACCATGAGCAAAAATCATCCCAAATTAATTTGTAAAGTGTCATCAAAGCATCAGAAATACGATATTTACTGAAATGATCTTCAACTTTTATCAGAGTTTGAGCAAACATCGACTGATACCATTTAATTGCTGAAGCATTCAAAGTGGGAATTGTTTGTGTCTCAACTACTTCAAACCCATCTATCAATCGGTAAGCATTCCAAATTTTATTGGAAAAATTCTTTCCCTGTTGACAAAGACTTTCATCAAATAAGAGATCATTTCCTGCAGCAGAGCTGAGCATCAATCCAACCCTCACAGCATCAGCACCATAATGATCAATTAAAGCTAATGCATCGGGAGAATTACCCAACTGTTTGGACATTTTTCTACCTTGTTTGTCGCGCACTAGACCTGTTAAGTAAACATTGGAAAATGGATGCTGGTCCCTGAGTTCATATCCTGATATTATCATGCGCGCCACCCAAAAAAATAAAATATCCGGTCCAGTAATCAAGTCTTGCGTAGGGTAATAATAATTAATCTCGAGGTTATCGGGTTCTAGCACACCGTTAAACACAGATATTGGCCACAACCATGAGGAAAACCAGGTATCCAGTACATCCTCATCTTGGCGCAAATCTGATTGATTTAAATATTGATTACCTGTAACCTCTTTGGCCTTATCAAGAGCACTTTCAATATCTTTAGCGACGACAAATTCCGACTTATCATTACCATAATAATAGGCAGGTATTTGTTGACCCCACCACAACTGTCGTGAAATATTCCAATCGCGAATATTCTCCATCCAATTACGGTAAGTATTTTTAAACTTTTCAGGAACCAATCGAATATTATTACTTTTCAAAACTGCATCGATGGCGGGTTTAGCCAAATCTTCCATTTTTAAAAACCATTGATCTGATAACCTAGGTTCTATAATGGCTTTGGTGCGCTCTGAGGTCCCTATTTTATGACTGTAATTTTCTTTTTTTAACAATTCCCCAGATTCTTCAAGTGCTTTGGCTATTTTTTTACGTGCTATAAATCTGTCCAAACCTTCAAATGAGAGGCAATAATGATTTAGTGTGGCATCTTCATTAAAAATATTAATTATAGCCAAGTCATGTTTTTCCCCTAACATTTTATCATTAATGTCATGAGCAGGCGTAACTTTAAGGCATCCTGTTCCAAATTCCATATCCACATATTCATCCATGATGATGGGAATCTTCCTTTTGGATATTGGAACAATTAGTTTTTTATCTTTTAAATGTGAAAAACGCTCATCATGAGGGTTAACACAAACAGCTGTATCTCCAAAAAGGGTTTCTGGCCTAGTGGTTGCAATGACAACTTTTTCCTCACTATTCATGACTCGATAGGCAATGTGATATAATTGCCCTTCACGCTCCTGGTATATTACCTCCTCATCTGATAAGGTTGTTTTTGCCACCGGGTCCCAGTTGACCATCCGAAAACCCCTGTAAATCAATCCTTTGTCGAAGAGTTTTATAAAAGTAGATATAACAGCGGCCGACATCTGTTCATCCAATGTGAATTTAGTTCGATTCCAATCGCAAGAACAGCCTAGTTTTTTTAGCTGTTCGAGAATAACGCCACCGTATTTATGAGTCCAATCCCAGGCATGTTTGAGAAATTCTTCTCTCGATAAATCTGACTTTTCAATGCCTTGTTCTTTTAATTTGGAAACAACCTTGGCCTCAGTAGCAATAGAGGCGTGGTCAGTCCCAGGAACCCAACATGCATTATAGCCTTGCATTCTTGCGCGACGAATAATGATGTCCTGAAGGGTATTGTTTAACATGTGTCCCATATGAAGTACTCCCGTTACATTTGGAGGAGGAATTACTATGGTGTAAGGGTCTCTTTCATCAGGAGTAGAACTAAAAAATTCATTTTCCATCCAATAAGCATACCACTTCTTTTCAATGTTTTTTGAAACAAACTTCGGCAGAATATCCATTAGTTCTCTAAATGCTTAATTGCTTAACAAAAGTAACATACCTTTTGATATTATAAAAGATGTATGAATTTTGCTTTTGACATTAAAATTGTAAATTTATAATAATAAATAATGGAAAACATGAAACGATTTGCACTACTTATCCTTTTTCTTTTAACCCCCCTTTCGATAATTGCTCAGGGAAAAGGAGCGTTAATCAGTTTTGAAACCGATACTATAGACTACGGAGAAATTTTAAAAGGCAGCGATGGTGTCCGTACATTTATATTTGAAAATATCGGTGATGCACCAATTGAAATCCAAGGTGTAAAATCCAGTTGTGGTTGTACAATCCCAAAAAAGCCTAAAGGACCAATCGCTCCTGGAGAAAAAGGTGAAATACAAGTCAAATATGATACAAACCGCTTAGGTGTGTTTAGAAAAACTATAACCATTAACACCAATGTAGCTGATGCTGCAATAATTGCCTTAAAGATCAAAGGAAACGTATTGGCCAACTAAATTATTCATTTAAAAATTAGACTCACTCATAATTTCTATCCAAGGATTGATTTTAAGGGGTTTTTTTTTGAATATTTGTAATCACAAAATAGAGATGCCAAAAATATCTAAGAAAGCAAAAGAACTGCCTTCCTCTCCCATAAGGAAATTAGTAGCTCATGCAGATCAAGCAAAGTCAAGAGGAGTAGAAATATTACACCTTAATATTGGACAGCCTGATATCGAAGCACCTGCTGAGGCTATGGATATTATTCGTCATCACGATTTTAAACTCCTTCCTTATGGATCATCTCAAGGCTCATTATCATACCGTAAGAAACTTTGTGCATATTATGAGCAACATGATATCGCTGTTGATCCAAATGATATTATGGTCACGACAGGTGCAAGTGAGGCACTTTCGTTTACCCTAAATGTAATTTGTGATGCAGGCGATGAAATTATTATACCAGAACCATTTTACGCCAATTACAATGGCTTTGCCGCATCCTCAAGTGTGGAGGTAATTCCAGTAGTCTCTCATTTTGACAATAAATTTGAGTTGCCTCAAGTGGAGGATTTAAAAAAAAAGATAACCAATAAAACCAGAGCAATACTCATTTGTAATCCTAGTAACCCTACTGGGTATCTATACACTGAAATCGAAATAAATGCTCTATTAGACTTGGCAGTAGAAAAAGATATTTTTATCATTGTTGATGAGGTTTATCGAGAATTTATTTACACTAATTCGTCTCATTACTCTGTACTTCAAAATAAAAAAGGGAGTCAACACGCGGTTATGATTGATTCTGTATCTAAGCGATACAGTCTTTGCGGAGCTAGGGTAGGCTGCATGATTTCAAAAAATAAGCGATTTATGTCAACTGCCTTAAAATTTGCACATCTTAGGTTATCTCCTCCTGCCCTTGCTTTAATGGCAAGTGAAGCGGCTATTACTGCTCCAAACTCCTACTTAGAGGCGGTCAAAAAAGAATATACCATTCGTAGAAAAGTTACCATTGAAGCCCTTGAAAAAATTAAGGATGTTAAAGTTTCTTCGCCTATGGGTGCGTTTTATTGTATCGCCAAACTCCCTGTAAAAAGTGCTGAAGATTTTTCTAGATTTCTGCTTACTGACTTTCAGGACGATGGGCAAACCGTTATGCTTGCCCCTGCAGCTGGGTTCTATTCCTCCCCAGAATTAGGAAAAAACCAAGTTAGGTTGGCTTTTGTTTTAGAATCTAATAAGCTAATACGTGCTGCTAAAATTTTAGAAAAAGCATTGATCGCCTATAATAATTCCTAGGCAATTTATATATTAGAGAATGGATCTAAATTTCCAAAAAAACTTATCCCTAAGACCCTACAACACTTTCGGAATAAATGTCCAATCAAAACAGTTTATAGGCGCAAAAACTACTGAGGAACTACAATATATTATTCGTCAAAAAAAGGATGAAAAAATCCTTATAATAGGCGGTGGCAGTAACCTCTTACTTACTCAAGATTTTGAAGGACTTACGCTGAGAATTGAATCCCGTGGAATTGAAATCATAAGAGAAGACAAGGAATCAGTGACTGTAAAAGTAGCCGCAGGAGAGAACTGGCACGAATTTGTACTTTGGTGCTTGGAAAATAATTTAGGTGGTGTGGAAAACCTAGCTTTAATCCCTGGAAGTGTTGGAGCAGCACCCATTCAGAATATTGGCGCTTATGGTGCAGAACTTAAATACGTTTTTTCCAGTTGTGAAGCTATTTCTGTCAGCAATGGAGAAATGAAAACTTTTAGCAAAGCAGCCTGTCAATTTAGATATAGAAGTTCCATTTTTAAAAACGAGCTAAAAGGGCGGTATATCATTACATCAGTGAACTTATTACTTAATAAGGCACCCCATTCAATAAATGACTCTTACAAGGGCCTAAACGAAAAAATGGAAGGAAAAAATAAAACCATTCAAAACATTGCTCATGCCGTTATGGCCATTCGTTCAGAAAAACTTCCCAATCCTGAGGAAATTGGTAATAGTGGTAGCTTCTTTAAAAATCCCGTCATACCAGTTAGTCAATTTAAATCACTACAAAAACAATACACCAATATGCCATATTATCCAGATTCTAAAGGGAAAATAAAAGTCCCCGCTGCCTGGATGATTGACGTCCTTGGACTTAAAGGTTTTAGAAATGGAGATGCTGGAGTACACGAAAATCAACCCTTAGTTTTAGTCAATTATGGTAACGCCAGTGGAAAAGCAATTAAAGCTTTGGCAGAAAAAATTCAATCTAAAGTTGCTGAAAAGTTTGGTATAAACTTAATCGCTGAAGTCAATATCATTTAAACTACTCGCGCTTTTTAGAATCAATAAATATTGTAACGGGACCGTCATTAACCATACTCACTTTCATGTCTGCTCCAAAAAC
>CACHZY010000012.1 GCA_902584445.1 uncultured Bacteroidota bacterium | reverse complement strand
ACTCAGTGGCCAACTAGATTGTGGAGAAACCTAGAAGAAGACGCTTTTGCTTCCAAAGTAGACTTTAATTATAATTATAAAATAAAAAGATATGATAATAAATTCCGTTTTGGAGCCGCTTATTCCAATAAGGATAGAGATTTCACTACCAGTAATTATCAGATTGGATTTTTAGGGCTTTCCTCCTCATTAAATGGTGATCCAAATCAACTCCTATTACCTTCAAACTTGTGGCGACTCCAAACCCCATACAGAGGAGCTTACACCATTGGTAGTTACCAGCGCACCAACCAGTATATGTCAAAAAGTAGTACAACAGCAGCCTATGTATCTAATGAGTTGAAAATTTCAAATAAGCTTAAATCAATTTTGGGATTAAGGTTTGAAAAGTACAAAACAATTTATACCGGAGAAACTATAGACACTAATGTCAGTTATAATGATGATGTGATAATCGATGTTAACGATATTTATCCCTCAGTGAATCTTATTAATTCATTTAATGAAAACACCAATTTAAGATTTTCATACGCTCGCACCACAGCCAGACCAAGTTTTAGGGAATCCTCTGGGGCTCAAATTTTTGATCCAATAACTGAAAGAACTTTTCTTGGAAATCCAAGTTTAGTGCCTACCTATGTCAATAATTTTGATTTGAGATATGAAAAATTTGGCAACGCGAATCAAGTATTTGCCGTCAGTACATTTTACAAAAGTTTCAAAAATCCAATAGAAATCATCATACCCAATTTTAATTCTCCAAATACCATCTCAGCTGCAAATAATGATGATGCCAGTGTTTATGGTTTTGAAATAGAATACAGAAAAAATCTAATTGAAAACCCCTCAAATAAATTAAGCATAAACCTTAATTTTTCTTTGATAGAGTCTGTTCAGAAAATGAATGATGAAGAATTTAGGGGGAGAACATCAACTGAACCAGACCGTGATATCAAGGATACAAGAAAAATGCAAGGACAATCCCCTTTCATTATTAACACAGGTATTTCATTTACAAATTATGATAAAAATTTCGAAATAGGGACTTATTTCAATGTCCAAGGGGAGACCCTTGAAATAGTCGGTGCAGGAAATATTCCTGATGTTTATACCCAGCCTTTTCACAATTTAAAACTTAATGCATCTAAGACTTTTGGGCAAAATAATAATCATTCAATCAACTTAAAAGTAGACAACCTACTGGGTGATCTAAGAGAAAGTCTTTTTGATTATTTCGGCAATACCGGTTTTGTGTTTTCCAGTCTTGACCCAGGTCGAACAATATCGTTGGGGTATTCAATTAGATTCTAGTGGATTTAACTTTATAAATCCTCTAAAAAACAATAGATTTACATAAGTGAGTTATGGAAGATCTGTATTTATATACCTTAGTTCTCTTATTTATACTAGCCATAGGTGACCTTATTGTTGGGGTAAGTAATGATGCGGTTAACTTTTTAAATTCTGCAATTGGCTCAAAAGCCATTTCTTTCAGAAATATCATGATTCTTGCTAGTTTGGGAATTGCACTTGGGGCTCTTTTCTCGAGTGGAATGATGGAAGTTGCTAGAAAAGGAATATTTAATCCAGGGTCATTTTATTTTGAGGATATTATTTTCATTTTTATGGCGGTTATGATGACCGATATCTTACTTTTGGATTTCTTCAATACACTGGGAATGCCTACTTCTACAACAGTATCAATTGTTTTTGAATTGCTGGGTGCCGCTGTTGTCATGTCGCTAATTAAAATATTTTCGGATTCGGGCAATCTCATGGAGTTGTTCACTTATATAAATACAGATAAGGCGACTCAAATTATTTTGGGAATTTTACTGTCTGTTTTTATTGCTTTTACCATTGGAGCCATTGTACAATGGATATCTAGGGCCTTACTTACCCACAACTTTCTCAATAAGTCAAGGTTGATTAACGCCTTGTTTGGGGGAATTTCACTCGCTGCTATAAGTAACTTTATATTAATCAAGGGGATCAAAGGCACCTCCTATGCCAGTATAGAATTCGATTTTTTAGATGGTCAGACGATCAATGCTTTTTTGGAGGCTTACACATTATGGGTTAATCTGACTAGCCTTTTGTTTTGGTATTTTTTTTCCTTTCTTTTGACGAGAGGATTTAAAGTTGACATTTACAAAGTAATTATTGGTGTTGGAACTTTTGCCTTGGCGCTGGCTTTTGCCGGTAACGACTTGGTCAATTTTATTGGTGTTCCTGTAGCTGCCTACCAATCCTACGAGGCATGGGTGGTATCGGGTATTGCAGCCAATGAGTTTAACATGGGTGTGCTTTCCAATAAAGTAACAACGCCAACACTCTTTCTTTTGGTTTCTGGCCTTATCATGGTATTAACACTTTGGTTTTCTTCCAAGGCCAAAAAAGTTGTAAAAACTTCTCTAGATCTGTCAGATCAGAATAATATAAAGGAACGCTTTCGTCCTAACTTTCTATCTAGATTATTGGTTCGATTTTTTGTAGGATTGAATCAATATTTCTCCAATTTATTTCCAACTTCAATTTCCCAAAAAATAAGTCGTTCCTTTGAGTTGAGTTCTGACCGCTCAGCGGTCATAGATGACAATGCTCCCTCTTTTGATACGTTAAGAGCCTCTATTAACTTGACTGTAGCCGCCATTTTGATATCTATTGCTACCTCTCTCAAGCTACCCTTGTCTACTACCTATGTCACCTTTATGGTCACCATGGGAACTTCTTTGGCAGATCGTGCATGGGGAACCGATAGCGCCGTTTATCGTGTGGCGGGCGTAATCAATGTCATAGGGGGATGGTTTTTTACTGCTTTTAGTGCTTTTGTGGTTTGCGGAGGAATTTTATATCTCATTCACTGGGGTGGGTTTACGGCTATTCTTATAATTTTGGGTATTATACTCCTTTTGATTTCCAGAAACTTTATCAACCACAGAAGAGAAAACAAAGAAAGAAAACTAGGAAAACTCCTCAGTCCTAAAAGCGATTCCTACAAAGGAATTATTGAGGAGAGTGTAATGAATATTGCCAATGTGATCGGTAATACCTATGAGATTTACGCTTCTACTATAAGAGGTTTATCCAATAACGATCTGAAGACACTTTCTAACACGAAAAAAAATGCTGATGAATTATTTGATGAGGTAAATGATATGAAAAACGGGATCTATTATTTCCTCAAGCGCACTAATGAAACCAGTGTGTCTGCCAGCCGTTTTTATATTTCTTTGTTGGGTATAATGTCAGACTTGATAGAAGATTTAATCTATATTTCCAACGAAAGCTACAAACACATCAACAACAACCATAGCCCCCTGAAGACCCAACAGGTAGAAGACCTGAATGAGATTTTTGAATCTATTTCCTCTGTTTTCAAAGAAGGTATTGAAGCTTTTAATCTAAAATTTAGTGATAAGGAGTTTAACGATGTTTTGATTCAAAAAAAGCAAAACTTTGAGTTATTAAATCAGAAGATAGACAAACAGATTCTAAGAATTGAGGGAGAAACAAGTCCCAAGAACACGGCACTCTACTTTAATATTCTAATTCGAACAAAAGATCTTATCCTTCACAAGTTTGATTTGGTAGAAGAATTCTACAGGGTAAGTAAAAAAGTAAAATATTAATACTACCCTTTATAACAAGTGGGGTTATTCATTTACTGCGATCATTTTTTTCTCGCTGTTATTCCACTCAAGCACATTGACTATTTTATTGTCTTTGTAGATTACTTCAATCAAGTTGTTTTCTTTCCAAAAAAACCATTGGCCGGTTTTCAACCCTGATCGGTATAAGCCCGTAGCAGACTTTTTGCCAGTACGGTAATAGCTGATCCAATTCCCGTGACGCTTTTTGTTTTTAAAATATCCGATTTGTGCGATCTCTCCATTATCATGATAAAATACTGCTTTAGTTAACCTTCCTTCAAGAGTAAATTTTGGAGCTTCTTTTTGCTGAGCGCTTAACGATAGTGTGGCTATTAAGGCAATAAATATTAAATTTCTCATAATCTGAACCTTTAGATGTTCGTGACAAACTTACAAAAAATTTACATTCAGTTAACATTAAATTTACATAAGAATAATAATTAATTGATAATCAGGATATTAATAACAAAAAAAAGCGCTTATTCAATAATGAATAAGCGCTAAAAAAAGTAAATCTATAAATTTATGAGCCGCACATTAGGCAGTCATCGTCTTCATTTTTTTTTGACTGCTCCAACATTTGTTTGAGTTCATCTGGATCAAGTGGCTCTACTACTACATCTGCTTTAGTTTCACTTTGAGATGAAGCAGCTATGGATGCAGTAGTTGTTTTCTCATTAACGGAAACTGAAGATTCGGCTAGGTTTTTCTCAACTTCTTTTTCCGCTTTGGTATTATCCAATGTAAACTTAATGGCATCTACAGCTGATTTTGTTCTTAGATAATACATACCGGTTTTGAGTCCAGACTTCCAAGCATAAAAATGCATTGACGTTAGTTTTGCCATAGTTGCACCTTCCATAAAGAGATTTAGCGATTGAGATTGATCAATAAAGTATCCACGATGTCTTGACATGTCGATTATATCCTTCATACTCATTTCCCAGACAGTTTTATAAAGTTCTTTAACATCATCAGGAATTCCATTTATTTTCTGGATTGATCCATTGGCTTGCATCAATTGTTGTTTCATGTCTTCGTTCCAAAGCCCAAGGTTGACAAGGTCTTCCAATAAGTGTTTATTTACAACAATAAACTCTCCAGATAGGACTCTACGAGTATATATATTAGAGGTATAGGGCTCGAAACACTCGTTGTTGCCTAGAATTTGAGAGGTTGATGCTGTTGGCATGGGTGCTACAAGTAACGAGTTTCTTACCCCATGTTTCTTAACTTTTTTCCTTAAATCTGCCCAGTCCCATCTTCCACTGAGTTCCTCATCTTTAATTCCCCATAAATTATGTTGGAATTCTCCCTTAGACATAGGTGATCCTTTGAAGGATTTATAAGGACCATCTTTTTCAGCCTCTTCAACTGATGCAGTTACCGCAGCGAAGTAAAGGGTTTCAAAAATTTCCTGATTTAAAGTTTTTGATTCTTCACTAGTAAATGGAAGCCTCATTTTAATAAATGTATCTGCCAAACCCTGAACACCAAGTCCTATAGGACGATGTCTCATATTAGAGTTTTCTGCTTCCTTGACTGGGTAGTAATTACGATCAATTACCCTATTCAGATTTTTTGTTACCCTTTTTGTTACATCGAATAATTCATCGTGATTGAATTTACCATTTTCTACAAACATATTTAAGGCAATAGATGCTAGGTTACAAACTGCTACTTCATCTTTTGAGGTATATTCTAGAATTTCAGTACATAGATTAGAAGATCTTATTGTTCCAAGATTTTTTTGATTTGATTTTCTATTAGCAGAGTCTTTGTATAACATGTAGGGAGTTCCAGTTTCGATTTGAGATTCAAGTATTTTATCCCAAAGTTCTCTTGCTTGTATCGTTTTTCTTCCCTTACCTTCTTCCTCATATTTTAAGTATAGTTTTTCGAATTCTTCACCGTGACAATCATAAAGTCCTGGACACTCATTTGGACACATTAATGTCCAAGTACTGTTTCCCTCAACTCTTTTCATAAAAAGATCTGAGATCCACATGGCGTAGAATAAATCTCTAGCCCTCATTTCTTCCTTACCGTGATTCTTCTTTAGTTCCAGAAAGTCGAAAATATCAGCATGCCATGGCTCAACATAAATTGCAAATGAACCTTTTCTTTTACCACCTCCTTGATCAACATAACGTGCAGTGTCATTAAATACTCTAAGCATAGGAACAATCCCATTTGAAGTTCCATTGGTACCGGCAATATATGAGCCTGTTGCTCTAATATTATGAATAGATAAACCTATTCCTCCCGCGGACTGAGATATTTTTGCAGTTTGTTTCAGTGTATCATATATTCCATCAATACTGTCATCGCGCATGGTAAGTAGGAAACATGAAGACATTTGAGGCTTGGGTGTTCCAGAGTTGAAAAGCGTTGGAGTAGCGTGGGTAAAATATCGCTTTGACATCAACTCATAAGTTTCAAATGCAGCCTCTAAATCCTCCATGTGAATCCCAATCGATACTCGCATTAACATGTGTTGAGGACGCTCTACGATATGACCATTAAGTTTTAATAAATAGGATCTTTCAAGTGTCTTAAATCCAAAAAAGTCATAGCCAAAGTCACGATTATAGATAATACTCGAATCAATTTTTTCAGCATTTTTTTTGATTATTTCGTACACTTCATCGGATAGAAGAGGGGCTTTTTTTCCAGTTCTAGGGTTGATATATTCGTAGAGGTCTTTCATGGTAGATGAGAAAGACTTTTTAGTGTTTTTGTGCAGATTAGAAACAGAAATCCTTGCAGCTAACTGAGTATAGTCTGGGTGAGTAGTAGTCATAGTCGCTGCAATTTCTGCAGCAAGATTATCTAATTCTGAGGTTGTTACACCATCATATAATCCTTCAATTACTCGCATTGCAACTCTTACAGGATCAACTAACCCATTAAGCCCATAGTTGAGCTTTCTAATACGAGCAGTGATTTTGTCAAACATTATCGGCTCTTTGCGACCATCTCTTTTAACTACATACATAGAATTTTCAAATTAGATTTAAAGGTTAGCTCATCCTTCACAGGAGGAGTAATTTTATAGTTAATAAATAGAGGGGCATTTGATCTAAGGGCTAGAAATCAGCGTCCGTGGTGAATTCCGACTCTTCTTTTTCGTTATTAAGAACACCTGCTTTTTGGTATTCAGAAACACGCTTTTCAAAGAAGTTGGTTTTGCCTTGGAGGGATATCATATCCATAAAATCAAAAGGATTTGTAACATTGTGTTTCTTTTCACAACCTAACTCGACCAGTAGGCGATCAGTTACAAATTCCAAATATTGTGTCATTAACTTTGAATTCATTCCTATTAGACTAACAGGTAATGACTCGGTTACAAATTCTCGTTCTATTCTTAAAGCATCTAGAATAATTTCCTCGATCCTTTCTTTAGGTACTTTGTTGACTAAATGTTTATTGTGAAGGTGGACTGCAAAATCACAGTGGACTCCCTCATCTCTCGATATTAACTCGTTGGAGAAAGTCAGCCCAGGCATTAAACCCCTTTTTTTCAACCAAAAAATGGAGCAGAACGCACCAGAGAAAAAGATTCCTTCTACGGCCGCAAATGCGATAAGTCTCTCTGCAAAAGAGTCAGACTCAATCCATTTTAAAGCCCAATCAGCTTTTTTCTTAATTGCAGGAAATACCTCAATGGCCTGGAAAAGTTTTGTCTTTTCAGCTTCATCTTTTACATAAGTATCTATCAATAAAGAATAGGTTTCTGAATGGATATTTTCCATCATTATTTGAAAACCGTAAAAGAATTTTGCCTCAGAATACTGAACTTCATTGACGAAATTCTCTGCTAAGTTTTCATTCACTATACCGTCTGAGGCTGCAAAAAATGCTAGTATGTGTTTGATGAAATATTTTTCATCATCATTTAGTTTAGTATTCCAATCATTTAAATCTTGATGTAAGTCGATTTCTTCAGCTGTCCAAAAACTTGCCTCCATCTTTTTGTACCATTCCCAAATGTCATGGTGTTGAATTGGAAAAATTACAAATCGATTTTTATTTTCTTCGAGAATAGGTTCTACAGCTGACATTTTTTGTTTTTAATTTATGATTGAAATAACTGACAACAAAGATTCTAAATTGTTATCAGAAATGAAAGACTTACTTTTCCACAAACAGGTCGAGTTTTTAACAAAATTTTATTTTTAGAAATTTTTTAAGAAAAATCAAAAGTTTTTAAAATAATGATAATCAGCGGCTTATAAAATTCAAAAAATATCAACCCTTGTTAACACTACAAATTCATGAATTGATCTGTTTTGCGGTTGATTCTAATTCTGTATACCACTTTTGACCAAATTTTCTAATTAGGGCTTCTTTAACAAACTTATAAATAGGAATTTTTAAATCGTCGCCATGATTACATGCAGATCCACATATCTGCCATTCGTGATAATTCACTGCACTAAACTCTGAATAATTCTTAACTCGAACAGGATAAAGGTGACACGAAATAGGTTTTTTCCAATTTATTTTTTTCGCCTTATAAGCATTTTCAATTCCGCAAGAGTTAGTTCCATTGGGATTAAAAACGACATAAGCACATTCTTTATTTTTTACCAGAGGAGTTTCTAGCTCCCCGTCCTTTGTTTTGATAAACTTACCCTGATTCTCAATTGCTTCCAATCCCTCATCACTCAGAAAGGGCTTTATGGCCTCAAAATCATTTTCAAGTATTTTTATCTCTTCCTCCTCAAGTGGAGCACCTGCCTCACCTTCAACACAACAAGCACCTTTACAAGCTGACAGATTACAAACAAAGTTTTTTGAAATCAGCTCTTCGGAAATTAGGGTTTTATCAATTTGAAACATTTTTCAGGAAAACATATATTAAAGACTTTAACAAATTTAAAATATTTAATCGCTCATAATAAATTCAATTATATAACATTTCATTAGCAGTTGATTTGGATTAAAAAATAATTTCATGAATTTCTCCCTCTTGGGTATAATATTTTCTATTTGAAGTATAATCAAATTATATTTAAACTGTAATAAAATTTAGTATCTGTTTACTAATTTTATGATTAAGATCTTAAAACATGAAAATACTTATCAAGATTTTGATATTCCTTTCAATTATAATGACATTATTTAATGTCTTTCAGGTAAACTGGGAAAGTCCAATGGAGGGCCAGAGCTCTATAGCAGTAATTGGAATTATGGCCTCTTTATGCGCCCTTTTACTTCTTATAATATTGATGATATCTATGAAAATATCTAATAAGTTAAAGCGAAAATAAATTTATAGAGTGTCCAATGTTTTAATCGCTTTATCAATAAAGATATCTTCTTGATTTTTAATACGATTAAAGATGTTTTCACCAAATAATTGCAGGGCTAAATTTGCTCTTATGGCTTTTAATGTTTCTTTTTTTCCATTTTTAAATTCTATACCATTTGTCTTGCAGTAATCGGAGAACTCTTCGTATGATGGTAAAATAGATGAATTTTTATTGTTTAATAATTGTACTTCTTTCAATTTAGAAAAAGCCTTTCTGTTTCGATCTAACTCATTAAAAACAAAATTACTGATCAAAGGAGAATTTAAGATTAAATCATTCCACTCTTCTTCTTGAGTATTTTTATTTGAAACATAAATGTCTGGAGTAATACCTCCACCACCATAAACAGTTCTTCCACTTGCGGTTTTAAAAGCAAGACTATCTATTTTGGGGATTTTTTTTTCATCGGCCATCTCTCCGTTTTCGAAACGATTATTTAAATCTTCATAATAATCTTTTCGGCCATTATTGGAATATGGCTTTTGAATAGATCTACCACTAGGAGTATAATACTTCGCAATTGTTAGTCTTACAGCATCTCCTCCACCAAGGGGCATCTGCTTCTGGACCAAACCTTTTCCAAATGTTCGTCTACCGATAATCCAACCTCTATCGTTGTCCTGAACAGCGCCTGCAACAATTTCACTAGCTGAGGCAGATTGTTCATTTACTAAAATAATAAGTCCTCCCTCTTGGAAAACCCCATCTCCTTTAGCAAATGATTTTTCTTCCTTCCCCATATTTGTTTTTGTGATTACAATTGTTTGATTCTTACTCAAAAATGCATTTGAAATTTGCTTTGCAGAATGAAGATAGCCTCCTGGGTTATCTCTTAAGTCTAAAATCATTTTATTCATCCCTTCACCCATTAAATTTTGTATTGCCAATTCAAATTCGTCAAAAGTCGTTTGTGAAAAGCGGTTGATTTTAATGTAGCCAATAGAATCATCAATCATATAATGGGATTCAACACTTTGTAAGGGAACTTTACCACGCTTTAAGCTAATGTCGACAATAAGGTCTTCAGACTTTCTATATAATTTGAGTTTAACATCAGTTCCTGGTTTTCCTTTGAGTATGCTCATTATTTTATTGGCAGAATATTTTTTTTGGAATAGTGTATCTTGATTAGCAACTAATATTCTATCACCAGCCATCAGACCTGCTTTCTCGCTGGGACCATCTTTTATAACTCTTATTACAGTAACTGTATCCCTTACCAGAAAAAAGCTAACTCCGATACCATAAAAATTACCTTGCATATTTTCAAAAATCATTTGCCTTTCAAAAGATGGAATATAGACAGAATGAGGATCCAGACTCTCTACAATATCTTCGATTACAATTCCAACTAGGCTATCGGTATTAATTTTTTCAACGTAATCATTTTCAATATATGTTAAAAGGCGCTCTAATCGATTCATTCGAGATTCCCCCGAATCCACAATAGTTAGTAACTCTTTTTCATTGCCCAATAAATAACCGATTAAAATAGAAAGAGCTACAACTAAAAAAAGGACAAAATTATTTTTCATTTATTATATCAATTATTTTTATACTATTTAATGACCAATTCGTCCAAAATTACTCCTGCTTTTTTCAGAAATATAAGCCCTGAGTCATCTTTATATTTTTTTGAATAGACTACTCTTTTAATTCCTGCTTGGTGAATTAGTTTACTACATTCCCTACATGGTGAAAGGGTTAGATATAGGGTGGCACCGACACAAGATTGAGTAGAAGCTGCAACCTTCAAAATTGCATTTGCTTCAGCATGAAGCACATACCATTTTGTATAGTTTTCCTCATCCTCACAAGGATTCTCAAACCCAGAGGGAGTTCCATTATATCCATCTGAAATAATCATTCTGTCTTTTACTATTAGCGCGCCAACCTTTTTGCGATGACAATGCGATAGTTCTCCCCATGTGCGGGCCATCTTTAGATAGGCCAAATCATATCTTTTTTGCTTATCAATTGACATAATTGCGAATATAATTTATTTTCTAATCAGCTAGTTGATTAATTAGTTATAATGGCCAATTCTCAACTGTCATTGAAATAGCTTGAGACAAAATCAATGCTGCAACAATCAATTCCCATTTTTGGATTTTAAAACCGAAAACTCTTATAACTAAAAAATTAATCAATAGCATTGACAAAACGATTATTAATTGAGCGAACTCAACCCCTAAAGCAAACTCCAAAAGTGATATTGCCGCATTTTCATCGTCAATAGAGATCATCCTAAAATATTTTCCAAAACCAAATCCGTGAATTATTCCAAAAAATAATGTAATTGAGTTAATCCAGCTTGCTTTGGAAACAGTATTTCTTTGTTTAAATAGTACAGATAGGCAGGTAATGCCTATGGTAATTGGTATCAAAAACTCTACCCACTTTTCATTCACCAAAATCCATTTAAAATTACTTGCAATTAGGGATAATGTATGACCAAGTGTAAAAATACTTACCCAGATAAGAAGTTTTTGCCATTCCCGGAACATAAATGGTAGAGTTAAAGCAATTAAGAAATAAAAATGATCTAATCCTGTTGGATCTAATACATGGTCAAAGCCTAACTTAAAATAAAACCAAAAGTTTTCCATTTATTATTTATTTATTAATGTCTCGTATGCCTTTTGAACTTCTCTAAACTTTTCTTCTGCACCTCTAATCATGGCGGGATCTTGACCTCTAATCTTGTCTGGATGATATTTTTTCACCATTTTTCGATAGGCAGTTTTGATTTCATCTTGGCTAGCCGTTGATTCAACTTCTAGAATCTTATAAGCGTTATCTTTATTTTTAACGAACATAGCTTTAATACTTTCAAAATCTGGTAAATGCAAACGCAAACCAGAGGCAATTTGAGAAAGCTTTTGTAATTCTGAATCCGAAACACTTCCGTCGGCATTAGCTATTCCAAATAAAAAATGAAGTATTTGAAGGCGGGTTTCATAACGTGTTTGTCGGACAAAAACTTGAGTTATTTGATCCAGGTGCTGAACTTCTTTTTTAATCTCTATATTAAAGGATTTAAAAATAGAATCAGCACGATCTTTGCCATATTGGGAAATAAAAAAATTTCTAACAAAATTTAATTCTTTTTGTTCAATTTTTCCATCTGCTTTTATAATCATTGCAGAAAGTGCCAATAAATTTAACTCAAATTTTTCGGGTCTAATTGAGTATGAACTAGTTCTTACACTAAATGAATTTTTTGAAAGAAACTCAACAAAACTACCTATAAAAAAGCCAATAATCGCACCAGGAAACCTCAAAAATGAATAGCCTAAAATAGCAGCAAACCACTTAATCATAAATGAATTTTCAAAATGTAAAGATACGAATGTCAATAAAAAATAGATTGACCTATCCTTTTAAAAAACAAGTTTTTTATCTTTGTAAAAAATAGTATTATGTATCCAGCTGAAATCGTAAAACCCATGAAAGATGAGCTGACTAGTATTGGGTTTGATGAATTATTATCCAGTGAGGCAGTAGAGAATAGTTTATCTAAGCCTGGGACGACGTTAGTAGTTGTAAACTCAGTATGTGGTTGTGCAGCGGCAAACGCACGCCCCGCTGTTAAAATTTCCCTTGGAAATGAAAAAACTCCAGATAATTTAGTAACTGTTTTTGCAGGAGTGGATCGTGAGGCAACTGATGCTGCTCGCGCAAAAATGATTCCTTTTCCGCCTTCCTCGCCAAGCTTAGCTTTGTTTAAAGACGGTGAATTGGTTCATATGATTGAACGTCATCACATTGAAGGCAGAACGGCAGTTCTAATCGCTGAGAACTTGACAGGAGCCTATGATGAGTTTTGTGGCTAAATAAATCTTTTCGATAAATTTTTATTGTTTCTTTTCGTGAAAAAAATAATTTCATATCCATTCACGATTATTTATTACGCTCTTTTTGGATCTACTCTAGGAATTTTTCATATACTTCAAATTATAACCTTTAATTTTTTAGGTTATTCTGCACATAAAAGAACAGTAGATTTGATGAATTTTTTTTTATTAAGGTGTCTCAACTTTTTGGGCATTCAAATTCGTTTTGATAGACCGCTTAATCTAACTACTGGCAAACCCTTGATTATTGTAGCTAATCATCAAAGCACCTATGACATTCCACCTATCATATGGTATTTAAAAAAATTTCATCCAAAATTTATCAGTAAAAAACAGTTGGGTAGAGGGATACCTGGTGTATCTTATAATCTTAGAAATGGAGGTTCTGTTTTAATTGATCGCAGTCGGTCAGAAGAGTCTATAGGGTTGATTAAAATTTTTGCCCAAAAATTAGAACGAAATAAATGGAGTGCTGTAATTTTTCCTGAAGGAACAAGAAGTCGGGATGGTAAACCTAAAAAATTTCAAAAAAAAGGCTTAATGACCCTCTTTGAAAATATGCCAAACGCAATAATACTTCCAATTAGCATTAATAATTCTTGGCGACTTGCTCAATATAATTATTTTCCAATTCCAATAGGGATAAAAATTACCTTTACTTCCCACAAGCCAATAATTTTAGGTGATATAAGTATAGAAAAGGCTTTATCTCAGGTAGAGAAAGTAATTCGGGCCGGGATTAACTTTAAATCTCCAAGGTGACAATAAAAGTTGTTCCCTTTTTCCCTGTTTCATATTTGATTGTTCCGTTGTGAGAATCGATAATATTTTTAACAATTCCTAAACCCAAACCCATCCCTTTAGTTTTTGTCGTGAATTTTGGCTCAAAAACTTTTGACTGAATAGATTCCGGGATGCCTATTCCATTATCAATGAACTTGATTTTAACTGATTTAATTTCCTTAATTATATCCACTACGATCTTCGGCTGTTTTCCTTGCCTCGATGCTTGAATACCATTTTGAATCAAATTAGTGATTACCCTAATCCATTGAGTTCGATCCAATGGTAATTTAATTTCTCTGTGAGAACTTTTAAACCGAATGTCGATTCCATCAAAAATTTCCAAAGAGCGTTGAGTAATTTTAACCAAATCAGACTTTATAAGCTTTGGGGTAGGTAGGGTTGCAAAGTCTGAGAAAGCGTTAGCTACCTCGCTCATGGTGTCAATTTGCTCCATTAATATTTCTGAGAATTCTGCTATTTTTTCGATATTATCCGAATCTTTACCAGAAAACTTTCTTTGAAAACTTTGAACAGTAAGTCTCATTGGTGTAAGAGGGTTTTTGATTTCGTGAGCTACTTGTTTTGCCATTTCTTGCCAAGCCTGCTCTCTTTGGTTTCTCGCTAAAAGTTCAGCACTTTTTTCAAGTTCATCAATCATATCGTTATAGGAGTTAATCAAACTCGCGATATCTCTGGGAGCATTTTTTAATTGAATTTTTTCGTTTTGTTTTAAAAGTCCAGTTTGATCAATTTTCATTCGAATTGTTTCTAGTGATCTTGAGATATATTTAGATATAAAATAAGCCAATACAATTGCTACAAGGAGCATGATTAAGTATATTTTGTATAAACTCTGTAAGAAGGTATTTAGTTCGTTTTCCGAGAACGAAACGTCTTCAAAATATGGAAAAAACAAGATACCATATGGATTTCCGAATTCATCTTTTAATAGACTGTACGAAGACTGGAACTTTCCTATTTCGTCATCGTTTTTCTCCAAAACTCTACTATCACTATTACTAACAATTTTAGAAAGAAGCTCTTCGTCAAGTGAATAACTATTTGCAATAATTTTCAGGGGCAGGAAAGAAGTAAAAAGTGCTTTTCCATTAATATCAAAAATTGAGTAATTTACGTTGTGAATCTTAATTACTGCATTGAATTCATCATTATAATTATCCCACAAATCATATTTTTTATTCAATAAATTATTTTTTTCGACTAAGTAATTTATTTGTTTTCTCAATTGACTTTCTTTACGATTCAATCGAAAAATATTATAATCAATAGATTCATTTTGATATTGGTAATAAGTAGCAAATAAAATTAATAGACAAGCCATGAGAACTAATATTATCATGGATAGAAAAATTTGTGTTCTAAGCGATATGTGCTTAAATAAGTTAATCATTAGTAGGATTCGATTTCTCCCTCAAAACTCTATATAACCTTATTGATAAGATTAAAATCATAACCAAAAAAAGGGCTCCTAAAAAAACAAAAATCCAATTAATGGCATTTTTTAAGATTGCTAAAAATACAATCACAAATAAAAATAGAGTCGCTCCTTCATTCCAAATACGCATAAAATATGTAGAATAATTTATTTCGTCTTTTTGCAATTGAAGAAAAATCTGATGTGTTTTAAAGTGATAAGCAAATAGTAAAAAGACAAAAATAACCTTAACTCTCATCCAAGATTCTTCTATCCAGCCAGGGACTAATATTAAAAGCCAGATTGCAAAAATTGATGCTAAAATTGCTGAAGGCCACGCAATAAAATACCATAATCTTCTCGCCATTATTTTAAGCTGTTTCTCCAAGATATCTTTTTCAGGAGAATCCTTTTTGGAGGCTTCAATATGATAAATGAATAGTCGAGGTTCATAAAATAGGCCAGCAAACCAAGTAATCACAAATATTAAGTGAAGTGATTTAATATAGTTATAATACTCCATTTTTTAAGAGATCTTTACATACTGCATTTGATCAACTAATTTATTTACAAATTACAAAAAGTTAAATTATGAATTTCCTAGTTCAATAAAGGTGGGTTATTTTTTTAAATATTTTTTTAATTCATAAATTAAAAAACTGCCTGTGAATAAAGTTGCTAAAAATTCTGCAACTGGAAAAGCTAACCAAACACCATCTATTCCCATAAATTTTGGGAAAAAGTACAAAAGTGGAATGAAGAAAAACCCCTGCCTTGTTAATGTTAAAAGTAAAGCAGGGATTGCTTTTCCAATAGCCTGGTAATAGGCTGCGCCGATAAATTGTACCCCAACAATTGGCGTAGCTGCAAAAACCCATCTAATTGCAGTGGGTGCTTTTTCTAAAACTATCAAATTGTCTGTAAAAATAACTGCAATTGAACTTGAGAAAAAATAAATAAGTAAAAAAACCAATGAAGCAAATCCAGAGGCATAAATTAATGCCGTTTGTATTACTTCTTCCACTCTTTTTTTATAGTTTGCTCCATAATTATACGCTGCAATAGGAATAAAACCTTGGGTAATCCCTAAAATTGGGAAAAGGGAGAACATTAGTAATCTACTAATTATCGCATAAACTGCTATCACAGACTCACCTCCCAAATTAAAAAGAAGATTATTTACTAAAAGGACAGATAAACTAACCACACTTTGCCTTGCAAGGGTTACAAAACCAAGTGCTCCGATTTCTTTAGTTATACTTAAATCTAATTTTAAATCGTCTAAATTTGGGTGGAGCTCAGAATGTTTAGATCTAAAAAAAGAAAAAATATAGACAGCGCAAACAAGATAGGAAAGAGATGTTGCCCATGCAGCTCCATACATACCAAGATCAAGTACATAGATAAATAGATAGTCCATTAATAAGTTAGAAATCGATGGTATTAGCATTGCATACATAGCATTTTTAGGTTTGCCTTCCGCTCGAATTACATTATTTCCCATCATACAATATCCAAGAACAGGAACACCGTAAAGTACTATTGTGTAATAAATTTTTGAAGTTTCAAAAAGTTGACCTTTTCCACCAAATGCAGGGATGATGATATCTATAAAACTTAACCCCAATATCACAAAAATTATCGTTAGCAAAAATGTCAAAACGATCTGATTACCGAAAGTTTTGGTTGCACGATTAAGGTCTTTTTGACCCAGTGCTCTTGAGATAATCGAACCGCCAGCAATACCGATTGCCATACCTAGTGCAGCGATAAAAAAAGAAACGGGTAAGACTACATTTATTGCAGCAATTGCATTTGCACCAATCCATTGTCCAACAAAAATGGTATCGATCAATATATTTAAAGACATAACTAGAATTCCAATTGATGCTGGAACGGCTTGCTTAATAAGTAATTGAGGAATAGGTTCAGTGCCAAATGATGCAGATCTATCTTTCATAAGGTTTTAGCCGTTTCAGCCAAAGCCCACTGGTCAATCCACCTACTCAAAACATTTACCCAATCTGGGCGGTCATTTATACAGGGAATAACGTAAAGTTTTTCTCCCCCTTTCTCTTCAAAATCTTCCGCAGCCTCCATCCCTATTTCTTCTAATGTTTCAAGGCAATCTGAAACAAACGCAGGTGTGGCAATCGCCATTTTCTTTACTCCTTTTTTTGCAAATTTTGCAACTGTTTGGTCAGTATATGGCCTTAACCAGGGATCAAGACCTAATCGAGATTGAAAACTCGTGGAGAAGGTCCCTTCTTTTAATTCAAGATATTCTGCTACTTGCCGAGTGGTTTCATAACATTGATGGCGATAGCAATATTTGTGGGCCTTAGATGAAGTTTGACAACAACTTTTATCGATTTTACAATGAGATTTAGTTACATCAGATTTTCTAATGTGTCGTTCTGGTATCCCATGATAAGAGAATAAAAGATGTTCCCATTCTTTATCTTTTAAGTTTTCTTGAATGCTTTCTGAAAGCACCCTAATATAGTCCGGATGATTGTAAAATGGGGGTAAAACGGTAAAAGATAAATTTGGGTGGTTTTGTGATCGAACTTCTTCAGCTAGCACCAAAATAGTTTCTGTAGTTGCCATGGCAAATTGAGGGTATAAAGGAATTAATATGACCTCATTTACGCCTTGATTAACCAGATTTTTTATTCCCTCTTCAATTGAAGGATTACCATATCGCATTGCTAGTTCAACTGGAATAGAAATCTTTTTTTGAACAGATTTTTGTAGTCTTTTGGAAAGAACTATTAGAGGAGATCCCTCTTCCCACCAAATTTTTTTATAGGCTTTTGCGGATTTCTTTGGGCGTGTATTAAGAATGATACCCTTAACCAAAAAAGTCCTAAGAGCTTTAGAAATATCAATAACTCTTTCATCCATCAAAAATTCACCTAAATATCGTTTTACATCTCTAGGGTCTGGACTATCAGGAGATCCTAAATTGATCAATAATGCTCCTTTCATTTGTATTTTTTTACGAAGATACTGACATTAAATATTTTTTCGGAGTGGTCCCAAATTTCTTTTTAAAAGCTGAAATAAAATGACTTGAAGTACTATAACCAAGCTTAATGCTAATCTCGTTTACATTGTATTGTTTTGTATCGAGCATACTTCTGGCCTCGTTCATTTTAAAATCAAGTAGATAGCCGAAAACTGTTTCACCATATATCTGTTTAAAACCTTCTTTTAGTTTTTTTACATTTAAACCTATTTCGCTTGCCAAACCCTGAAGGGTTGGAGGATCGGTCATTTGGTTCAAAATAATCTCCTTGGCTTTTCTTATTTTTCTTACGTTTTCCTCATCTACTAAAAATGGGCATTGTTCAACATCGGTATCTTCATTTTTATTAAAAAATAGACTCAATAATTCATAAACCTTTCCTTTAAAATAGAGTGGCTTTATGCTCTCGTGAATCTTAGCCTCTAATATTTGGCTCAAAACTACACTCATTGCTGGTGTAATATTTCTGGTGTCATAGTATTTTTTTGTATTATTCTCAGGACTTAAAAAATGTATATGGTCTGCATCTTCAGAAAAAAGACCGTGGAATTTTTTTATAGAAATCACCAAGCTAACTACAGATGAATAGTTAGAAAGTTTTAAGTTAATTGGAAGAGGCTTTGAAGGATTGTATAACAGATTAACAGTTTTTGGCATTAATGGAAGTTGATATGTGCCTTCGTTGAACTCAAAGGATCCAGCCCCTTTTTGGCAAAAATGAAACTGAATAAATTCTTGACTAACTGCTTCTTGGAACTTCAGCGTATTTTCATTTTCATTAACAAATCTAATTATATAAAAGCCGTTTTCAATTATTGTTTTATCCATAGTACTTATGTCGTTGTTTTATAAAATTATTATTTAGAAAGAGTCTAAATAAAATAATTATATTTACATTCAAAATTATTATATTTAAAGGGATTATTAAAAAAATTGTACAAAAAACCTCATTAGTTGTTTATAGTTCCTTTAACGTTGTTTTTTTATTCATTCTTCTATTTAAATTTGTTAAAAATTATAAATAAATTTTGAGGAATATCATTAGATATTATGTTGTTGGGTTAAGTTATAAAAATGCAGATTTATTAACCCGTGGTAAATTTAGTCTTAGTAAACCTCAAACATCCCTTTTGTTGCAGCAGGCTAAGTCAGATGGGTTAAACGAATTGATGGTTATTTCTACCTGTAATCGTACTGAACTTTATGGAATAGTGGAGGACCCTCAAAAACTAATTGATTATTTGTGTAAATTTTCTAAGGGAACGCTAGCTCAATTTAGAGAAAAGGGATATGTGCTTAGTGAGCAGAAAGCAATCAATCACGTATTCCAAGTAGGCTGTGGATTAGATAGCCAAATTATTGGAGATTTTGAAATTATTGGACAGCTCAAAAAAAGTTTTTACAATTCTAAAAAGTACGATATGGTAAATGGCTTTTCAGAGCGATTAGTCAATTCTGTAATACAAGCCAGTAAAAGAATTAAGACCGAAACCAAGTTGTCCTCTGGAGCTACATCTGTATCTTTTGCTTCAGTTCATTATATTCTTGAAAACGTAAAAGATGTCAAAAACAAAAGTATTTTGCTTTTTGGCACAGGAAAAATTGGGAGAAATACCTGTGAAAATCTCATCAAGCACACCCAAAATGACCATATTACTCTTATCAACCGATCGGAGGAAAGTGCCAAAAAAGTTGCAGGAAAATTTAATTTAGTGGTCAAAAAATTCAAAGATCTCAATCAAGAAATTATTAAATCAGATATTGTCATTGTCGCAACAGGAGCAGATGATATTACCGTAGATAAATCCATTATTGCGAATAATAAGCCACTACTTATTTTGGATTTATCCATTCCTTCAAACGTTGATTCCCATCTTAAAAATCTCGACAATGTGACATTAGTTAATTTGGATGAACTTTCTCAATTAACTAATGCTGCACTGAAGAAGAGAAAACAATACATTCCTGAGGCAAATACGATTTTAAACGAAATTCAAAATGATTTCTTAAAGTGGTTGGCTCATAGGAAATTCGCCCCCACTTTAAAAGCCTTAAAACAAACATTACTAAATGGTCAATTAAGTAAGGAAGAGGAGGCTCAAGAGTTTTCGCAAATCGTATACAAGCTTACTGGTAAAGTCGCTAATTATCTTAAAGAAAACCCATCCAAAGCCGATCAAACCATAGAGCTGATTCAGCAGGTTTATCAATTGGATGCCGAGTAAGATGTCAACTAATATCCTTCGCATTGGTACCCGCGAAAGTGAACTTGCACGTCAGCAAGCACATGAGGTAAAAGATTTTTTAGAAACCAAAAATTTTCTAACTGAACTGGTTCCCATAAAAAGCGATGGAGATATGGATTTAACTAAACCCATATATAGCCTTGGAATCCAGGGAGTTTTCACCAAGACATTAGATATAGCACTTCTGGAAAATCGAATAGACATTGCAGTACACAGCCTTAAAGACGTGCCTACCCAATTACCTCAAGGTTTAATTTTAGGGGCTGTATTAAAAAGGGGGAGTGCCAGAGATGTATTGGTTTACAAAGAAAAGCCAACCATGAATGCTCCTACAACTATTGCTACCGGTAGTTTGCGAAGAAAAGCCCAATGGTTAAATCATTATCCCAATCACAAAATAGTAAACCTGAGGGGTAATGTCAATAACCGAATGGATAAATTAAAAAACTCTGATTGGCAAGGGGCTATTTTTGCCGAGGCTGGTCTGAAACGTGTTGCACTTTTGGGTTCACAATTTCAAGAATTAAACTGGATGATTCCTGCCCCTGCTCAGGGAGCTATTGGAATAATATGTCGTACTGATCAAGTTAGAGTTCTGAATACAGTAAAATCCATTAATGATCAAGCCACGGGAGTTTGTGTAAAAATTGAAAGGGAATTCTTAAGATTATTGGAAGGGGGCTGCACTGCACCGATTGGAGCTTTCGCTCAGATTGATGGAGATAAAATCTTATTTGAAGGAGGTCTTTTCTCCCTCGATGGAAAAAAGGCCATTACTATTCAACATCAAGGAAGAGTTTCTAAGGCTAGCCTTATAGCTTCAAAAGCAGTAAAAGAAATTTTGTCAAAAGGAGGAGATCGATTAATGGAAACTATAAGACAATAATTATGACACGATTGCTTTCAACTAAAATATTATCTGAAGGATTCAAAGACCGGCTATTAATGAATTCATTTAGTCTGGTCGAAAAGTCATTTATTAAAATTAGTCCAATACAAAACATTAAGTTGGCCGATTCTAATCAAGCAATTATTTTTTCAAGTCAAAATGCGGTTAAAATTGCTTTAGATAATTCAGAAATAAAATCATTAGTTGATCAAAAGCCAATTTATTGTATTGGAAAAAAGACGGCATTGCTTTTAGTCAAAAATGGACAAAAAGTGGTCAAAATTGCTCAAAATTCATCAGATTTAGCTCTTTTTATACAAAAAAACTATCAAAATGAGTCATTTTCGTTCTTTTGTGGAAAATCAAGAGTTAAAGATTTAGAGCATGTTTTATCGGTAAATGACATTCCTATTAAGCCAGTTGAAATTTATGAAACCCTTCCCCAGCCTCATATTGTAAAGGGCCATTTTGAGGGGATAATATTTTTTAGTCCGAGTGGAGTAAAAGGTTATGCAATTCATAACGGCTTTGAAGACACCCATTGTTTTTGTCTGGGTTCAACCACCGCAAAAGCAGTTCGTGAATTCACTCCTAAACTTACGATTGCAAAAACCCCTAATGAGTTGCAATTATTTCGTTCAATTACAAAATACTTTAATAAATAAGGATGGATAACAATTTACTTTTAGAAGCACTTAAAGGGTCACCTGTCGAACGACCACCTGTTTGGATGATGCGACAAGCTGGAAGATATCTTCCCGATTTCATGAAGCTTAAAGAAAAGTACGATTTCTTCACGCGCTGTCAGACTCCTGAGCTGGCGACTGAAATTACTCTTATGCCCATCGAGCAAATAGGAGTTGATGCAGCTATAATTTTCAGCGACATATTGGTGGTATTACAAGCTATGAATATTGAGGTTGAAATGCGAGATGGAAAAGGACCTTACCTTCCAAGTCCCATAAAAGACAAAGCGAGCCTTGATAAGTCAATAATTCCGGATGTTCGTGAACACCTGGGTTATGTATTTGAATCAGTAAAGATGATTAAGAAAGAACTTAGTAGTCGGGTTCCTTTAATAGGATTTGCTGGAGCACCATGGACTTTGCTATGCTATGCTGTTCAAGGTCAAGGGTCTAAAAATTTTGACCGTGCCAAAGCTTTTTGTTATCAGCATCCTGAACTTGCAAAGGAATTACTCCAAAAAATTACAACAACTACAATTGCTTACTTGAGAGAGAAAGTAAAAGCTGGGGCAGATGTTATTCAACTATTTGATTCTTGGGGAGGCTTATTGACTCCTGTTGACTATCAAGTTTTTTCATGGCCTTATTTACAACAAATCATTGATGCATTGGGTGATTCGGTTCCGGTAATTATCTTTGGAAAAGGCTGTTGGTTTGCCCTTCAAGAAATGGGTAAATCTGGAGCTGCAGCTTTGGGGATTGACTGGACGTGTTCAGCTAGAAATGCTCGATACCTTTCTGGAGGCCAGATTACTCTACAAGGAAATTTTGATCCATCAAAATTACTTTCACCTATACCAGAGATCAAAGTTCAAGTTAAACAGATGATTAATGAATTTGGAAAGGATCGTTACATCGTTAATCTTGGTCATGGTATACTTCCAAATATTCCTGTTGACCATGCGAAGGCTTTTGTAGATGCTGTGAAAGAATATCAATCCTAAAGACTGAACCACAATGAGAGATAGATTTAATCGCTATATAGAAAAGCTTCAGGACAAAATCACAAGTAAATTAGCCGATTTAGATAGTGTTGCAATTTTTAAAGAAGATTTTTGGGAACGAGAAGGTGGAGGGGGTGGGCGAACTCGAGTTATTGAGAATGGAGCAGTTTTTGAAAAAGCAGGTGTAAATATATCAGCGGTCCACGGCGAGTTACCTGAAAGCATGAAATTTTTTATCAAGGCGAAAACAGGACAATTTTTTGCTTGTGGTTTAAGTCTTGTGATTCATCCAAAAAATCCCTTTGTACCTACAGTTCATGCGAATTGGAGATATTTTGAACTTTATAATTCCAAGGGAGAAATCCAAGATCAATGGTTTGGAGGAGGTCAGGATTTGACACCTTATTACTTATTTGAGGAGGATGCCCGCCATTTTCATCAAGTCTGTAAAAAAGCTTGCGACCTTTACGACGAAGATTTTTATCTTCAATACAAAAAAAAATGTGATGAATATTTTTGGAATACCCATCGTGATGAAGCTCGTGGAGTAGGGGGTTTATTTTTTGATTATTTGCGACCTAACGAAAAATTTAATATTGAAAACTGGTATGATTTTGTAACCGAAGTGGGGGATCATTTTTTAGAAGCTTATATACCTATAGTTAATAAAAGAAAAAATACAGATTTCTCAGCTGCACAAAGAGCTTGGCAGGAAATCCGTCGTGGACGTTATGTAGAGTTTAACTTAATTTACGATAAAGGCACTATGTTTGGATTAAAAACTAATGGCAGAATTGAAAGTATTTTAATGAGCTTACCCCCAAGAGTTCAATGGCATTACAACCATCAAATTAGAACTAATAGCCCAGAGGAGGAACTAATTACAGTTCTAAAAAAACCACGGGAGTGGGTTTAAATAAATAGTAAATTGACTTAATAAATATGTATGCTAAAACGAAATAGAAGATTGAGACAAAGCCCTACAATTAGAGCTTTGGTAAGTGAAAATCAATTGTCAATTAATGATCTTATGTTGCCTTTATTCGTTTGCCAAGGGATTCAGGTAAAGGAATCTATTGACGCTATGCCGGGATGCTTCAGGATGAGTTTGGACTTATTGAAAGAAGAGGTAAAAACCATTTGGAGTCTAGGTATTAAAGCCGTATTGATTTTTGTTAAGGTTGGAAATAATTTAAAAGATAACCGAGGAACTGAAGCAATAAATCCTGAGGGTTTGATGCAGAAGGCAGTAATGGAAATCAAATCAACTGTTCCCGAAATGGTTGTAATGACAGATGTTGCACTTGATCCTTATTCCTCCTATGGGCATGATGGAATTGTAGAGAACAATAAAATTCTAAATGATCCAACTATTGAAATTTTAGCTCAAATGGCCTTAAGTCATGCGCATGCAGGAGCTGATTTTGTGGCACCTAGCGATATGATGGATGGAAGAGTATTAAGTATAAGAACAACTTTGGAGGAGGCTGGTCTTCACAATATCGGTATAATGAGTTATGGCGTAAAATACGCCTCATCATTATATGGTCCTTTTCGTGAGGCTTTAAATTCTTCACCAGGTTTTGGCGATAAACAAACCTATCAAATGGACTTTGCAAATCGATTGGAGGCAATTACGGAAACAACAAGAGATATTGATGAGGGAGCTGATATTATAATGGTAAAACCGGGGATAGTCTACCTAGATATTGTTCGGGAAATAAGAGATAATGTTAATGTCCCAATTGCTGTTTATCAGGTAAGTGGAGAATACGCAATGTTAAAGGCAGCTGCCCAAAAGGGTTGGTTGGACCATGATACTGTTATGATAGAGCAGTTATTGGCCTTTAAAAGAGCAGGAGCTAGTCTGATTACTACCTATCACGCTAAGGAAGTAGCTAAATTACTCTCTTAAACTTAATAATAAGTTACATAAATTTTAATAACAGATCTCCTAATTAATTGGTTATCATTTATTTATGTCCGGGTATTAGAGAAGAATAGTCATTGAAGAGCTATTTTTTCATTACGTATGTTCCCAAAATAAATTAGTGTATTTTAGTAAATAAAAACCATGAATCGTACTTTAATAAAAGTAGGTTTTGCTGTTGCAATAATTTTTTCGCTGCTTTATAATTCTAAATATAGTTATCTAATTAAGGGAATAAGTACGATTTATATGCAGGGTCATACCACTGCATTTCTTGAGGACTATAAAAGTTTTTCTAATAACCCAATTAAAACAGCAGATACCCAAAATACATGGCCAAATCATCACTTATACAACTCTTTCTCTCTAAATGATGATTTGAAAAAGTATCATCTAGAAAGAAAAACAGTAGCATATTTGATTTTTAAAAATGACAGCATTTTATTCGAGAAATATTATGATGGCTTTAATGAATCCTCCAAAAGCAACTCATTTTCCATGGTCAAAAGTATAGTATCTGCTTTGATGGGTATTGCCATTCAAGAGAGCTATATAAAAAGCTTAGATCAAAAGGTGATTGATTTTATTCCGGATTTAAAAGGTCCTTATGCTCATCAGGTCTCCATTGGAGATTTGTCAAGTATGTCTTCAGGACAAGAGTGGAGTGAAGAGTATTATAACCCCTTTTCAGTTACTTCTGCTTCCTATTTTGTAGAAAATTTAAATAAATTAATAATAGAGCAGCCCATTACTTCAGAACCAGGAAAAGCTTTTAAATATCAAAGTGGAACTACTCAACTTTTAGCGATGGTAATTAAAAAAGCAACTGGTCTATCTATAAGTGAATACCTGTCTGAAAAACTTTGGAAACCTATGGGTTCAAAACCAGCGCTATGGCAATTGGATAGTCATTCAAATGGTATGGAAAAAGCATTTTGCTGTTTAGCATCTAATGCTAGAGATTTTGCTAGATTTGGTAAGCTTTATAAAAATCACGGTAAATGGAATGGAAAACAAATTTTGGACTCATCCTTTGTTGCTCTTTCACTTAAGCCAAGATTCCATGAAAGTCCAGAATATGGCTACGGATGGTGGTTAGATACTTATAAAGGAAAAAAAGTTTTTATGATGCGCGGACATTTAGGTCAGTATGTTATTGTTATTCCTGAAATAAATACCATGGTAGTTCGATTGGGCCATCTTAAAGACACCGAGTCAAGATATGCAGGTAAAAGCTCAGGAGGTGATCCTTTCACAAAGGATATATATCAGTATCTTGATGGGGGGTTAGATATGATTAAAAACCTTTAAAATTTAAATGGCTTAATTATTAGAATGGAAAGAAATTGGACTAAAGAAAAAGCAGTTACTAATTCCAGTGATTTTAATCATTTGTACATGAGAAAAGTTATAGATGGTAAATCACCTTTTATTTTTTCTGGGCCGACTGGAACTCATATGAATTTAGTAAATCACAATTATACTTCGGTGATTTGAATGGTGATGTTTTTCGTTTAACTAACTAAATGAATGATGATTTTATAAAACCTCAAAGAATAAATTTTTAAAATTGAGGCACAAAAAATATCTAATGGAATTAAAATTTATATGAAATCTAATTTACCTTTATTATCTATTAAAGGATTGACTATTAATTCTGAAGATAGTCTACTTTTATCTGACTTAAGTTTTTCAATTTTCACAGATGAAATTGTAGCAATTGTTGGAGAATCAGGAAGTGGGAAATCACTAACCGCTCTTTCTATTGCCGGGCTTTTGTCAGATTCTAAACTCAATGTACAAAGTAAAAAAATGCAATTTGGAAAACATGATTTGTCAGCCCTATCACGAAAAGATTGGGAAAGAATAAGAGGAAATGATCTAGGTATGGTTTTTCAGGAACCTCAATCGAGTTTAAACCCAAGTATGCGGTGTGGGCACCAAGTCATGGAACGATTACAAAAATTTGAAAAAGGGGATAAAAAATCAAATATTGAAAAAGTTATCAATTCCTTTATACAGGTTCAATTACCTAATCCTAAGAGAATCTTTAAGGCTTACCCCAATGAGCTTAGTGGGGGGCAAAAACAAAGGGTCATGATTGCTATGGCTTTAATCTGTAATCCACAATTATTGATCGCTGATGAACCCACTACGGCTTTGGATGTAACAGTCCAAAAGGAAATCCTCAGTTTACTTAAGACCAAACAGAAATCTAATAAAATGAGTATTTTATTTATTTCTCACGACCTTAGTTTAGTGTTTCAATTTGCCGACAGGGTCATGGTGATGCATCGGGGTGAGTTGATCGAAAATGAAAAAACAACGATTTTATTTAAAAATCCAAGATTTGCCTACACCCGTGGACTTTTATTTGCTCGTCCTCAACCTAATAAACGTTTGGAGCGTTTACCTTCCATCTCTGATTTTACTTCGGCTAAAAAAAGTTTTAAGTTGGTCAGTGCTGCTAATCGAAAAAAAAGTCATCAAATAATTTATTCAAAGTCCCCTATTTTGGAGGTTGAAAATCTATATAAAGAATATCCCCTTAATAGAAATTGGTTTAAGGATAATAAAAACTTAAGGGCAGTTGAAAACTTCAGCTTTAAGTTGTATCCAGGGGAGACCTTGGGTTTAGTTGGGGAGTCTGGCTGTGGGAAGTCTACTGTCAGTCGAGCACTGGTTAATCTGGATTCTCCAACTTCAGGTAGAGTCCTTTATCAGGGTCAAGAAATCAGCGGATTGGATCGTTCCAAAATAAGGGAAATCCAACTCGTTTTTCAAGATCCGTTAGCTGCTTTGCATCCACTTAAAACCATTGGAGATGTTATTGCTGAGCCGCTTGAGATTCATCAATTGGTAAATTATAAAAAACAACGAACAGAAAGGGTAGTGGAATTATTAGAACAAGTAGGAATGAAATTAGGATTTCTTAATCGTTACCCACATGAACTTTCTGGAGGTCAACGTCAAAGAGTTGTGATAGCACGAGCACTTGCAACCCAGCCCCGATTATTGATTTTAGATGAAGCAGTTGCTGCCTTAGATATTTCTATTCAAGCACAAGTATTGAACTTATTAAACGACCTTAAAAAACAACTTCAGCTTTCCTATCTTTTTATTTCCCATGACTTGAACGTAGTTAAGTACATGGCAGACCGAATAATGGTAATGGAAAAAGGTATTTTAGTCGAAGAAGGTGAAGCAGACGAATTGTATGATCGGCCTAAAAATGCTTATACCCAAAAACTAATAGCTGCTCTACCTAGAATCTGATTGGTTAAACAAATTAACAAAAAGTAAAACGATTGTAGTTTATAAAACTCACTTCGCTAAAATGATAGTTGTTCTTAAAAATTAAAAAAAGTTGATTTTTTTTTAAGGTGCAGGGTTAGGAATTTCCTCATTGATTGAATCAATCGCTTTTAATACTTCACTGGATAATTTTATCTGATAAGTTGCTATGTTTTCCTCAAGTTGGGATAAGGTAGTAGCTCCAATGATATTTGATGTAACAAAGGAGCGATCGTTTGCAAAAGCGAGTGACAATTCAGTTAGTGTCAGGCCAACTTTATGAGCAAGATCGGCATATCTCTCCGTGGCTTCGAAAGATTTTTCACCACTGTAACGGGCTAGTCTTTCAAAAAGTGCCAAACGGCTGTTGGATGGAGTTTTCCCATTTCTATATTTACCAGATAGAACACCAAAGGCTAGGGGGGAATAGGCTAATAATCCAATATTTTCGCGATGACAAATCTCAGCACTACCAATTTCAAATAGGCGGTTGAGAAGGGAATATGGGTTTTGAACGGTAATTATTTTTGTGGCAGAGCTTTTGGAAGCTTGAAGAAACCGCATGATACCCCAGGGATTTTCATTAGATAATCCTATACGTCGAATTTTTCCTAATGTAATATTTTCTTCTAATGCATCCAATACAGCTTCAAAATTTTCAACCCATGGATCATTTGGACTAAATTTAAAATTTCTTTTTCCAAAGGTATTAGTAGTTCTTTCTGGCCAATGCAATTGATACAGATCTATATAATCAGTTTGAAGGCGCTTTAGACTTTTATTTATTGCCTCATCGAGATGGGCTTTTTTAAAACTTAGGTCTTTCCGAATGTGTTTGGTATAGTCTCCAGGCCCAGCAATTTTAGTGGCTAAAATTACTTTATCTCGATTGCCACTTTTATTAAACCAAGTACCAATAATCCGTTCTGTTTCCCCTTGAGTTGATCTACTAGCAGGAATGGGGTAAAGTTCTGCAGTATCAAAGAAATTAACCCCTTGATTTAAAGCATAATCCATTTGCTCGTGACCATCGGCTTCTGTATTTTGTTTGCCAAAGGTCATGGTCCCCAAGCATATTTTGCTCACCTTAATATCAGTCCCAGGCAGAAAATTATAGTGCATTGAGTTAATCTAGTGTATTGATGATTTGACTGATTTCATCCAGTTTTGGGCTGAGGATCACCTCAATTCTTCGGTTGGCAGCACGTCCTTCAATGGTTGAGTTGGTGGCTATGGGAAGGTATTCTCCCCTACCTGCTGCGGTGAGATTTTGAGGAAGTATTAATATATTGTCAAGTAAGCTATTAACGATAGAAGTAGCCCGCTTAGTGGAAAGGTCCCAGTTACCTTTAAGGGAACCCCGTCCACTATATGGAATATTGTCTGTATGCCCTTCAATCAAAATAGAAATATCTGGGTTATCTGCTAGGACATCTCCTAGGCTTGAAATTGCGCGCTGACCTTCTAGTTCGAGGGTCCAGCTACCAGATTTAAAAAGCAGTTTGTTTTCCATAGAAATATAGACTTTACTATCACGAACCTCTACTGTTAGGCCCTTGTCCTTATAGTTTAATAGGGCGTCCGATAGATTTTCTTTAAGATCAACCATAGCTTGTTTTTGGCTAGCAATCAACCTTTCCAGTTCTTCAACTCGAGCAATTCTATCCGCTAGTTCGTTTTCTCGATCAGCTATTTTTTCCATTAACTCTTCGTTATCAGCTATTCGAGCTTTTAGTGCACTTTCACTATTTTCCTTTAATAGTTCAAGAGAAGCTTGTAGCTTATCTAGAGTTTGATTTTTTGCTCTCAAACTGTCTTGAGTAAACGACAAAGTTTCCTCTTTTGCTTTATATTTTTCATCCAAATATTTTATTTTTTCTCTCTGTAATTCTATGGTTTTGGATTGTCGGTTATAGTTGTCTTTCAGTTGAGCATAACGTGATTCTAGGTTATTAAAAATACGACTAGATACGCAGGAACTCAGCGTAAAAGAGATAAGGCTAAAGGCAATTATTTTTTTCATTTTATTTAAAATCTAGTTCTAGTACTACCGGGCAATGATCTGAGTGAAGTGCATCAGGCAGGAGGTAGGTTCGTTTTATATTATTTTTCAAGTTCTCACTCACCATGTTGTAATCAATACGCCAACCTTTGTTGTTATTTCTTGCCTTAGCACGGTAACTCCACCAGCTATAATGATGAGGTTCAGGGTTAAGATAGCGAAAAGAATCGATAAATCCTCGATTAATAAATTGGTCAATCCATTCCCGCTCTTTAGGTAAAAAACCAGAAATGTTTTTGTTACGTATAGGATCATGGATGTCAATTGCTCGATGACATATGTTATAATCACCACATATGACCAAATTGTGATAATCTTTCTTAAGATCGTCGATATATGATTGAAATTCATACATGAATTTAAATTTATAATCCAATCGATTAAGATTTGTTCCCGAGGGTAAGTAAAGACTTACAACAGAGACCTTTTCAAAATCAGCTCGGATTACTCGACCTTCAAAGTCCATATGCTTAATTCCAGTTCCCTTAGTAACATTAACTACTTTTTCTTTTGTTAAAATGGCTACCCCGCTATATCCTTTTTTTTGTGCAGAGTGCCAATAATGTTGGTAACCTAACTCCTCGAATATAGAGGTGTCTACTTGATTGGCATTTGCTTTGGTTTCTTGTAAGCAAATAACATCGGGAGCAACTTCTTGAAGCCAATCAGCAAAGCTCTTTTTTAGGGCTGCACGGATTCCATTAATATTATATGATATGATCTTCAAAAGATTTTTACCACAAAAATAAAAAAATGATTAATGATTAAGACCTTTAAATTCACCTTTGGTGGATAATATTTTAAAGCTTTTTCAACAATTCGCTTAAGGATAATTTTGGCTGAAGGAATCTCATTAGTGATTTTATTGGAACCCGATCTTGAGTCATGCTATCGCGGTCTCTGATTGTAATAGTTTCGTCCTCTAAAGTTTGATGATCAATGGTAACACAATATGGGGTGCCAAGTGCATCTTGTCTTCTATATCGCCTTCCCACAGCATCTTTTTCATCATAGGTAATTGTAAAATCCCATTTGAGATCTTTAACAATTCTCTTGGCGATCTCTGGGAGACCATCCTTTTTGACCAAAGGAAAAATCGCAAGCTTAGTTGGAGCAAGTACAGGTGGGATTTTCAATAAGGTTCTTCTAGAGCCGTCCTCAATCGTTTCTTCAGTTAGCGCCTTGGAAAAGATAGCCAAGAACATCCTGTCAAGGCCAATCGAGGTTTCAACTACATAAGGGACGTAATTTTCATTCTTTACGGGATCGAAATATTGAAGTTTTTTTCTAGCATATTTTTCATGATTACTCAAATCAAAATCTGTTCGGGAATGAATGCCCTCTAACTCTTTAAATCCAAATGGAAATTGGAATTCTATATCTGTTGCCGCATCGGCATAATGGGCTAGTTTTTCATGGTCATGAAAACGGTAATTATCCACTCCAAGTCCAAGATTATAGTGCCAATTTAGGCGTTTTTCTTTCCAATACTCATACCATTCTTTTTGGGTACCTGGAGGAATAAAAAATTGCATTTCCATCTGTTCGAACTCTCTCATCCGAAAAACAAATTGACGGGCAACGATCTCATTTCTAAATGCTTTACCTGTTTGGGCAATACCAAAAGGAAGTCTCATACGACCTGATTTTTGAACATTTAGAAAATTTACAAAAATTCCTTGAGCAGTTTCTGGGCGCAAAAATAAATTCATGGCTGTATCAGCAGAGGCACCAAGTTTAGTTCCAAACATTAAATTAAATTGTTTTACATCTGTCCAGTTTCTCGAACCCGATTCTGGGCAGGCAATCTCTAAATCCTCAATCAATGCTTTTACATCAGCTAAGTCCTCGTTTTCAAGGGATTTCGCCATCCGTTTTAGAATGTTATTTGCTTTAGACTGGTAGGCTGCTACGCGTTGATTGGTTGAGAGGAATTGTTCTTTATTAAAGCTTTCTCCAAATCGTTTTGATGCTTTAAAAACTTCTTTACTGATTTTGGCATCAATTTTAGCAACATAATCCTCGATTAATACGTCTGCTCGATATCTTTTTTTTGAGTCTTTATTATCAATTAATGGATCATTAAAGGCGTCCACATGCCCCGAGGCTTTCCATGTGGTTGGGTGCATAAAAATTGCGGCGTCTAACCCCACGATATTTTCATGCAGTTGGACCATAGATTTCCACCAATATTCACGAATGTTATTTTTGAGGGCAACCCCATTTTGACCATAGTCATATACGGCATTTAAACCTTCATATATTTCACTCGAGGGGAAGATAAAACCATACTCTTTAGCATGGGAAATTATTTTTTTGAAGCTATCTGATTGCATAGTCATACATCAAAAATAAGCCTTTTTGGTCTTTTTACAGTTCTGGAATCTTTTTCAATCAAGATTTTATTCATTAATATTTATCAGTTAGTAAAAGAAAAGGGATAGCAGGCTATGAATCGAGTAATTAACTACTATTATCTCTTTAGAATATTGTATTACTTTTGTCACTACAATTAATTTAGATGAATAAATTTATCATTTACTTTTTATTTTCATTGGTTATTATTTCATCATTTCAATGTGCGAGAAGAAGCCTTCCCACTGGAGGATTTAAAGATACTTTGGCCCCGATAATGGTCAATGCTTCTCCAAAAATGAACACTGTTTTTTTTGACAAAGAAAAAATTACAATAACTTTTGACGAATACATAAAATTAGTTGACCTCACAAAACAATTGATCATTTCCCCTCCATTAGAGTTCAGTAAGTATAAGGTAAAACCTCAAGGGACAGTATCTAAAAGAATTCAGATTGAGTTAATGGACTCTCTGTTAGATAATACCACATATACATTCAATTTTGGTGAGAGTATAATTGATAATAATGAAGGGAACAAGCTCCCCTTTTTCAATTATGCTTTTTCCACAGGTGCAGTTATTGACTCTCTGGAAATAAAAGGAAAAATTATCGATGCATATGAAAGGATAACTGATACTTATACTGCTATTTATTTATATCCTATCGATAGTACATTTACTGATTCTACAGTTTTTTTGGAAAAGCCTTTCTATGCAACCAGTACACTTGACTCAATCATATATAATTTTAAAAACCTCCGGCCAGATACATATCAAATAATAGCAATGAAAGACATAGCAGGAAATTATTTGTTTGATCAAAATGTAGATAAAATTGGTTTCATAGAAGAACCTGTTACTCTTCCTGGCGATAGCGTAGTAAATTTTAGGATTTTTAAAGAAGTCCCTAATTTATTTTGGTCTCGTCCATTTTTTATAAATAAAAATAAAATTGGTTTTGGTTATTTTGGAGAGCCGGACCCTTCAGCAATTGAAGTGCAAAGTATAGTCCCAAGGAATTTTAGATTCTTAATAAATAAAAACAGGAAAACAGACACTTTGAATTTTTGGTTTAGAGGTTCGGAGATTGATTCTCTCAAATTTGGTATTAAAGAAAAGGATACAACTAAAACCTACACTATCCAGCTAAAGGACATAAAACCTGACTCTCTGGTTATTAGCGCAATAACCAAAAACTCAATAGAATTAATAGATAGTTTTAAAATTCAATCCTCTTTACCCTTAGTCAAAATCAATATGGATTTGATAAAGATTATCGGATTGGATTCTTTAGAAGTCCCATTTAGAGCATATTTAGATAAAAATTATGACCAGTTAGCATTAACATTTGATCCTTTACCAAACGATAATTATAAAATTGAATTTTATCCAGAGGCTATGATAGATTTTTGGGGGCGAGCAAATGATAGTCTTAAATATTTTGTCAAAACCCGACCTATATCAGATTATGGTAATATTTTCTTGCAAATTTTAAGGGAAGACAAATCTCCATTTATTCTAGAATTGGTTGATCTTAATAGTAAGTTAGTAAGGCGATATGACAAAATAAATGATTTAGATTATTATGAATTCAAATACTTGTTACCTGGAAAGTACTTGTTTCGATACATAAGAGATAATAATGGAAATAAAAAATGGGATACCGGTAACTACTTAAAAAAGATTCAGCCTGAAATGGTTTATTATTCATCTGATACAATTGACTTGAGAGCAAATTGGGATATTAATCAACAGTTAAAAATTCCATCTGAAATAGTTCCAATTTCCATAATTGATTCACTTGAAGTTTTAAATAAATAGTATATTTAAAAAAAAAATGGGCGTAGGTAATTTAGTTTTAGCATCAGTTTTTATTTGCCTAATTCTTGGAATAGTAGCAGTTATAAAATCAAGAATTTAAATTGATATTAATCATTTTAGAACGACAGAAAATTAATATATCAAATAAAATGTATTTTAATTATTTAGGTGATTTGATATAGATGGTATTCACAAAACCTCCGTTGATTCTTTAATAATATCATAGTCTATTTATAAAACTTCCAAGAGAGTCTTTAAAATATATACCTTCTAGCCTTCTTAATTTATTTAGTTTCTGATGGGATTCCAAGCCCCAAAGTATAAACTCCATCATGAAGTAGTGATCTTTTTTGTCTAAATCGGGGAGGTGTTTTTTCACAATTTTACTCAACCCAGTCAGATTGTCCAACGTTTTACAATATTCTTTTTCATTCAGATCATCCTCAAAAAAAAGCTCATTATCCTTAAAAAACCATTCTAGTACTTCATCGTATGGCCCGACTTCATTGGGTTTTTCTAATTTTTCAATTTTAGGAAAATACTTTGGAAATAGGGTCTTAATCGACATGGAAATTAAGTGAAAGGAAACTTCATTGGCTCCTTCTTGTTCTCCCTCGTAAACCAATTCAATTTTTCCATTTATAGCTGGAATTATACCTAGAAAGTCAGTCATTCTGATAGATGTTTTTTCATCTTGGGTTATTAGCAAACGTCTTTCTGCAGTACTGTATAAATTTTCGAAAGCTGTAATGCTCATGCGAGCGCTAACGCCACTTTTAGCATCTACATATTCGCTCTTTCTTGCCTCAAAACCAACTTGCTCTAAGAGATCTTTAGCTATTTCAGGTAAGTGAATGTTTGCAGCTTTTTCTTTGCTGACTTGTGATTCTTGCTCAGTTATCTTTTTAGCAATTGATAAGCTATGTGGATAGTGCGTTAATATTTGTGATCCAATCCTATCTTTAAGTGGGGTGACAATACTTCCCCTATTTGTATAATCCTCTGGATTGGCTGTGAATATAAATTGAATTTCTAAAGGTAACCTTAATTTAAATCCTCTTACTTGAATTTCTTTCTCTTGTAAAATTGAGAAAAGTGCAACTTGAATTCGCGCTTGAAGATCGGGCAATTCATTTAGAACAAATATACAGCGGTGGGCCCTTGGAATCATTCCAAAGTGTAATACTTTCTCATCTGCGTAAGTAAGTTTAAGAGTGGCTGCTTTTATGGGATCAACGTCTCCAATTAAATCAGCAACTGTTACATCTGGGGTTGATAACTTTTCAAAAAAACGTTCATTTCTGTGCATCCAGGTAATAGGCGTATTACCGCCTTTTTCGGCAATCAATTCCTTTGTAAATTTAGAAATCGGTTTTAGAGGGTCCTCATTAATTTCAGAGCCGGAGACAACAGGAATCCACTCATCTAACAAACTAGTCATTTTTCGAGCTAATTTAGTTTTGGCTTGTCCTCTTAATCCTAATAAATTAATATTGTGACCAGAGAGAATTGCTCTTTCAAAATCTGGTATGACTGTATTATCATAGCCAATGAGACCATCAAAAGTAGTATCGCCGTTGATGATTTTAGCTCTTAAGTTATCAGCAAGTTCCTGTTGAATCGTTTTGGGTTGATAGTCTGTTTTTTTTAACTCCTTAAGGGTATTAATTTTAGGCTGCTCCATTTCTATCCAAATCTTTTTTTTCTGTTTTTTTCATAATCTTCAAAAATCATCTCACCCAGATTATTTAATCCAGTGAAAAAAGCTTTTCCTTGGTTGACTTTGGTAAATTCCTGAACAAATTGTTTTAGGTGAGGATCAGAGGCAATCATAAATGTGGTGATAGGTATCTTCAGTTTTTTTGCTTGAAGTGCCATTATATAACACTTTTCAACAATATCACGATCCAATCCAACACTATTTTTATAATAGCTACCATCCTGCATTTTCAAACAACTTGGCTTACCATCTGTAATCATAAAAATTTGTTTATTCGTATTCCGCTTTCTCCTAAGCATATCCATTGCCAATTCAAGACCAGCAACAGTATTTGTATGATATGGTCCAACCTTTAAGTATGGTAATTCTTTTACTGAAATGGGTCTGGCGTCATTTCCAAAAACCAAAATATCAAGTGTGTCTTTAGGGTAACGCGTCGTAATAAATTCGGCAAGCGCCATAGCTACTTTTTTGGCTGGTGTAATACGGTCTTCCCCATATAAAATCATACTATGACTGATATCAATCATTAATATGGTACTCATTTGAGATTTATGATGGTTTTTTTCAACTACTAAATCTTTCTCAGAGATTTGAAAATCATCAATGCCAGCATTTATTTGCGCATTTTTAATGCTTTCAGTAAGCACAATATTTTCTATTGGGTCTCCAAACTGAAAGTTGGTTAACTCACCGGAAATTTCGTCTCCAATTCCATGATATTTAGTATTGTGGTTTCCTAAACCCGATCGCTTTAATTTTCCGAAAATCTGTTTTAATGCGAATTCTCTTAAAATTTTTTCAGTTTTGGCAGTGATACCCATTGATTTTTCACTTCCGTCAGGTTTTATCTCAGCTTTAACATATCCCTTGTCGAGTAAGTCTTCTATGAAGTCATCAATAGTGTAATTTTCATCAGTGAGTTCATATTCCTTATCCAACTCTCTGAGCCACTCAATGGCCTCATCAAAGTCTCCGGAGGTGTGTGTAATTAATTCTTTGAAAATTTCAAATAGTCGCTCAAATGGTGATTGGCTATTTGACTTTGGCTTTTGGAATAATAGGCCTGTCCTCAAATCAGAAAACTTCATATAAATACCTTATTATATTGCTATTCACTACAAAGATAATTTAAAAATAAACCAAAGAAAAGGGATTAATTTTTGAAATTTAAAGAGATTTAATGTACTCTTCAAGAAGTGCAACCCCTTCTTTGTGAATACTTTTTCTTCCAATTTCTGGCATCATTATTCCAGGATCCACGTTGTTGTAACGATAAATCATTATTGATTTTTCAGGCTCATTGGGAACAATACTGAATTTCAAATTTCCAGACCCTTTACCAGCTGCAATAGGCGGTTTATAAACACCTCTTTTTCTTTGATTTGTTTCGTAGTATGTAAGGTTAAGACCAGAGTTTTTTGCAGGACCTAAATCATTATGACAGTGAGCGCAATTGATATGAAGATAGGCCTTGGCTCTATCTTCAAGACTTCCAGAGCTCTCTTCATCCCATACAGAGAATTTAGGTCGAGCATCTTTCTTTGGTAAACCTAATAAAATTTTTTTCTCAGAAAAATATTCTAGTTGGTCATGGATCATATCATCATAAATATTTTTTCGGTTTAATTGGCCTGCAATTGGTCCAATTGGAGTGATTTTTTTATCGAGCATGTGACAACTTTTACATTGGGTTTGATTGGGAATAATGTAATTTAGATTTTGTTTCTTCCCTTTATGGTCAGTCCAGCTAACCTGTGTTTCCCCTCCCACAATATTAAGATAGGCATCAGTTTGTTCCTCGTTCCAAACATAGGAAAGTGTTTTCCAATTATAATTTTTTTCTTTTATTAACAGCCTGGTCTCAATGATCTCTTTACCTGCCTCTGGATTTCTAAAATCATTCGGGTAGTAAAAGTTTTTGATTATAATGCTTCCAGGATCAAAAGATAAAACACCTTTTTCCCTGTAAGTCATTTTTTTCCCCTCAGGTAAGTAAATGAATCTCTTTTTAAATGAATAATCTGAAAAAAGTGAATTGTTCAATTCGTACATATAAACATCCTCTGATGGGATTAAGTCTGAGAGCTTTCCCTTAAAAAAGGAATAATCTGAAAGTTTAGGAATTTCTTTTGAAACATTATTTGTCAGTGAAATTTTAGGAACTACTTTCCTGGCAGTGGGCACAATATTTTTATTTTCAGTGGACTGGCAACCAAAAAAGATCAATAATAAAAAAAGCTGTAATAAGTAATTCAACGCAGACATTTAAGCTTACAATTCAAATTCAACATCACATTCATAATCATCTAAGTCATTTGAGAATTTTTCAAAATCATTTCCAGCATCCATCGCAACAAAGTTAATTTTTCCATTGTTCTTAACACAAATTTTATACTCTGGATTGGGGGTTCTATTCTCTAGTAAGTAATTGCTTGGTAAAATTGCATCATAGGCTATATCTGGAATCTGTAGTTTGTTTTTCATAATCCAAAGTAGTCCAAAATCATTGTCTAATGCAGGAATGAAGTATTTATTTTTAAATTTATTATCGTGAATGGAAACTTTACCAGGATAAGCACTGTAGCTGATATCCTGAATATAATCCTCTTCAACTTGTCTCAAGCCATTTCTAAGGGGTTTTTTCTTTTTCTTCTTTTTATTTTTGGGAGGGACATATATTTCGTAGCTAACTACTGAGGCATTGATCGTTTTGTGGTTTTCAATTTTATTTTCATAAATAGCAACCTCCTTAGTAGCCATTACTATAATTCCTGTGCCCCTTGGAACTGTACTTACGATTGAACCTTTAACACCAAAATTCTTAATATTATTATCATAAATATGGTTATTGTATGCTTTGACATTTTCCCCATATACAGTTAGGTGTGGGAGGTTAAAAATCAAAAGACCACCAGTATTATTAAAAATTTCATTATCATATATTTCAACTCTACTACTGTTTTCACTCTCAATACCAGCCACATTATAATAAGCTTTATTGTTTCGGATTATAACATTTTTGGATTGTCCAACATATATGCCTGCATCAGATGATCCAATTGCTTCACACCCCTCAATTAAGAGGTTATTGCATAATACTGGGTATAATGCATAGGCTCCATTTTCCGTGGAAACTTTACCTGTCCAAGCAGACCGAATATTTCGCATTACAACAAAATCTGAATCAGTAACTTTTAAATTATCTCCCGCAGCATCCTCTATTGATAAGTTTTCTATTGTAATATTATTACAATTGGAAATCCTCACACCCTCAGCTCCCTGTTTTTGCCCTTTGAATGATAGTACTGTTTTTTCAATTCCTGCCCCGCGTATTGTTACATTTTTTTTTCCATCCATAATTAGGGATTGAGAAAATAAATAGTGTCCCTCTGGTAGTTCAATCATACTACTATCCTTAGCGGTGATAAAAGCCTCAAGAATTGGGATTTCCATATCTAAGTATTCCCTTTTTGGCATATAGGATGGCATTGAAGGGATCTTGATCTCAAAATAGAGCAACCCAAGTATTAAGATTAAAAAAGTAACTAATAGCTTTTTTTTCAAAATCAAGTTATTATTAAATACATTTTATAAAATTAGTTAAATAAATTTTAAGTGAGAATTTGATTTAAAAAATTGAATTATCTCCAAAAACACTATATTTGTACTGCAGTATGAAAATTATTCAGAGGCGACTTAAAGGTCCCTCTTTTTTTTGATATGAATTTTAGTAAAAAGGTTATGTCGTTATTATCTGATAGTTTAGAAAACTATCCAGATATTTTTTTGGTAGATTTTAAAGTTTCAACTGATAATGCAATAAAAATCATACTTGATAGTGATAAAGATATAAATCTAAAAGACTGTATTAACATCAGCCGAGAAATTGAGAGATCACTTGATCGTGAGGTTGTGGATTTCAGCCTTGAAGTTGCGTCGGCTGGGGTGGGAAATGCTTTAAAATTCCCGAGACAGTATTTTAAGAACATTGGCAGAAAATTAGAGGTTGTTCTTTCCAACGGGGCAATGTTGTCCGGTGAATTAACCAAGGTAGAAGACCGACTAATTGAATTACAATGGAAACAGAGGGAGCCAAAACCTATTGGAAAAGGTAAAGTAACGGTAACAAAAAATAAAACAATAACCTTCGATGAAATTAACCAAAGTAAGGTGATTATTAAATTTTAAAATAATGGAGAATTTAGCATTAATTGAATCTTTTTCAGAGTTTAAAGACGAAAAACTAATCGATCGTGTAACGCTGATGGTTATTCTTGAGGAGGTTTTTAGAAATACGCTGAAGCGAAAATTTGGTTCAGATGATAATTTTGATATTATCATTAATCCTGACAAGGGTGACCTTGAGATATGGAGAAATAGAATTGTTGTTAAGGATGGTGAAGTTGAAGACCCTAATCAAGAAATTGAATTATTTCAAGCACAAAAAATTGAACCAGATTTTGAAGTCGGTGAGGATGTTTCAGAGGAAGTCAAACTTATTGACCTTGGGAGAAGATCTATTCAAACGTTACGCCAAAATCTTGTTTCAAAAATTTTTGAACATGATAGCACAAATACCTACAATCAGTTCAAGGATCGAACAGGAGATCTTTTTACTGCAGAAGTTCATCATATCAGGAATAGAGAGGTAATTCTTTTAGATGACGATGGAAATGAAATTATACTCCCAAAGGATAGACAGATTCCAAATGATTTTTTTAGAAAAGGAGATAATGTAAGGGGAGTTATTGAAATTGTTGAATTAAGAGGCAATAAACCAAGAATTATTTTATCAAGAACTTCACCTATTTTTCTTGAGAAGTTATTTGAACAAGAGATCCCTGAGGTTTTTGATGGATTAATAACTATAAAAAAAGCAGTTAGGATACCCGGGGAAAAAGCTAAAGTAGCAGTGGATTCTTACGATGACCGAATTGATCCTGTTGGAGCATGTGTGGGGATGAAAGGATCTCGTATTCATGGAATAGTTCGTGAGTTAGGCAACGAAAACATAGATGTAATTAATTATACCAACAATTTGCAATTATTTATCACACGAGCTTTAAGCCCAGCAAAAATAAACTCTCTTAAAATTGATGAAGAGGCCAAAAGAGTACAAGTCTTTCTAAACCCAGATGAAGTGTCTAAGGCCATTGGTAGGGGTGGTCACAATATTAGATTAGCCGGAAAACTTACTGGATACGAAATTGATGTTTATAGAGAGGGTGTTGAGGAAGATGTAGAATTAACTGAATTCAGCGATGAAATTGATTCTTGGGTAATTGATGAGTTCAAGAAAGTTGGATTAGATACAGCGAAGAGTGTTATCGAACTTGAAAAAGAAGATTTGATTAAACGAACTGACCTAGAGGAGGAAACCGTTAATGAGGTAATAAGAATTTTGAAAGCAGAATTTGAGGAGTAAAAGTTGGGATTTTCCTACTTTTTAATTTTAAATGAAATTGTAATTATGACAGAAACATCTAAAGTAAGACTAAATGTTGCCTTAAGGGAGTTAAATATTTCTTTGGATCGCGCTGTCGAATTCCTTTCCTACAAAAAAATTGAAATTGAAGCTCGCCCAACCGCAAAGATTTCCAGAGATGTTTATCAATTATTGTTAGATGAATTTGAAACAGATAAATCTAAAAAAGATGCTTCACACGAAATAAGTGAAGAAAAGAAAAAAGAAAAGGAATCAATAAGAGTTCTTCAGGAAATAAAGGAAAAAGAACGTTTAGAGCAACAACAAAAACGCCAGGAGGTAATTAAGGCTAAGGTAAATATCAACAAACCGGTCACATTAGGAAAAATTGATTTGGATACTACGAAATTCAAAAAACCTGAATCTCCTGAAAACAAATACAAGACTCAAGACTTTAAAAAGTTCGAGAAAGATGTTGACAAAGAAAGTATTGAAAAAATAAAAGAAAATAACAGTGAAGAAATAAAAAATTCTCCGGCTACAACCCAAGTTGAGAACGATATTGACGCATCAATTAAGACCGAATATAAAACTTTATCCGGGCCGAAAATGACTGGACAAACAATTGATTTAGATGAATTCAAGAAAAAAGAAAAGACTGTTGAGGACGCTAGGAAAAGAAAAAGAAAAAGAATAAGTAAGGATACGAACAATAAGTCTGAAGTCGAAAAAAAGAATCAAAATAATATTAAAAAGGCCTTACCCAACCAAAAGCCTAGACAGGATCAGTCTATTAAAGCTGAACCAACTGACGAGGAAGTACAAAAGCAAATTCGTGAGACATTAGAAAAACTTCAAGGCAATACCAACAAGTCTAAAGGTGCAAAATACAGAAGAGATAAAAGAGATCAGCATAGACAAAAATCTGAGGATGAATTGGCAGAAATTGAAGCTAGTAGTAAAATCTTAAAGGTAACAGAGTTTATAACAGTAGGAGAAATTGCTACTTTAATGGAGATTAGTTCAACTGAAATTATTTCCGTTTGTATGTCATTAGGAATAATGGTTACAATGAATCAGAGATTGGATGCAGAGACTCTTACTATTGTCGCTGACGAATTTGGTTATCAGGTCGAGTTTGTAAAAACTGAGCTTGAGGAAAGTATTGATGAGATAGAAGATCAAGATGAAGATTTAGAATCGAGAGCACCAATTGTTACCGTGATGGGTCACGTTGATCATGGGAAAACATCATTGCTTGATTATATCAGAGAAGAAAATGTAATTGCTGGTGAGTCTGGCGGAATCACTCAGCACATTGGCGCTTACTCTGTGACTTTAAAAAAGAATGAAAAAATTACATTTTTAGATACACCGGGACACGAAGCTTTCACCGCTATGAGAGCACGGGGCGCGCAAGCAACTGATATAGCAATAATTGTTATAGCTGCAGACGATGACATAATGCCACAAACTAAAGAAGCAATTAGTCATGCACAAGCAGCAGGAGTACCAATAATTTTTGCAATTAATAAAATTGATAAACCTAATTCAAACCCTGATAAAATTAAGGAAGCACTTGCTGGAATGAATTTAATGGTCGAAGAATGGGGAGGTAAAATTCAGTCTCAAGATATATCAGCACTTAATGGAACGGGAGTAAATGAACTTTTAGAAAAAGTACTTTTAGAAGCAGAATTATTAGAATTAAAAGCAAATCCAAACCGTAAATCTAAGGGAACAGTTGTTGAGGCTTTCTTGGATAAAGGCCGCGGTTATGTTTCTACTATTTTGGTTCAAACAGGGACACTTAAAATAGGGGACTATATTCTTGCAGGAAAGCATAGTGGCAAAGTAAAGGCAATGTTTGATGAAAGAGGAAATCCCTTAGAAAAATCTCCTCCCTCAACCCCAGTTTCCATCCTAGGTTTAGATGGTGCGCCACAGGCTGGTGATAATTTTAATGTTTTACAAGATGAAAAAGAAGCTAAACAAATTGCTGCAAAAAGAACTCAACTACTTAGAGAACAAAATGTAAGAACTCAAAGGCATATTACACTAGACGAAATTGGAAGAAGAATCGCCTTAGGAGAATTCAAAGAATTAAATATGATACTTAAAGGAGATGTTGATGGTTCAGTTGAAGCCTTAACTGATTCGCTTCAAAAGCTATCTACTGAAGAAATTCAAGTGAATATTATTCATAAAGCGGTTGGAGCTATTACAGAATCAGATGTATTATTGGCTTCTGCCTCCGATGCGATCGTAATTGGATTTAACGTAAGACCTATGGGAAATGCCAGGCAAATAGCAGAAAAAGAAGAAATTGACATTCGATCTTATTCAATTATTTATGATGCTATAAATGATGTTAAAGATGCCATGGAAGGATTGCTGTCTCCTGAAATGAAAGAGGAGATTACTGGGACTGCCGAAATCCGAGAAACGTATAAAATATCTAAAGTAGGAACCATTGCAGGATGTATGGTGACTACTGGGAAAATATTCAGAAATAGTGGAATCCGAATTATTCGCGATGGAGTAGTCGTCTTTTCAGGAAATCTAGCCTCATTAAAGCGATTTAAAGACGATGTTAAAGAGGTAGCAAAAGGATACGATTGTGGTCTTCAAATTCAAAATTATAATGATATTCAAGAAGGTGATGTAGTTGAATGTTTCCAAGAAATTGCAATTAAGAAAAAACTTTAATTCTTTATTTCTAGAAGAAAGGCTGAAGGGTAAGTACTTTTAATTTCTCTTAGTTTACTCATACCAAAATAATAGTCTTTGTAATTACCAACTTGAACCTTATAATTTGGTGTTTCAAAGCTTAATTCCGCCTTCCATTCTGGAAAATTTTCTTTGAATTTTTCGAAAACTTTCTCTGCTTCTATAAGGTTCCCATAATACAATTGAATAGTAAAAAATTGTGACTCGTATGAATCCCTATCAATTTCTTTTTTTACCGACATTAACTTAGAAATTAGAGAATCTTCTGTCACAATTAGATTTTCTGATTGTGCATATGTTAAAGCGCAATTAATCAAGGAGAATGAAAATATTAGTCTATTTAATATTTTAAAATTAATCATAAGACAAATGAACAAAAAAAGAAATTATTACGCCCATAATCAATAGATAAATTAAACAACTATTTAGAATCGATATAAATTACCAAATTGTTAAATTGTAGGCTTTAAGATAACAAGTCTATGACTTAAATTTGTAATGGATTTAGAAACGATAATTTGCTGGCCCTTCCAAATAATTTTAATCGAATGAAATTTAAAAGACTCAATCTACTGAGTTTTAGTTTTTCTTTTATTTTGTTTTTTTCTTTTTTTAATCCCCTTGTTGGTCAAGAATTTGATGTCCAAGCAGGCAAAAAGTTGTTTAATGCAAATTGTGCAGCCTGTCATAAGCTAAATAAAAAAGCTGTAGGTCCCGCTCTAAGGGGTGTTTCTGCAAAATACGATCGCGAATGGCTTTACAGCTGGATTAAAAATAGTTCAGCCATGATTAAAGCCGGGGACCCTCAGGCAGTTGCCATTTGGGAGGAATACAATAAGGTTGCTATGAATGCCTATCCCCAATTTTCTAATTCAGATATTGATAACATACTTGCCTACACTGATTACACTCCGCCTGCTCCTGTTTCAACTGTCACTGCTCCAGTGGTTACAAGCTCTGCCACTTCATCTGGATTTTCTAATAGTATCATTTTAGCTGCATTATCACTTGTTTTTTCTTTGCTGGTGGTAATGTTGTTTTTAGTACAAAAAACTTTAAAACGCATAGCTATTGCTTCTGGGGTTGATGTCACCCCTCCTGTGAAAGAAAAACGCCCTCCAATATGGCTAGTAATTGCAAAAAATCAATTTTTAATCTTTCTAATGGTCATTGGCTTTTTATTGAGCAGCGCCTATTTTGTTTATGGTTATTTAATGCAAATTGGAATTGACCAGGGGTATATGCCAGTTCAGCCAATTCATTATTCTCATAAAATTCACTCGGGGGCGAATCAAATAGAATGTAAATATTGTCATTCATCGGCAAGAGCCTCAAAGCATTCAGGAATACCTTCCTTAAATGTTTGTATGAATTGTCATAAAAATATTGCAGAATACAACGGAGAAGAAGATTTAGAAAATGGTTATACTAAGGAATTTTACACCAAGCAAATTAAAAAGCTTTATGCTGCAGTTGGTTGGGACGAAGATAACCAAATTTATACTGGAAAGTCACAACCTGTCAAGTGGGTGAGGATTCATAACCTACCGGATTTTGTTTATTTTAATCACGCTCAGCACGTACAGGTAGGAGGGGTCGATTGTCAAACTTGTCATGGCCCGGTTGAAGAAATGGAAGTGATGTACCAACACTCAAGTTTGACAATGGGCTGGTGTATCAATTGTCACAGAGAAACAAATCTGAAAGTCGAAGACAATGAATACTACGCTAAAATACATGAACAGCTATCAAAAAAATATGGTGTAGAAAAACTTACTGTTGCCCAGATGGGTGGACTTGAGTGTGGAAAATGTCATTATTAAAAATTATTATATAACCTTATGTCATCAAAAAAAGTTTATTGGAAAAGCGTAGCTCAATTAGATGAGAGCAACGAGATAGTAAATAAGCTTGAGAATAACGAGTTTGTCGAAAAAATTCCTGTTGATGAATTTCTCGGGGATGAAGATTCGATGAACCAGTCCAATACCAATAGGAGAGATTTTCTGAAATATGTTGGGTTTAGTACAGCAGCGGCGACATTAGCCGCCTGTGAGGGACCAGTAATAAAATCTGTTCCATATGTGGTGCAGCCCGAACAAATTATCCCTGGAATTGCTAACTATTACGCTACCTCAATAGCAGATGGATTCGATTTTGCAAGTATTTTGATAAAGACCAGGGAGGGTAGACCTATCAAGGTTGAAAGTAATTCTGAAGCCCTATCTATGGGGTCCGCTAATGCTAGAGTTCACGCCTCTGTTTTGTCGCTCTATGACATAAAAAGATTGCAGGGTCCAAAAGTGGAAGGGAAAGACGTGAGTTGGAATGATTTTTACAATCAGCTTGGAGCTAAGCTAAAAGCGATGGGTAATTCAGGAAAACCTGTAGTTATCCTAACTCAGACATTTGCTAGTCCAACTACCCAAAGTATTTTGAAAAAATTTGTCGATCAGTTTCCAAATATTCGTCATGTAACTTATGACGCAATTTCCTCAAGTGCTGCATTAGACGCATTTGAAAATATTTATGGCGTTAGAGCATTAGCTGATTATGATTTTTCGAAGGCTGAAACGATCGTTTCAATTGCTGCTGATATTCTAGGTGATTGGCAAGGAGGGGGGTACGACGCGGGTTATGCAAAGGGAAGAGTACCCAAAAAAGACCATGGAAAATCCATAATGTCATACCACGCTCAATTTGAGTCTAATTTGTCTCTTTCAGGAGCAAATGCTGATCATCGTTTTCCTATCGATCCCGCCTCTCAGAAAAAAATAGTAGCTCAAATTTATGCTGGACTAACTGGTGTATCTTTAAAAAGTAATTTAAGTGCAGAATTAACCAAGACAGTAGCCGAAATTGTTGAAAGGTTAAAAACTGCTGGTGAGAAGGGAGTAGTTGTCTCTGGGATTGATGATATTGCTGTTCAAGAGGTTGTATTGGCAATTAATAATTATTTAGGCTCAAAAGTAATCAACGTCGCTCAGCCTAAATTAATCCGTAAGGGAAATAACTCAGAAATCATTAAGTTGGTGTCTGATATTAAAATTGGAGAAGTTAAAGGGTTGATAACGGTAGGAATAAATCCTGGATTTACTCTACCAAATGCCAATGAATTCCTTGAAGCTTTTGAAAAATTAGAATTATCTGCTGCTTTTGCTATCAAAGAAGATGAGACAGCGGCTGCAGCTCAATTTATTGGTGCTACCTCTCATTACCTTGAAAGTTGGGGTGACTACGAATTCAAAAAAGGTCACTTTGCATTAGCACAACCTACTATTAAACCGCTATTTGATACGCGTCAATTTCAAGATGTGCTATTGAAATTAATGAAGACAAAAACTGATTACCACCAAGAGATTAAATCTTTCTGGAAGGAAAATGTATTATTAGAAAAAACTTGGAATCAATCTCTTCACGATGGTTTTTTAACAACTGATTCAAGTATTGAATTTAATTCATCTAGCATTGATGTCAGTGATCAGATTAATAAATTGTCTCAATCAGCCTCTAATGCTCTTTCATTAGTACTTTATACAAAAACTGGAATGGGAGACGGACAACAAGCTAACAATCCTTGGTTACAGGAATTCCCTGATCCTATATCTAGAATTTCCTGGGATAACTATTTAACGGTTTCTGCTATTGACGCTAAGGAGATTGGGCTCAAAAATATTAACGTTTCTAACGGGGCTTTGAATGGAAGTTATGCTCAAGTCTCTGTTGGAGATAAGACAATTACTGCTCCAGTATTAATTCAGCCGGGTCAAGCCAAAGGGACTATTGGGCTTGCATTTGGTTATGGCCAAAGAAAGGGGTTACAAGAGGAAATGCAAGTTGGAGTTAATGCCTACCCATTTTACAATAACTTCGATTCTGTTCAAGATGTAAGTATTAAACCAGCTGATGGATATCATGAGTTTGCTTGTGTTCAATTACATAATACATTAATGGGCAGAGGTGATATTATAAAAGAGACCACTTTGGAAATTTTTAATACTAAGGATAAAGAATATTGGAACCCAGTTCCAAAAGTTTCTAAAAACCACATGGAATATGAAGTTACCTCTTCAGAGGTAGACATGTGGCAATCTTTTGACCGATCTATAGGACATCATTTTAACCTTTCAATAGATTTAAATTCGTGTACAGGTTGCGGAGCTTGTGTCATTGCATGTCATGCTGAAAATAATGTTCCTGTAGTTGGAAAAGATGAAGTAAGAAAATCAAGAGATATGCACTGGTTAAGAATTGACCGCTATTACTCATCTGGTGAAACCTTCAAAGCAGATGATCAAACTAAAGAAGATATTGATGGGTTAGGAGATTCACTTTCGACATTTGGAAAAATGGAACAAGCTTCGCAGAACCCCCAAGTCGCTTTTCAGCCTGTGATGTGTCAGCATTGTAACCACGCTCCATGTGAAACAGTTTGCCCTGTGGCGGCATCTTCTCATGGACGTCAAGGACAAAATCACATGGCATATAATAGATGTGTTGGAACGCGCTATTGTGCTAATAACTGTCCTTATAAAGTCAGAAGATTTAATTGGTTCTTGTATAACAAAAATGATGAGTTTGACTATCACATGAATAATGATCTAGGTCGAATGGTATTAAATCCTGATGTGGTTGTAAGATCAAGAGGGGTCATGGAAAAATGTTCCTTTTGTATTCAAATGACTCAAAAAACTATTTTGGATGCGAAGTTAGCCGGTAGGCAGATTGAAGACGGTGAATTCCAAACAGCTTGTTCCAACGCATGTAGCGGTGGGGCAATTACTTTCGGTGATGTCAACGATAAATCCAGCAAGATAGCAACGCTGAGAGAAGAGGACAGAATGTATCACTTGCTTGAAAGCGTAGGAACTAAACCTAATGTTATGTACCAGACTAAAGTTAGAAATGCAGATCAAACCTAAGAATTAGAAAAACAATCGTATGGCATCTCATTACGAAGCACCTTTAAGAAAACCGTTAGTAACTGGTGACAAGTCCTATCACAATGTTACTGTAGATGTGGCTGCACCGGTAGAAGGTAAAGCCAATAGACAGTGGTGGATTGTTTTCGGTATTTCACTCACTGCATTCCTATGGGGATTAGGTTGTATTGCCTATACTATTGGTACTGGGATTGGAACTTGGGGATTAAATAAAACAGTAGGTTGGGCCTGGGATATCACCAACTTTGTTTGGTGGGTAGGGATTGGTCACGCAGGGACCTTAATCTCTGCAGTACTTTTAATTTTCCGACAAAAATGGAGAATGGCGATTAACCGTTCTGCTGAGGCTATGACTATTTTTTCTGTAATCCAGGCAGGATTATTTCCTATAATCCACATGGGTCGACCTTGGTTGGCTTATTGGGTTTTACCCATTCCAAATACCTTTGGTTCACTTTGGGTAAATTTCAATTCTCCATTACTCTGGGATGTTTTTGCGATCTCAACTTATTTATCTGTATCACTGGTTTTTTGGTGGACGGGACTGTTACCTGATTTTGCGATGATTCGAGATAGAGCCATAAAGCCCTTTAAAAAGAAAATATACAGCCTATTGAGTTTTGGATGGTCAGGAAGGGCAAAAGATTGGCAAAGATTTGAAGAAGTCTCATTAGTTTTGGCAGGGTTGGCGACACCTCTTGTACTATCTGTTCATACAATTGTATCATTTGACTTTGCCACTTCTGTTATTCCTGGATGGCATACTACTATATTCCCTCCTTACTTTGTAGCTGGAGCAATTTTCTCTGGTTTCGCAATGGTTAATACCCTTCTAATAATAATGAGAAAAGTATCCCATCTGGAAGATTATATTACTATACAGCATATTGAATTAATGAATATTGTTATTATGATTACGGGTTCAATTGTTGGTGTTGCCTACATAACTGAGTTGTTTATAGCTTGGTATTCAGGAGTGGAATACGAACAATATGCGTTTTTAAACAGAGCTACTGGACCCTATTGGTGGGCTTATTGGTCGATGATGACCTGTAATGTCTTTTCACCTCAGTTTATGTGGTTCAAGAAGCTTAGAACTAGTATCGTTTTTTCATTCATTATATCTATTGTTGTTAATATTGGTATGTGGTTTGAGCGATTTGTAATCATTGTCACCTCCTTGCACCGAGATTATCTTCCATCTTCTTGGACGATGTTCTCTCCAACTTTTGTAGATATAGGCATTTTTATAGGAACAATTGGGTTTTTCTTTGTACTCTTTTTGCTTTACGCTAGAAATTTTCCTGTTATTGCTCAGGCAGAAGTTAAGAGCATACTGAAGTCATCTGGAGAAAAATATAAAAAATTAAGAGACAATAAATGATTAGTAATAAGGTAATACATGCTTTATATGATGATGATGACATATTATTGTCTGCGGTCAAATCAATCAAAGAGGGTAAATTCCATATTGAAGAAGTTTACACTCCTTTTCCTGTCCATGGACTTGATAAAGTATTGGGACTCGCTGAGACAAGAATCTCTATTATGGCTTTTATTTATGGTTGCATTGGATTTTCTGTCTCAATTTTGATGATGAATTACATAATGATAGAAGATTGGCCACAAAATATAGGTGGAAAACCTAGTTTTTCATACATCGAGAATATGC
>CACHZY010000011.1 GCA_902584445.1 uncultured Bacteroidota bacterium | reverse complement strand
AAACTAAACAAAAAAGTACGGTCTCAAAATAAGTATCTTTGACCAAGTTTAGGTAAATGTGAGCATGGAATATATTAGAAATTTTTGCATAATTGCACATATTGATCATGGTAAAAGTACTCTTGCCGACAGACTTCTAGATCGTACTGGCGCTGTGACCTCCAGGGAAAAACAAGATCAATTACTTGACAATATGGATCTAGAGCGAGAAAGAGGTATCACTATTAAATCGCATGCAATCCAAATGGAATGCGAATACAAAGGTGAAAAATATATATTTAATCTAATTGACACACCAGGCCATGTTGATTTCTCATATGAAGTTTCTCGATCCATCGCTGCTTGTGAAGGTGCTCTGCTTGTGGTAGATGCTGCACAAAGTATTCAAGCCCAAACCATTTCCAATCTTTACTTGGCTTTGGAAAACGATTTAGAAATAATCCCTGTTCTTAATAAAATAGATTTGCCCTCTGCAAACCCAGAAGAGGTTACTGATGATATTGTTGATCTTTTGGGCTGCAATTCAGAGGAAATAATCCCTGCATCTGCAAAAACAGGTTTTGGAATTGATAGTATTATCTCCAGTATAATTGAACGTATTCCTCCACCGAAAGGGAAAAAAGACGGTCAGTTACAGGCTTTAATTTTTGACTCTGTTTATAACCCTTTTAGGGGTGTAGAGACTTTTTTTAGAATCATAAATGGAGAAATCAGTAAAGGGCAAAAAATTCAATTCATGGCCACTGGAAAAACATATTTCGCTGATGAAATTGGGACTCTAAAACTTAATCAAGAACCAAAAAAAATAATCTCTGCTGGAGATGTGGGTTATTTGATTACGGGAATTAAAGAGGCTAAAGAGGTAAAAGTAGGTGATACAATCACAGGCGCAGATAGCCCAACCCAAAAAGCTATTGCGGGTTTTGAAGAAGTAAAACCTATGGTTTTTGCGGGGATATATCCTGTAGATACCGAAGATTACGAAGAACTTCGGTCCAGTATGGAAAAGCTTCAACTAAATGATGCTTCATTAGTTTTTATACCAGAAAGCTCTGCTGCTCTTGGATTTGGTTTTCGTTGTGGATTCCTTGGAATGCTGCATTTAGAAATAATACAAGAAAGATTAGAGCGTGAATTCAATATGACAGTAATTACAACCGTCCCAAACGTTTCATATCACGCTTTCACGAAAAAAACACCCAAAGAAATCATTTTGGTAAATAATCCAACTGACTTACCAGACCTTTCGGTTTTAGATCGAGTTGAAGAGCCATATATCAAGGCCTCGGTTATAACTAAATCTGATTTTGTAGGTAACGTAATGTCCCTTTGCATAGAAAAAAGAGGCGTGATCACTAATCAAACTTATTTGACCACTGAGAGAGTAGAGCTTAATTTTGATATGCCGCTTGCTGAGATTGTATTTGATTTTTACGATCGTTTAAAGACAGTTTCAAAAGGTTACGCCTCTTTTGATTACTCCCCAATCGGGATGCGACCATCCAAGTTAGTTAAGGTTGATATTTTGCTCAACTCTGATCCAGTTGACGCACTTTCTGCCCTTATCCATACTGATAATGCGTATACTATAGGCAAGAAAATGTGCGAAAAATTAAGACAACTCATCCCAAGACAGCAATTTGATATTCCCATTCAAGCTGCCATAGGAGCAAAAATTATTTCTCGCGAGACAATTAAGGCGCTTAGGAAAGATGTTACGGCTAAATGCTATGGAGGTGATATCACGCGTAAAAGAAAGCTTTTAGAAAAACAGAAAAAAGGGAAAAAGAAAATGCGTCAAGTAGGTAACGTGGAGATTCCACAACAGGCATTTATGGCGGTTCTAAAACTAAATGATTAAGTTTATAACTAAAATTAGTTTCACGATGTATAGATTAAAATTATACTTGTTTTGCTCATTATTATTTTTATTTGGTTGCTCTTTTCCTAAGGTTGTGAAACCCGTGCCTAATATTATTTTCTTACTCGCTGATGACATGGGGTATGGAGATGTAAATTTTATTGGTAATTCTACGGAAACTCCAAATTTAAATCGCTTAGCTGCCGAGGGGGTTTTTTTTAATAACTTTTATTCTGCGGCTCCAAACTGCTCTCCCTCAAGGGTGGGACTTCTAACCGGAAAAGCACCTGAAAAAACAGGTATGTATAGCTATAGGCCCGCAAACCACCCTATGCACCTACCGGATGAAGAATCAACCATTGCTGAATTACTAAAAACCAAAGGGTATCAGACGGCCCATTTTGGAAAATGGCATTTGGGGGCCTTACCTCATGACCCCAAATTAAATCATCCTCAGCCAGGCCAACAAGGATTTGATTATTCTTTTGGAACAGAAATGAATGCTCGTCCCTCCCATCTTAATCCGAACAATTTCGTGCGAAATGGTAAACCTGTTGGTGTAATAGAGGGTTATGCTTGCCAAATAGTTGCAAAAGAAGGAATCGACTGGCTTAGCAGAAGAAATGAAAAAGAGCCATTTTTTGCATATTTTGCTTTTCATGAGCCTCATTCAGTTGTTGCTTCTCCTAAAGAGCTGGTTGATAAATATTCCGATCTGCCAAAAAAGGATGCAGAATATTTAGCAAACATCGATAATCTTGATCTCGCAATAGGTAAAATTTTAAACTATTTGACGAAAAATAACCTCATGGAAAATACCATGATAATCTTTAGTTCGGACAATGGTTCCTATCGAGTTAGATCAAATGGTGGGTTAAGAGCTGGCAAAAGCAGCTTATATGATGGTGGAATTCACGTACCAGGAATTGTTCGGTGGAATGGAATAGCCAATGAAAATAAAATTATCGAAACACCAGCAGGTTTTGTAGATATTGTTCCAACGTTATGCGAGCTATTGGAAATAGACTCTCCGGAAAATTTAGATGGAACCAGTATCTTACCATTGTTAAAGGGAAAGTTCTTTAAGCGAAAGAACCCTCTTTTTTGGTTTTTTTATCGAACTGTTCCTGAAATTGCTGTTAGGATTGGAGATTACATGGTTTTAGGTTTAGATAACGATACTTTGCCAAGAACTCACTCGTTTGCTCAAGGAGATTTGGAATATATTTCTTCAATGAAGATTAAAGATTATGAACTGTACAACATTAAAAATGACTTTTCACAACAAGAGGATCTATTCAAAAATCACCCTGATAAGAAGGATTTGAAGCTATTAATAGATAATAAATTAAATGAGCTTCAGGCAAATATTTACCTATGGAAAGATTTACCATTGTACTTAGAGAGAAGGCGGCGGCCTAAAAGCAAAATGGCAGCATTTGGTAAAAGGAACGGTGGTATATAAGTCTTAAGAGTTCCTCTTTTTAAATTTCTCTTTGGGTCCTTGCAATTGTTTCATTTTAAAAAATTTGTTTTGAAATTTTTCTATAGTTATCTTAACATAAGTCTAATTTCTTGAGGGTGTTAAAATTTAAAAAAATACTTGTGGGTTTTGCCTTTTCTCCAAACCTAAAGGCTAATGTATTTGAGGCATTACGAATGGCCTCATTTTTTAATGGAGAACTTATGTTTTTTCACGTTGGAGCAAAGACCCCTGAAAAAGTCTCTCGATTTATGGAATTAGTAAAATCATGCCCGGTCCAACCAAAAAAAATATCTGTACGTTGGGAAATAGGAAATCCTGTATCAGTTTTGCTTAAAGCCAGTGAAGCCTTTAAAGCTGAATTAATTATTTTGGGGGCGTTAAAAAGAGAAAATGTAGTAAAATTTTACATGGGTTCGATCGCCAGGAAAATAACAAGAAGATCAAATTGCTCTGTTTTATTATTAATCAATCCTTCAGTGGAAAGGCATCCTTGTCAGCATATTGTTGTCAATGGTTTTGAAAGCCCTCAAACAAAAACAACAATTGAAGCATCATTTATCGTTGCAAATGCACTTGGAGCAAAAAAAATATCACTGGTTGAAGAGATTAGTAGATCAAAAGTTGCTGTTAGTGTGGATGATGACAGAAGTTTACGGCGAGCAATGCTGAAAAAAGAAAAACTAAGTAGACGGGAGCAAACACGTGTCTCAGATTTTGTTAAAAATTTGCCCTTAAAGCTTACGGAGAAAATTAATTGGACAACCCAAAGCATCTTTGGCAAAAGAGGATACTCGATTGGTCACTATGCTAAAGTGGTACGAGCCGACCTTCTGGTTATGAATGCTGAAGAAAACCTAGGGTTTTTCGATAGGCTTTTTACTCATGATATTGAGCATATTCTTGCTGAGTTGCCAACTGATGTATTAATTGTAAACAATAAAAAAAGTGAATAAGGTGAATTCAGCTAGACGATTTATGATAGACTTACCGAAAAATGTTTTTTCGGGTTTTGTTGTCTCTCTTATTGCCCTTCCTTTAGGTCTAGGTTTAGCACTTGCCTCTGAGGCTCCCCCTATTGCCGGTATCATAGCCGCAATTGCGGGAGGGATAGTTGTTTCTATTATGGGGGGATCTCACCTTACAATTACTGGACCAGGAAACGGTTTGGTAATTGTCATATTATCGGCTATTGTAGGCCTTGGTAATGGAGACTTGTATCAAGGCTACCTTTTTACTTTAGCAGCTATTATTATTTCTGGAGTCTTACTATTTCTCTTCGGTCTTTTTAGATTAGGTGGTCTCAGCGAATTTTTTCCTTCTTCTGCGCTACAGGGTATGCTTGCTGCCATTGGGGTTGGAATTTTAGCTAAGCAATTTCATGTAATGCTTGGATTTACACAGGTCAAAGGGAATACCCTAAGGCAGTTAGCGCTGATTCCAGAGTCTATTAAAAATATATTTCTTAACCCTTCGTTTGAGTTTTTGTTAGCGAGCGCAATTGGTGTTGTAAGTCTCGTTTTTCTTTTTCTTTATTCTAGAATTAGAAACCCGCTTTTTCATCTTATTCCTGCTCCAATGTGGGTTGTAATAGGCTCTATCACAGTTATATATTATTTTGATATCATTCAGAATAATTCTCAAGTGTTAAATCCTGCCCTCATGATTACACTTCCTGACAACCTGATTGGCTCTTTTCCAAGTCCAAATTTTGGTAAAATGTTCACCTCTGAATTCATGGGTCACACAATGTCTATTACGTTAGTGGCCGTAATTGAGTCTTTACTTAGTATTAAAGCAGTTGACAAATTAGACCCTTTAAAAAGGCGTTCTAACATTAACAAAGATCTTCGTGCCCTTGGAATTGCAACAGGCGTGAGTGGATTTTTTGGAGGACTAAATGTAGTTACGGTAATTGCAAGAAGTTCTGTTAATGTAAATAATGGAGCAAATAATCGGTCTGCTAATTTCTTCCATGCAGCATTTTTATTAGTGTTCATTCTACTGTTTTCGAAGCAAATACAATTAATTCCTTTGCCAGCACTCGCCGCTATTTTAGTCTACACAGGATATAGGTTAGCAGCTCCAGAAAACCTATTAAAAATATATAAGGTTGGTAAAGAACAGGCAATCATATTTATCACTACTCTGGTCGCTACATTAATTACAAGCTTGACTACTGGTATCCTTTTAGGCATTATTGCAACACTGATAGTGCATGTTTTTCTAAATAAGAGTAGTTTCCTTTTTACTCAAAATTGGCTAAAACCAAATGTGCTAATGTATCTCGAAGAAGGTTCTGGTAATTACTATGTAAGTGTAAAAAGCTTCTGTAGCTTCTTAAACTTTTTTAAACTTAAAGCAAAACTAGATGAAATCCCGCCAACTGAACACGCGATTGTAGATTTTTCTTTATGCGAATTTGTAGATCATACTGTGATGGAAGGGATGAATGACTACAGTCAAGGGTTTTCGAGAAATGGGGGGGTTTTTGAAATCATTGGGCTCGATATTCATGAAGCGGGGACAGAACACCCCTTCGCTATAAGAAAAAGCTTACCTGAAAAATCATTTTTGAACTTTAATATTTCTCTAACTAATCGGCAAAAGTTACTTAATGAGCTTTCAAGTGTATTGAACTGGAATTACCTCCCTGATCCAGTTTCTAGTTACGGAGATTTAGAGCATTTTATTTATTTCAGAAGAAAGTTAATTAACTATAGTTATAATTCTCTAGTAAGTGAAAATAAAAATTCATTGCTCTTTGATTTATCATATAGCGAAGGTGCCTTTATTGCAAAGGAGGATTTAAAATCAACATTTTTACAAATTAAGGCTCCTTATCAGATGCCCATTTTTATTCTCGACAAGGAAAATTTAATGTCTTCTCTTTACGGACTATCAGGACTTCAGGACATCGATTTCAAAAAGCATCCTGACTTCTCAAAACGATTCTTCTTAAGTGGAGAGGACAAAAAAGCGATTCGATCCTTTTTTACTAACGATTTAATTTTCTTTTTTGAAAGCCACCCTTTGTATTATATAGAATCAAAAGGAGACAGCATACTTATTAGAGGAAAAGAAAGGCTTGCTAGCATACAAGAAATTAAGCACCTCCTGGCTTTTGCTGGGGAATTTATTAAGTTGCTTGATACCAAAAAAAGTTAAAAGTTCTCTTTTATTCCCGCCCTTACTATAAATTTGTAAAACTTTAAAAAAATAAAATGAAAACTAAAATTTTAAAAATTTTGCTATTTGGAGTAATTACAACTCTTACCGCACAAGAAAAAAAAGAAACCATTGGATCCGTAGAGCGAATTAGCCCCGAAATGGACATCTACGTTCCCAAGGGGTCAGAGGTTGAAATTTTAGCACGCGGATTTGGCTGGTCTGAAGGACCCGTTTGGGTTGATCAACTAAATGCGGTTCTGTTTTCTGATGTCCGAAATAATAAAGCATATCGCTGGGATGATAAAAATGGCTTGAGTGTATTCCTAGATCCTAGTGGCTTTACTGGAATAGTTCCCGCAAACAAAAAAGCAGGCTCAAACGGACTAACGTTAAACTCAAAAAATGAATTGGTACTCGCAATGCACGGAGACAGAAGAATCGCCAAGCTTAAGAGCTGGGACGAAAAAACATTTGAAACCATAGTTAATCGATATGAAGGAAATTTATTTAGTAGCCCAAATGACTTAGTTTATGCTAAGAATGGCGATTTATACTTTACAGACCCACCCTACGGATTAAAGGGTTTCAATAATGATGAATTAAAAGAGTTACCCTACAATGGGGTTTATAAGCTTTCCAATTCTGGAATCTTATCTCTTATAATAGATGACCTAAGCATCCCAAATGGTATTGCAATATCAAATGACCAAAAAACACTCTACGTAAACATTTCAGATCGAAAGGACATGAAAATAATGGCTTACGATATTACTTCTAAGGGTGTAACTAACGGTAGAGTTTTTTTCGATGGGAATGAGCTGGCTAAAAAAGATAATGGAAGCTTTGATGGATTAAAAATTCACCCCTCTGGAACAATCTTTACAACAGGTCCAGGCGGAGTCCTTGTCATTAAACCTGATGGAACTCACTTAGGAACTATTAGAACAGAAAAAAGCTCTGCTAATTGTGCTTTCGACTCCAGCTTTAAGTATTTATACATGACTTCACACATGTATTTAACAAGAATTAGGCTTTAGTTTATGGTCTTACACCCCATAGAATGTGGAAACTTCAAACTCGATGGAGGGGCTATGTTTGGTGTAGTTCCAAAAGTAATTTGGCAAAAAACTAATCCAGCTGATAAAAATAATCTTGTAAAAGTATCTAGCCGTTCTCTTTTAATTGAAAACGGAAACAGGTTAATATTAATAGATACAGGAATGGGAAATAAACAAAGTGAAAAGTTTTTTGATTACTACAATCGATGGGGAGACTTCAGTTTGGAAAAGTCATTAAAAGAAAAAGGGTTTCACCCGGACGAAATAACAGATGTCTTTTTAACACACCTGCACTTTGACCACTGTGGGGGAGCAGTTTTAAAAACCCGAAAAGGAAGCCTTGTCCCTACATTTAAAAATGCTGCCTATTGGTCCCACCAAAAACATTGGAAATGGGCAACCAGCCCTAATCCCAGAGAAAAAGCTTCGTTTTTGTCTGAAAACATTTTACCAATAAAAGAAAATGGTCAACTCAATTTATTAAAAGGTGACGACTTTATTTTGGAAAACTCCCCTCTGGGTTTTGATATAGTCATAGTCAATGGCCATACTGAAAAACAGATGTTGCCAATGATTCGTTATAAGAAAAAAATAATTGTTTTTACAGGTGACTTAATTCCAACTGTTGGACATCTACCCCTAGCGTATGTTATGGGCTATGATACTAGGCCCTTAATCTCATTAGAAGAAAAAAGTCGTTTCTTAAAGCTGGCATATGAAAAACAATTCTTACTTTTTATGGAGCATGATCCTTTTCATGAGCTTATCGATCTTCGCCAAACAGACAAGGGTATTAGAATGAATGAAAATCATACCTTGAAAAGCTTTTTCGAATGAAAAAAATATACCCCCTGGTTCTAATAACCTTTATTTCCTCATGCGGCACATTAAAATTTAATGCCGATCCTTTGAGCAGTCCAATTTATTTTGAAAATAAGAAAGCTCAATTATCTGATCTAGAAAAAAAACATTGGCACTTATTAGATTTAATAAAAGACAGTATTCCAGGAATGAGTGTTGAAAGGGCTTACGAAGAACTTATTAAAGGTAAAAAAGGATCCTCGGTAATAGTGGCTGTGATTGATTCTGGTGTTGATATCAACCACCCTGAGCTAAAAGATAATATATGGGTTAATGAAGACGAAATACCTAACAATGGTATAGACGACGACGAAAACGGTTTTATTGATGATATTAATGGTTGGAATTTCTTAGGTAATTGTGAGCAAGAAAACATGGAGTATGTCCGGCTTCAAAAAAGAGAAGAACCTTTGTCTGATTTATACAAAAAATTTGAAGAACAAAGACAAAAAAATATTCAGGAAAAAACTGAAGAGTTGTCTAGAATTAATGAATTCATGAGCAAAGCGATTTCCTCAGACAGCATAATCAAGAATACGCTAGGTAAAGAAAACTACAGCCTTAAAGATGTAGAAAATTTTTCTCCTAAGAGTTTTAAATTAATAGACGCTTTATTGTTTCAGCGTTCATTTCAAAACATGGGTTTGTCTATTTTAAAGCTTGAAAAATATAAAAAGACCGCACTGATATCAATAGATAAGCATTATAGTCTTGATTTTAATCCAAGAACTATTGTTGGAGATAATCCGGATGACCTAAATGATGTAGGGTATGGGGACAATAATGTAATTGGTCCTTTTTTAAGTGGTGCTGACCATGGGACTCACGTTTCGGGAATAATTGCTTCAAATCGAAATGATAATAGCGGATCAAAAGGAATCTATAATAATCTTAAAATTATGGTTTTAAGAGCTGTACCGGATGGAGATGAATATGATAAGGATATTGCTCTAGCTATACGATATGCCGTTGATAATGGTGCTTGCGTAATAAATACAAGTTTTGGTAAAGGTTATTCACCACACAAGGACTGGGTGTGGGATGCTTTACGTCACGCTGAAAAAAATGACGTTTTAATTGTCAATGCTGCAGGTAATAGTAGCGCCAATATTGACCCAGAAATGAAAAAAACATTTATTACTGACGAAGACGGAGGGAAGGAAATTGTTTCTAATTTTTTAACAGTTGGTTCTTCTTCTTCTAGATATAATCAAGAGCAAATATCTGTTTTCTCTAATTACGGAATGGTCAATGTAGACTTGTTTGCACCCGGGGATAAAATATGGTCTACAATACCTAACAAAAATTTTGATTATAATAGCGGAACTTCAATGGCTGCTCCTAATGCTTCTGGTGTTGCAGCCGTCATAAGGTCCTATTTTCCTAGGCTTTCAGCTGCTGAAGTAAAAAGAGTTTTAATGAATTCTGGTATGTCATTGTTTGATAGAATTAAACTACCAGGAACAGAGAAGTTATCAAAACCTGAAATAGTCTCCAGGTCAGGAAAGTTAATTAATTTATATAATGCCCTTATCTATGCATCTAATAAAAATAAAAATGATCTCTAAACTCTCCCAAGCGTTTCTTTTGATGCTGTCAGCGTATTGCTTTTCACAGAATTACTGGCAACAATCCGTTGATTACAAAATGATTGTAGATATGAATGTAGATAATTTTACATACATCGGCGAACAGCAGTTAATATACACAAATAACTCCCCTGATGTACTCAATAAGGTTTTTTATCATTTATATTTTAATGCTTTCAAGCCAGGGAGTGAGATGGCTGCTAGAATTAAAAATGGAAGTGATAAAAATACACGTTTTGATATTGACATTGACACAATTGATTACAAGCAGCAAGGGTATTTGAAAGTGTATGATCTGATGCAAAATGAAAAAAATGTTAAATCAAAGCTCTCCGGAACAATTCTTGAAGTTACTCTAAAAGAGCCTTTAAAACCTGGTAATAGCACTACTCTTTCCCTTAAATTTGAGGGAAAAGTTCCAGGTCTTATAAGACGAGCGGGTAAAAATTCACCCGAGGGGGTTGCTCTTTCGATGGCACAATGGTATCCTAAAATGGCAGAGTATGACTATGATGGTTGGAATGCTGAGCCATACTTAGGCAGAGAGTTCCATGGTGTTTGGGGAAACTTTGATGTTCAAATTACCTTAAATAAAAAATATGTTCTAGCTGCAAGCGGATATTTACAAAACGCAAACGAGATAGGGCACGGATACTCAGAAAAAAGGGGTAAGCCTAAAAAGAAAAAACTTTCCTGGCATTTTTATGCACCTAATGTTCATGATTTTACATGGTCAGCCGATCCTAAATATATTCATGATACTTTCGTTGGACCAAATAATGTTGATATTCATTTTTTCTACATTGACAACCCTGAATATAATTATAAATGGAAAAAATTGCAGTCCAAAACTGCAGAGTTAATGGAATTTTACAATGAGGCCATTGGAGAATATCCCTATGAACAATATACTGTCGCACAAGGAGGAGACGGGGGAATGGAATATGCAATGATGACTTTAATAACCGGTGAAAGAAGTTACGAAAGTCTAGTGGGTGTCACGGCCCATGAATTGGCACATTCATGGTTTCAACATGTTCTGGCAACAAATGAAATGAAACACGAGTGGATGGATGAAGGATTTACAACATACATATCTACATTAGCGGTAAACAAAATTTTAAATAAGAAAGTAGAGTTTCCCTTTGTTTCATCATACGGAAATTACTTTTTTCTTGTACAATCAGGCAAAGAACAACCCCAACAAACAAATGCTAATAGATATAATTATAATATGGCATATGAGATTTCCGCTTATAGTAAAGGAGCTGTTTTTCTTGCTCAGCTAGGATACATTATTGGGGAAGAGAAACTAAAAAAAACATTAAAAGAATATTTTAAAGAGTTTAAATTCAAACACCCGGTTCCAAATGATTTTAGAAGAGTTGCTGAGCGAGTTTCAGGTATTCAATTAAAATGGTATTTAACAGATTGGACTCAAACAACAAACTCGATTGATTACGCTATTAAATCAATTGAAGAAAAAAAACAAAAAACCATAATTACCCTTAAGAGGATTGGCTCTATGCCAATGCCATTGGATGTCTTGGTGCGGTTTAAAGATGATAGCTCCTCTATGTATTACATACCTATTCCACTAATGCGTGGTGAAAAAGAAAATCCATATCCCTTTGACTGGGTTGTACTTGAAGATTGGGCGTGGGCCTATCCCGAATATCAAATTATAATAAATAAAAATAAAAAAGATATAAAGGAAGTATTAATTGATCCTAGCTTTTACATGGCTGATGTTAATAGAGAAAATAATTATCTAAATAATTAGAATTGTCAGAATTTCTTGAAATAAGAAAACTTAAAAATAAAATTCTCATTGATCGGGTTTTTAAAAAAGGTGAGCGAATTCAGTTTGGATCCCTTGCAATGCACTACTTAAAAAGCGAAAAAAATGATGGCAATATCTATATAAACGTGGCTGTTTCAAAAAAAGAAGTTTCTTTAGCAGTTAATAGAAACTGTATAAAAAGAAAAATACGCGCATCTATTATTCTTAATCAATTACCAATCAAAAAAAAGCTAATCTCTGGTTACTACATGATTTTATACAAAGAAAAGAAGAACCTAACTTCGTCATCAATATCAAAAAACCTTGAGCAGCTAATTAAAAGGTTCGTATTAAATAATTAAATTGCTATCAGTAAGCAATTTCTCTTATTTGCTATTGACAGGGTATTTTATCTATTCTGTTTTTATGCCTTCCTCCTTCAAAAGGGGTTGAAATAAAAATATCTACCATTCCTAGAGCATCTTTTGGGCTTACAAATCTGGCTGGAACACTCATAATATTAGCATCGTTATGACTTCTGGATAACTTTGTAATTTCTTCTGTCCAACATAGAGCTGCTCTTATTTTTTGGTGTTTATTAGCTGTCATCGCGGCTCCATTTCCGCTTCCACAAATTACTATTCCTAAATCTGCTTTTCCTTTTTTTACATCATTTGCCACTGGATGAACAAACTCTGGATAATCCACGCTTTGATTTAAATCAGTGCCGTGATTTTTCACCTCATGACCATTTTTTTCCAAATAAAATTTAACAGCCTCTTTTAATTTTGTGCCTGCGTGATCGTTCCCTATAGATATTTTCATTTTTTTTTTAAATTTAAATACTTTAAGTTTAATTGTTATCCAGTAGTTTAATTATTTGTTAATAAGATTTATTAATTGATTTTGCAAAAACTTAAAAAATTTTCATGTATACAAATAATATTGTCAACCTATTTATTTTATTACTTTAATTACTCAACTTATTAGCACATAAACCAGTTTTATAGACAATAAATTCTTTATCTTTTTAATTAAATTATTAACTGTATTGATATTTCAACAACTGTTTATTATTTATATAAATATATGTAATACAGTATTTTAATATTATGCATTTAGCTTATAAAACGTTAACAACATTCTTCTTTAAATAAGTAGATTAAATATTCAATAAAATTATCCCACTATTAACATTATATAATAGCCATTATGTTTTTAAAAAAAATTAAAAAAACAATAATTAATCTGTTAATGCTTTTAATAAGATAATGTTTTGGAAAAAAAAGAAAGTATAAATTTGCAGTAGATAAATTATTGATGTCAAAAAAGAAAAAGAAAGACAGAAACCTTCAAGGAAAAATACTATCTATCTTTAAAAACAATCCCAACCAATCATTTAATCACAAACAAATTGCTGCAAGATTAGATGTAAAAGACACTAAAATTAGAAACGCAATTATAAAATCTTTAGGAAAACTTTGCTCTCAAAAGATTTTAAAGCAAAATGCGCATGGAAAATTTAATTTACTAATAGATAAAAAGAATTACAAAGAGGGTATAATTGAAGTTAACTCATCTGGAAATGGATATCTTTTAATGCCAGAAGGTGAAGACGATATTTTTGTAGCACGTAAAAATCTTGGTAGGGCGTTTAATGGTGATTTAGTTTTTGTTTACCAATTCAAAAGAAAAAAAAGTGGAAGAAATGAAGCGGAAATAGTAGAAATTATAGAAAGAAAAAATCAAAATTTCATAGGTATTCTGGATCGTAAAAAAGACTTTGGTTTTGTTAATACCCGAGGAAATAAGATACATACTGACTTCTTTATTGAGTCAGAGGAATTAAAAGACTTTAAAGATGGAGATAAAGTAATTGTTGATTTTAAAGAATGGCCAAGAAAAGCATCTTCTCCTTTTGGAAGAATTATAAAATCACTTGGGCAGCCAGGAGAACTCAATACAGAAATGCATGCGATAATGCATGATTATAATTTTCCTGAGGCTTTTCCTCTTGATGTTATAAATTATACACAAAGAATTAGTACAAAAATTGAAAAAAATCAGATTTCAGCCAGAAGAGACTTTAGAAAAAAAACAACATTTACAATTGACCCTGTCACTGCCAAAGACTTTGATGATGCAATATCTTATGCTCCTCTAGCAGGAAATAAGACAGAAATAGGGATTCATATAGCGGATGTATCTCATTATGTTAAACCAAACTCTATCTTGGATGAAGAAGCTTATGAGAGAGCAACATCAGTCTATCTTGTAGATAGGGTTGTACCGATGTTACCTGAATTCTTATCAAATGGTGTGTGTTCTTTGAGGCCAAAAGAGGAAAAATTTACATTTTCAGCGGTATTTGTTTTAGATGACAAAATGGTGATAGAGGAAGAATGGTTTGGTAAAACACTTATTTATTCAGACCATCGCTTTTCTTATGAAGAGGTTCAATCCATTTTAGATTCAGAAGATAAAAGGGTTACTGCTGATGTATCTTTAAGCGGTCAATCGTACAGCGTATCTGAAGAAATATGTTCTGCCCTATTAAAACTTAATTCCTATGCAAAGTTCCTAAGGGAAAAAAGAATGAAAAAAGGGGCTTTATCATTCGATAGAGTCGAGGTGAAATTTGATTTAGATAAACATGATAATCCAAGTAGTATTTATTTCAAGACATCAAAGGATGCTAATAAACTCGTAGAGGAACTAATGTTACTTGCAAATAGAAGGGTAGCGGAGTTTATTGGAAAATTTAAACAAAAAAAACCTTTTGTGTATAGAGTTCATGATTTGCCAGACGAGGATAAACTAACTAATCTCCAAAACGTTGCCAAAAATTTAGGATATCAACTAGACTTAAATTCCAATGAAATAAATAAGTCCCTTAACATACTACTGCAAGAATCTCATGGTAAAAGCGAACAACAATTAATAGATACCCTCACAATTCGTGCTATGAGTAAAGCAGTTTATACTACAGATAATATAGGACATTATGGGTTAGCCTTTGAGCATTACACACATTTTACTTCACCAATTAGAAGATATCCAGATATTCTAGTACACCGTTTGCTAGAATCTTACATTAACGGCCATAATAATATTAATAAAGAAGCTTTAGAAGAGGCCTGCATACACTCATCTAGTAGAGAACAATTAGCAACTAAAGCGGAAAGAGATTCAATAAAATACATGCAAGTCAAATTCATGGAAGATAAAATTGACCAATGTTTTGAAGGGGTTATATCTGGAGTAACAGACAGAGGAATCTATGTGGAAATTTTAGAAAACAAGTGTGAGGGGTTTATTAAAATAAGTGAAATAAAAGGAGATTATTTTTTATATAATGAGCAGTCACACAGCTTAATTGGGGAGAAAACTAAAAAGTGTTATCAATTAGGAAGCCTTGTAAAAATAATTGTAAAAAAGACAGATTTATTAAAAAGACAATTAGATTTTATTTTGTCAGAAACATTAGAATAATTAATTAATTTAGGATTAAATAAATATAAACTATGATTCGAGTTAAGTATATTTTTTGTTTTTTTCTCATCTTACCTTATTTTATTAACGCTCAAGAAGAAAACCAAATAAATGAGGCCACTCATGTGAGAGAGGTTTTAGTTGATGACTTTATAAATATTAAAGTATATTCCGGTATTGAAGTTAAGCTTATACCCTCCGATCAAAATAAGCTTGTTATAAGTGGAGAAGATAATGTAAGTGTGGTAACAAAAATAAAGAGAAAGACACTTAAAATTCGTCATTCATTAGAACATATTCTTAACCCAACTTTTACTTATGTTGAATTATATCATAAGGCCATTCTAGACGAAATATCCCTCTATCAAGGGAGCGATTTAAGTTCTGACAAGACCTATAACCAGACTAGTATTTCGCTCAAAGTACAAGAAGGATCTAGTATGAGCCTAGTTTTTCAAGGAGAGAAAATTTCTTCATTAGTGAGTACCGGGGGTCAACTCTTTTTATCAGGCAAAGTCACTAATCACCAAACCGTTGTTAATAGCGGAGGGGCTTGTGAGGCAGAAACACTTCTATCCGAACAAACAAAAGCTAGTGTTACAGCTGGAGGCCTATCATATGTAAACGCATCTAAACTGATAGAAGCTAAAGTTACTGCAGGAGGAATTATAAGAATCTATGGTAATCCAAATAAAATAGTAACCAAAAAAACAATTGGGGGGCAAATTTTTGAAATGAAATGATCAACTAAACTAGGAAACATCAAGAGGCATCGAGCGGATTCGAACCGCTGTACAAGCTTTTGCAGAGCTCTGCCTAGCCACTCGGCCACGATGCCATGCCTCAAAAGTAATAAAATTTTAATCTATATTTTTTAAACTATCGACTTCCTTTTCTTATGATAGTTACTGAAGAGATGTTCCCATTAATTGGAGGGTTTTGTTTTGCAACCTTTACCTGAACATTGTTTACCATTTTCATTGTACGAAGAATCCTAGATACTATTCGCTCTGCTACATGTTCAAGAAGCTTCGAGCTTATTGCCATTTCTTCATTCACGATCTTGAGCAAATCAACATAATTTATAGTATCCTCGAGTTGGTCAGAAATGGAAGCATCTTGTAGATCTGCTTTTACATTTAGGTTTATAATGTAATCACTTCCAATTCTAGCTTCCTCTTTCATGCACCCATGAAAGGCATAAATACTTATATTCTCTAAAACAATTTCATCCATCTAATGTTTTTGGCAAATATATAATACCCTATAATTATATTCTTACAATTCTGCTTTTAATATATTTGATAAAATTTTTTATGGCCGAGCGACCACTAAACTTTATTGAGCATATTATAGAAGAAGACTTAAAATCTGGTTTATCTCCAAAACACTTGCGTTTTCGTTTTCCACCGGAGCCTAACGGATATTTACATATTGGCCATATAAAGGCCATTTGCTTAAACTTTAATCTGGGGTACCGCTACAACGCTCCGGTTAATCTAAGGTTTGATGATACTAACCCGGCAAAGGAAGAATCTCAATTTGTTGAGGCAATCAAAAAAGACATTAGTTGGTTGGGATTTCTTTGGGATAAAGAATGTTACGCATCCGACTATTTTCAACAATTATACGACTGGGCCATATTGTTGATAGAAAGGGACTTAGCTTATGTTGATTCCCAAAATTCCGAGCAAATAGCATCACAAAAAGGAACCCCTACCCAAGCAGGAGAAAATAGTCCTTATCGAGGTCGAACAATTGAGGAAAACAAACTGCTTTTTCAACAAATGAAAGGAGGAGTTTTCGATGAGGGTTCTCATGTACTTAGGGCAAAAATTGATATGGCTTCTGCCAACATGTTATTGAGGGATCCAGTAATTTATAGGATTCTTAATAAACCTCATCACAGGACTGGTACTAAGTGGAGTATTTACCCAATGTATGATTGGACACACGGCGAATCAGATTACATAGAAAGCATATCTCATTCACTTTGTTCATTAGAATTTAAACCTCACCGTGACCTTTATGATTGGTTTCTTGATGCGTTGTCACCGCTTAAAAATATTCGCCCCAAACAGCGTGAGTTTGCAAGATTAAACCTTTCTTATACTGTTACCAGCAAAAGAAAACTTAAAAAACTTGTAGACCAAGGTCATGTTAATGGTTGGGACGATCCAAGATTACCAACTATCAGCGGACTAAGAAAAAGAGGGTATACTCCGGAATCTCTTCAAAACTTTGTTAAAGCTGCTGGTGTAGCTAAAAGAGATAATATCATTGACGCATCTTTGTTAGAGTTCTCCGTTAGAGACCACCTTAATAAAATTGCCCCGCGTGTTATGGCGGTCACCAAGCCGGTTAAGTTGACTATTAAAAACTACCCAGCGGGACAAACCGAAATGGTCACAGCTAATAATAACCCTGAGGATGAAAAGGCTGGGCAGCGAGAAATTCCCTTTTCAGGAGATCTCTATATTGAACAGGAGGATTTTCGTGAAGAAGCCAACCGTAAGTTTTTTAGATTATCCTTAGGAAAAGAAGTTCGCTTAAAGAATGCTTACATAATAAAAGGTGAAGAGGTCATAAAAAACTCTGATGGAGACATAGAGGAAATCATATGCACCTATGATCCTTTGAGCAAAAGTGGATCAGGCTCTAAAGAGAGTCAAAGAAAAGTCAAGGGGACTTTACACTGGGTTACCCGTTTAGATTCGCTGCCGATTCAAATTAACTTATATGACCGTTTATTTTCAATTCCTGAGCCCGACAAAAACAAAGATGAAGACCTTGGCGAGCATGTTAATCAACAATCTTTGGAGATAACTAATGGATATATTGAGCCTTATGTACTCAACTCTCCTTTAGGGTCAAAGTTTCAATTTCAGCGCATAGGATATTTCATCCTTGATAGTAAAAACGATGAAGGCCAACTCGTTTTTAACAAAACAGTTGGCCTTCGTGATACTTGGCAAAAGACTTAATTAGGATTTATCAACCTTTTTATCATCAATTCTTTTTTTATTTTCTTTTTTCATGGCCTCACCAATCTGGTTACTGGCTGAAAAAGAAGCCACCATGTTGTTTAGCATATCACTTCCAGCTTGGGGTGAATTAGGCAGCAAAATAAGATTACTGTTAGTTTCTTCTCCTATTGACTGGAGTGTATCGTAATGCTGGGTCACAACAATCAGCGCCGATGCCTCTTGTGAATTAATACCAACATTATTAAGTACGTCTACAGATTCTTCCAATCCTCTTGCAATTTCTCTTCTCTGATCTGCGATTCCCTGACCTTGAAGACGTTTACTTTCAGCCTCCGCTTTGGCTTTCTCAACGATTAAGATTCTGGCAGCGTCACCGTCATATTGGGCTGCAATCTTTTCCCTCTCCGCAGCGTTAATTCGATTCATGGCCGTTTTTACTTCTGCATCGGGGTCAATGTCTGTTACTAGAGCTTTAATAATATCATATCCATAATTAACCATAGCGTCATTTAACTCTCCTTTTACAGCGTTAGCGATTTCGTCCTTTTTTTCAAACACGTCATCTAATCTCATTTTTGGGACAACTGCTCTTACTACATCGAACACATAAGACGTTATTTGGTCTTGGGGAAAGTCAAGTTTGTAAAATGCATCATAAACTTTTTCAGGAAGTATTTTGTATTGGACAGAAACTTTAAGTTTGACAAAAACATCATCTTTAGTTTTTGTTTCGACGATCACGTCTAGTTGTAAAATTCTCATGCTTACTCTTCCTGCTATTTTATCAATAAGTGGAATTTTAATATGAAGACCAGGTTTTCGTATGGCAAGAAATTTACCAAAGCGTTCAATTACAGCAGCAGTTTGTTGTTTGACCACAAAGACTCCTGAGAGAATTAAAAGGATAATTGAAAAAACAATAATATAGGTAGAAAGGTCCATAGGCTAATTATTTAAATAAATTATTAATTTTTTGAGTCTTCTTAAAGTTACTTCTTTTTCGAGCAAGCCACAAACACTAAAAATGTCAGGGCCACTTAAACTCCCAACAATTGCAAGTCTTAAACTTTGCATAATTACCCCAAATGGAATATCGGCTTTTTCGTTCCAAGTTTGTAATTCTTGTTTCCAATTTGCAGCGGGGATATTTTTTTCGATTAACTCAATCAAAAAATTGAGTGCTTCTTCAGGTTTGCTGTTTTCAATTTTTTTAATTGCTTTTTCATCGTATTTTGTGGGATCATTAAATAAAAGGTTAGCTTCAGACTTGAAGTCTTCTAATAAAAATAACCGCTCTTTTAGAAGCTCATAGATGGCAAGTTTACCTTTTTCTGACCCAACTGTCGACATGGTGCTAAAAAACGCAGGAAAACGCCCTAAAACCGATTTTGATTCTGAGCGTTCTATAAATTTATGATTAATCCATCGCGCTTTATTAAAATCGAATCGGGCTCCTCCTTTTTGTATTTTTCCTATGTCAAACAATAGGATCAATTCTTCTAATTCAAAAATTTCTTTTTCTGTTCCGGGGTTCCATCCCAATAGTGAAATATAATTTAAAAGTGCTTCTGGTAAAAAGCCCCTTTCTTTAAATCCAATATTGCTATTCCACTCCAAGGGATATACTGGAAAACCCAGTTGATCCCCATCTCTTTTTGAAAGCTTTCCCTTACCCTCTGGTTTTAAGATTAACGGTAAGTGCATGAACTGGGGCACAGCCCAATCGAAAGCATAATATATTAGCTGGTGTAAGGGCAAGGATGGCAACCATTCCTCTCCGCGAATCACGTGAGAAATTTTCATGTGGTGATCATCGACAACATTGGCAAAATGATATGTTGGCATTCCGTCTGCTTTAATCAAAATCTTATCATCAATTTCGTCGCTATTAACCTTGATCTTACCCCTTATTTTGTCCTCTACAGTTACGGTAAATCCTGACTCCACCTTAAGACGTATAACATAGCTCTCCTCTTTTATTCTTTTTTTCGTTTCCTTTTCACTTAGGCTTAGGGAGTTTAATAAATTATTTCTGTTTAGTGAGCAATACTTAAATGATTGCCCTTTTTTTTCGTATTCTTTTCTCAGTTCAGCTAATTTCTCATCTGAGTCAAAAGCGTAATAAGCCTTTCCTGCTTGAATAAGTTTTATAATCTCTCGCGTATAAAGTTCTTTTCTTTCGCTTTGTCTATATGGGCCAAAACGTCCCATTTTTTTAGGCCCCTCATCTTGTTCAATACCAAGCCACTTAAGCGATGTTGTGATATAATCTTCTGCGCCATCAACCCTTCGGCTCTGATCTGTATCTTCAATTCTTAAAATAAATTCACCATTGTGTTTTTTGGCATAGAGATAGTTGAATAGTGCCGTCCTTAATCCTCCAATGTGAAGCGCCCCTGTTGGGCTCGGTGCAAATCTAACGCGTATGCTCATAAATAAATTTTTACCAAAGATAATATCATGAGTAGCCTTAAAGAAATTATTTGTTTTTTCTTTGTTTTATATTTGCAAAAAAATGATACAATTCTTTCATAATGATTTTCTGACCCTAGATAATAAACAATTATCTGAATGGCTTGTTAAGGTAGCTAATAAAGAAGGATTCATCATTCAAAAACTTCATTATAACTTTGTTGACGCCCGAAAGCTCTATGAATTGAACCAAAAATACCTAAATCACGACAACGATACTGATATTTTGACCTTCGATTATTCTGTAGACAATGAAATTTCAGCGGAAGCCTTTATTTCACATGATGCACTTGAGCAAAATGCAAAAATAAACAATCAAAGCGTTGAAAAAGAGACACTTAGGCTTCTTTCGCATGCACTTTTACATTGTTTTGGTCATCCTGATAAAAGTCCAGACGAAAAATTATTTATGCGACTTAAAGAAGAAGAATGCATTGCAATGTTCCACGTGAAACAATAAAATATGTTTGAGGGAGAATATGATGTTGTCGTCGTTGGAGGAGGTCATGCTGGGGCTGAGGCTGCAGCCGCTGCTGCAAATCTAGGCTCAAAAACCTTGTTGATAACGATGAATCTCCAAACGATTGGCCAGATGTCATGCAACCCAGCTATGGGCGGAATTGCAAAAGGACAGATAGTAAGAGAGATTGATGCGATTGGCGGATATAGCGGTATTGTGTCTGACAAGAGTGCCATTCAATTTAAAATGCTAAATCGATCTAAGGGACCTGCAATGTGGAGTCCCAGGGTTCAGTCTGATAGAATGTTGTTTGCTAAAGAATGGCGCGATGCTCTCGAACAAACTCCTAATTTGGATTTTTACCAGGATATGATTCAAGACTTAATCGTACAGGGTGGAGTAATTAAGGGGCTAGTTACTTCATTGGGGATTCCTATATATTCCAAAACAGTTGTGCTTACCAACGGAACATTTCTAAATGGCTTAATCCATATTGGAGAGAAGAATTATGGCGGAGGCAGAGCTGGTGAAAAAGCCGCAACAGGTCTCACGAATAAACTTGAAAACCTTGGGTTTGAATCAGGTCGAATGAAAACAGGTACACCGCCACGTGTAGACGGAAGGTCGCTTAATTATGAATTGATGGAAGAGCAGCCAGGTGACGTTGACCCATCAAAGTTTAGTTTTACAGACACATCTTTTTTAACCGAACAACGTAGTTGTCATATTACTTACACTAGTCCAGACGTTCATGATCTACTGCGCTTAGGTTTTGATCGCTCACCGATGTTTAATGGTAGTATTCAAAGCACAGGACCAAGGTATTGTCCATCTATTGAGGATAAGATTAATCGATTTGCAGATAAATCAAGACATCAAATATTTGTTGAACCAGAGGGATGGAATACTGTAGAGGTATACGTTAACGGTTTTTCAACTTCACTACCAGAGGATATTCAGTACAAGGCTTTACGTTCTGTTAAGGGATTTGAAAACGTTAAATTCTTTCGTCCTGGTTATGCGATCGAATATGATTATTTCCCCCCCACTCAGCTTAAAAATAGCCTTGAGACTAAACTGGTCAATGGCCTTTTCTTCGCCGGTCAAATAAATGGAACTACCGGCTATGAGGAGGCAGCTTCACAGGGGCTTATGGCCGGAATTAATGCTCACCTAAAGCTCAACCAAAAGCCCCCTTTTATTTTAAAAAGGAATGAAGCCTATATTGGCGTATTAATAGACGATCTTATTACGAAGGGAACTGATGAGCCATACCGTATGTTTACTTCAAGAGCGGAATACCGAACCCTTTTGAGGCAGGATAATGCAGACTTAAGACTTACTCCAATTTCTTTTGATCTCGGCTTGGCGAGTGAAGGACGAATGAGAGCAGTTGAGTTAAAGTCAGCCCAAACACAAGAATTAGTTTCTTTTTTTAAGACACAAAGTTTTGATGTAAATGAGGTCAATCCACTACTGATTAGTAAAAACTCCGCTAAGGTTAAACAGTCAGATAAGCTAAGCAAAATATTTTCCCGTCCAAATATTACCCGATACGAAATGATGTCAATTGAGGCGGTTTCTTCTTATCTGGAAAAGCATAGGCTCAACAGTGAAATTTTAGAACAGGCCGAAATACAGATTAAATACGCTGGATATATTCAAAAAGAAACAGCAAATGCGGAAAAGCTTAATCGACTTGATTACATTAAGATTCCGGAAGGTTTTGATTATGACATTTTAGCTTCTTTATCTAAGGAAGCTAAAGAGAAATTAAATAAAATAAAACCAGCAAACCTCTCTCAGGCTTCAAGAATTAGCGGCATTAATCCTAGCGACATTAGTGTCCTTTTAGTTAAGCTGGGCAGGTGATGTTCCATGTGGAACCATATTATGAAAAATATAAAAAATCCTTTCTTGTATACTGTAAAAGATCATTTGGCGTCAGAAGAATACTTCAATCTTTATTGGGACAAACAAAAAAAGATAGCATGGACTGATTTAGGAAAGGTAAAAGATTTGAACCGCTACTACCAATCTGACAAGTATATTTCTCATCAAACAGAGAATAAATCTATAATCAATATTCTCTATGGCTTTGCTAGAAAAATAATGCTGCGTTATAAATTCAAACAACTTAAACCATTTGTAAAACCCTTGGACAAGTTGTTAGATATTGGATGTGGGGCTGGAAGTTTCTTGTCTTTCATGAAGAAAAAAAACTTTAATGTATTTGGAATTGAAAAAAACACTACTGCTTTAGAAATATGTGCCAAAAAAAAACTTAAAGTTTTTAATTCATTAGAATCTCTTCCAAATAAAGCCTTTGATATCATTTCTTTATGGCATGTCCTTGAGCATTTACCTCAACCTGAGGAAGTTATAGCAAAGATCCATGATTTATTGACTAGCAAAGGAGTTTTAATTGTAGCAGTTCCTAACTTTTCTAGTCACGATAGGTTGCATTATAAAAACAATTGGGCCGCGTTAGACGTTCCTCGACATCTTTGGCATTTTACACCAGAGGGTTTGGAAAAAATGTTTTTCAGTGCTGGATTTAAACTATTAAAAAAAAGCCCCCTTTGGCTTGATGTTTTTTACATTTCTTTTCTATCTGAAAAATATAAAGGTAATAATCTTGCTTTTTTTATAGGAGCGCTAAAAGGAAGTTATTTTACACTTCGATCCCTATTCTCAAATAAGCATTCGACTATTTCTTTTGTGTTTAAGAAACAGGCTGTTTAGTGGTTAATAACCGCGTCATCTCAAGAATAAAGTTGGTAAATAATATTTTAGGATTAGCATTGCGCTCAATGTGATAACAACTATCTTCCAAAAGCCTTACCAATTCAAGAACATTTCCACTGTGTACAAAAGGTGAAAATTTCTCAACATCAAAATCTGTATTTAGAGAAAGATCAAATAGAGATTCAGCTCCATAAGAGAGTAGCATTGTTTGACGAATAAACTCCAGAGCATACTGTAAAAAAGACTTTTGTTCCTCACGGCTTAACTGGTTTACGCGATCTGACCACTCCATTAAATCCAATATAATCGCCTTGTTGGATTTGGCACGAAAAGCAGCTCTCAAGCCCTCAATCCAAAGCTTTTCGAAGACAATTGATTGCTTAGAAGTCGTAATTAATGACAAAACCTTTCTCCAGCTCCCCCTTCCCGCGCTTATGAGCTCTTTTGCTTTTTCACCTGCTCCGATTGCTATTAATTTATTTTCAATTGCTTTATCTAAAAGGGGATTTAATTTAATCATTTGACACCGCGAAACCAAAGTCGGTAAAATTACTTCAAGTTGTTCCCCAACTAAAAAGAAATAACAGTTTTGTGGAGGTTCCTCAAGCAATTTTAAAAGTTTATTGGAGGCTGACTCTGAAATTTTTTCTACACCAAAAATTACCATTACTTTCTTTCCACCACCATGAGCTTTAAGATGCATTTTATTGTGGATTTTTGAGACCTCCTCAACACCAATAATCCCCTGTTTATTTCCAGCTTCAAGTTGATTTATCCAGTCCTGAAATCCTCCGTACGGGTTATTACTAAGAAACACAAACCAATTTTCACTATAATCCTCTGATTTAGTTTTAGCCCCTGAAGAAGATTTATTAATCACTGGGTAAATAAAATGTAGGTCTGGATTATAGAGTAATTTTTGTGATGAAACACCTTTTTTCTCTTCGTTATTTAAGAAATCAAATCCATAAATCAACTCTAGCGCACAAAACAAAGCTAACGGTAGACCTCCATAACCTTGGGAGTCTATAAATAGTTGACAATGAGGGGATTGATCTTCAGAAATCATCTTTCGCAGCTTTGATTTTAGCTTCTCTTGTCCAACGATTTCGTTGTAGTACATGCGGCAGTTAAATTTTTTATGATTCTAAAAATAATGAATCCTTTTGGATTACACTTTCTCCGCCAAAGCAATGTGCTTAATGCCCAAAAAAATACCCTTCGTAATGGTAAAAAAAAGTTATTTTTGAAAAAATTTACTGATGCACACACTTGATAATAATGATTTTTCTAACCGTAAAGCTGTAATAAGAGTTGATTTTAATGTGCCATTAGATGACAACCTGCAGGTAACTGATAGCACAAGAATTTTAGCGGCTAAAGAATCAATTGATTATATTTTAAACCATGGTGGTAGTTGTGTGCTAATCTCTCACTTAGGTAGGCCCAAAGGAAAAGACGCGGCTTTTTCATTATATCATATAGTTAATAAAGTATCGGAGATATTGGGCATACCGATTTTATTTTGTGATGATTGCGTAGGCCCGAAAGCGGAGTTAGCAACTGCGCAACTCAAGCCAGGAGAAGTAATTCTAATGGAAAATCTTCGCTTCTATCCTGAGGAGACAGCTGGAAATTTTAATTTTGCCCTTGAATTATCTAAACTAGGAGATTTTTATGTCAATGACGCTTTCGGAACAGCTCACCGCGCTCATGCTTCCACAACTATTATCGCACAGTTTTTCGATGAGGATAAATATTTTGGTAAGTTATTAGAAAAAGAGGTCAAAGCAGTTCAAAAAGTAATGGAGACTGGCGAAAAACCTGTTTTGGCAATATTAGGCGGGGCTAAAGTTTCCTCAAAAATTACTATCATCGAAAATGTATTAGATAAAATTGATCACTTAATTATCGGGGGAGGAATGGTTTATACTTTCGTCAAGGCAATGGGAGGAAATATAGGACAATCCATTTGTGAGGATGAATATTTTGATTTTGCTCTGGAATTATTAGAAAAAGCTAAATCAAAAAATGTAAAAATTCATTTACCTACAGATGTTATTATCGCGGATGACTTTTCGAATAAAGCAAATAAAAAAGTCTGTATGGTTTCGGAAATCCCTGAAGACTGGCAGGGACTTGATGCTGGTCCTGAGACTTTGAAGGCTTTTGAACAAGTTGTAATGAAATCTAAAACAATTTTGTGGAACGGTCCACTTGGTGTTTTTGAATTCGAAAACTTTGCAACGGGAACCATGACATTAGGAGAGCAGATTGCTAAGAGCACTCAGAATGGAGCCTTTTCGCTTGTGGGTGGAGGAGACTCAGTGGCTGCCGTGAAACAGTTTAGATTAGAGCCTAAAATGAGCTATATTTCCACTGGAGGAGGCGCCATGTTGGAAAGTCTTGAAGGGAAAATTCTTCCTGGCATAGCAGCGCTTCTTACATAGGCCACATTTATGAAAAAAATGGCTTTATTAGGGTTTCTTCTTATGCTTATCGCGTGTAAAGAAAAACAACCCAAAACCCGCTACCTTCCAGATTCTAGTGGAAAAATCAATCATTTGTCTATTGTAATGCCTGAAAAAAGTTGGAATGGTTTTTTGGGAGACAAAGTAAGAGATTTATTGTTAGCGCCTTACGAAGGCTTACCAATTGATGAGCCTCAGTTTTCACTTAAATTTATTCCCGAAAAAGTCTTTACGGGCTTTGCAAAGAATAGCAGAAATATCATCTGGTTTGTAAAAGACCCTATTGGAGGATTTCAACTATCTGAAAACATGATGGCAAAACCCCAACTTGTGGCTAAAGTGAGTGGAGTTGACGAGGATGTACAAGCATTTTACTTAGAGGAGAATATTACACTTCTAAAAGCATCAATCACCGAAATTGAGCAAACTGAAAAACGCAGAAGGATTGGAAAGTCACCGAGTAAAGACAAGGAATTCTTTGATAGATTCCAGATTTCAATGACCTATCCTTCGGCTTATAAAACTTTTAAAGACACCCTAGACTTTACTTGGATTCAAAAGCCAATTCAAAAGGGGCATATGAATATAATTGCTTATACCCTCCCTATACATGCTTTGAAGGAAAATATTAAAAAAAGAATACCGGTTATAAGGGATTCCATAGGAAAAGCTTATATCCCGGGAAGACTGCCGGGTTCCTATATGATTACTGAGCGTGCTTATCGACCCTATTATTACAAGACCCAGATAAATGGGAAATTAACGTATTTAACTAAGGGAACTTGGGAAGTCGCTAACGATTTTATGGCTGGCCCATTCATCAATTATATGGTAAGAGATACCCTAAAAAAAAGATGGATTGTTATCGAGGGGTTTACATTTGCACCCTCAGCTAGTAAAAGAGATTACATGTTTGAATTAAACACGATTATTAGCAGCATGGAGTTTGAATAAGGGAAAAATTTACTCTTTATCTGATTTGGATTCAGGTTCTTCATCTTCCTTTGAAGCATTTTTAAATTCCTTTATTCCGCTACCCAACCCTTTCATTAACTCAGGGATTTTTCTTCCACCAAAGAGTAAAAGAACCACCACAACGATAAGAATAATTTGTGGCGCACCGATCATGCCTAGAAATAATATTGTTGAGAACATTAGACGTATTTTTATTCAAATGTAATTAATATTTAAATGAAATCTAAATTTCTTTCACAGGCTAATAAATAATTTTTAAGTGTTATAGCTATCTTTGTCTGCGATGGCTGATAAAAAAAACAAAAAACGCCTATGGATTCAAAACCTTTTGAATCGGTATCGGATGGTTGTCATCAACGAAAAAACCTTCAATGAAGAGTTTTCTTTAAGATTATCGAGATTGAATATCATATTGACATCAATCCTCCTGATTGCTTTTATTTTTATTGGGTCAATTTTTTTAGTAGCATACACTCCGCTTAAAGAATTTATCCCAGGATATACCTCAACTAAACTGAGAAAAGAAGCAATAAGGAATAGCTTTTTACTTGACTCCCTTTCTTCTGAATTTCAAAAACAACACCAATTCATAAGGGCAATGAAAAGTGCGCTTACGGGAGAAATTAATCTAGATGAGCAATCATTCAAGGATCTGAATAATAACAATCGAGAAATTTTGAACCCCGAGAACAGTCTTTTAAAAGCCGATTCTTTATTGCGATTGGAAGTTATCCAGGAAGATAAATACAATGTTCTGCCTAACCCTGAAGGAAATGTCAAGTTCATGCTTTTTTCGCCAGCTTCAGGTATCATCTCTCAACCGTTTAACAATGAAATCAAGCATTTTGCTGTTGATATTGCCTTAGCAAAAGGCGTCCCAATTAAGGCCGTCACTACAGGAACAGTTATTCTTGCTGATTGGACTTCAGATACAGGATATGTTATCGTTATAAAACACGATTATGGACTACTTTCGGTCTATAAGCATAATTCCTCAATCGAAAAATCTCAGGGAGACTTAGTGGCACCAGGTGAAGTTATCGCCTATGCTGGTGATACTGGAGAACTCTCCACGGGATATCATCTTCACTTTGAATTATGGATTGATGGCTATCCAGTAGATCCAACGAATTTTATTGATTTTTCTGAAGGATTATGATCAAGTTATTAGCAGCAAAACTGTTTGCAAAGATAATCCACCACAAAAATCAAAAGTGGATTGATAATCCATTAGATTACCAAAAGAAGACATTTTACAACCTTATAAAAAAGGCTACTGACACTGATTTTGGAAAAGACCATAACTTTCATAAAATTAAAGATTACGCTGATTTTCAAGCTGAAGTACCAGTAAGGGATTATGAAGGCTTACGCCCCTATGTTGAAAAGATGTTATCGGGTAAAGCTTCTGTGTTATGGCCTGGGAAGCCATTATACTATGCAAAAACGAGCGGAACTACCTCTGGAGTCAAATACATTCCCCTTAGCAAAGCTTCAATGCCAACTCATATAAGAGCAGCTCGAGATGCACTATTAAATTATATATACAAAACGGGTAATGCCGATTTTGTTAAGGGAAAACAAATTTTTCTTCAAGGAAGCCCCATTTTAGAAAAAACCAAAGGGATTAATTACGGACGTTTATCTGGAATAGTAGCTCATTATGTTCCCAAATACTTACAAAAAAGTAGAATGCCTTCATGGGAAACCAATTGTATTGAGGATTGGGAAAAAAAGGTGGATGCGATTGTGGAAGAAACTTTTTCCGAGAATATGTCCTTAATTGCAGGAATTCCATCTTGGGTTCAAATGTATTTTGAAAAGCTAATCGAAAGATCCAACCTTTCCGTAGGAGAGATGTTTAAAAATTTTTCCTTATTTGTATATGGTGGGGTAAACTATGAGCCTTATCGACCATTGTTTGAAAAATTAATTGGAAGAACGGTAGATTCAATTGAGTTGTTTCCCGCTTCAGAGGGATTTTTTGCCTATCAGGACGTCCCAGGGGAAAGAGGTTTGTTACTTCTAGTAGACAACGGAATTTTTTATGAATTTATCAAAGCTGATAATTTTAGGGAGAAGAATCCCAAACGATATACTTTAGCTCAAGTTGAGTTGGAGATAAATTATGTCCTGATTTTATCAACGACTGCTGGGTTATGGGGCTACAATATTGGGGACACCGTAAAGTTTGTTTCTTTGTCGCCCTTTCGAATAGTTGTCACTGGAAGAATTAAGCATTACATATCTGCTTTTGGTGAACACGTAATTGGCAAGGAGGTCGAAACAGCAATGGAAGAAGTCTGCAGATCTACTGCTACTCGGGTAAAAGAGTTTACTGTTGCCCCGCAAATTGATCCTAAAGACGGATTACCCTTCCATGAGTGGCTTATTGAGTTTGAAGATTTTCCTGATGAGATTGACCAGTTTGCAGCTTTATTAGATAAAAAAATGCAAAAGCAAAATGCTTATTACGAAGATCTAATCCGCGGAAAGGTGCTGCGCTCTCTAGTTATTACTGAAGTTGCTCCATCAGCTTTTCAAAGCTACATGAAAAGCATTGGAAAACTGGGAGGTCAAAACAAGATTCCTAGATTATCAAACGACAGGAAAATAGCGGATGAACTACAAATAAAATAATCTATGTACCAAAATATTTCTCACGAAAAACGCTATAATAAAACATTGAGCTTTTTGAAACAGCACATACAAGGAGGTTCAAGAATATTGGACTTAGGGATTCACAATCCTCTCTCACAACTTATGCAGCAACAAGGGTATAAAGTCAAAAATACTAATGGAGAAGATTTAGATGAAGACCAATCCTCAATAACTGATTCTAAAGCGGAAGTCGTAACTGCATTTGAAATATTAGAACACTTGCTTTCTCCCTATCAAGTATTAAAAAGTATTAAAGCCGAAAAGCTAGTTGTGAGTGTCCCTTTGCGGTTGTGGTTTTCTCCAGCTTATCGAAGTAAAAAAGACCTCTGGGATAGACATTATCATGAATTTGAAGATTGGCAACTCGATTGGCTTTTAGAAAAAACAGGATGGAAAATTATTGCTCGTGAAAAATGGACTAATCCCAATTCAAGCTTTGGAATTAGAACACTTTTGAGATATTTTACAACTCGGTATTACATTGTATTCGCTGAAAAAAACAAACAAGAAAATTGAACTTTTATATTGTCATACCAGCCCACAATGAGGAAAAAAATATAGCTCAAACTCTACAATCCATTGTAAACCAAAAGTTAAAACCTAAAAAGCTAGTGGTTGTAAATGATAATTCATCCGACAATACTAGGCAAATTATAAAAGATTTTACCAAACGCTTTGACTGGATCTATAAAGTAGAAAATAAATCCTCTAACGTCCATCTTCCTGGATCAAAAATTATTAATGCCTTTTATGTGGGTTATAATACTCTTGACGACAAATATGATGTAATATGTAAGTTTGATGCTGACATAGTTTTTGAGCCAGACTATTTATTAAATTTAAAGGTGAACTTTGAAAATAACCCACGCTTGGGAATGGTGGCAGGTGTTTGCTATGTAAAAAAACAAAAGGATTGGGCACTGGAGAATTTAAACCTAAATGACCACATAAGAGGCGCTTTAAAGGCGTACAGAAAGGACTGTTTTTTGCAGATAGGTAAATTGAAAAGGTCTATTGGATGGGATACCATAGACGAAATACTTGCACAATATTATAAATGGGAAGTTTTTGTCGATGAATCACTTAAAGTAAAACACCTCAAGCCCACTGGGCTCAATTATAGTCCAGATGCTGCCCTATTGCAAGGTGAAGCCACTTACCGTATGAGGTTAGGGTGGTTATTAACGTTGATCGCTGGACTGAAACGAGGGCTGGTTACTCAAAGTTTTAGGGTGATTTGTAGCTACCTCAAAGGATATTCAATCGCTAAAAAAAACAAGACACCTTTCATTGTTGATAAAGCGCAAGGAAAATATCTTAGAAGTTACCGGTGGAGGGGGATTTTAAGGTGGATAAAATTTAAATAACCAACACTTATTTTATCTTTACAATCGATGGATAAAATCAACATACTTGTTTTGGGGAATGGTGGACGAGAGCATGCCTTTTGTTGGAAATTGGCAAAAAGCCAATTGACAAATCAGTTGTTTATTGCACCTGGAAATGGAGGAACCGAAGATTTGGCAATAAACCTTGATATTGTGGTTAATGATTTTGGAGCAATTAAGAAGGCTGTAATATTAAATCAAATTAAACTAGTAGTCGTAGGTCCAGAGGACCCACTTGTAAATGGGCTTCATGATTTTTTCCTTTCAGATCCGGCACTAGAGGACATTCCAGTCATTGGCCCAAAAAAAATGGGGGCAAGACTTGAGGGAAGTAAGGAGTTTGCAAAGATGTTTATGCAAAGACATGAAATTCCTACCGCCCAATATGGAAGCTTTACCGTCGAGAATATTGATCAAGGCTATGCTTTTTTGGATCAAATGAAATCTCCATACGTGCTTAAGGCCGATGGATTAGCTGCAGGGAAAGGCGTACTAATAATTGATGATTTAAAACAGGCTAAGACTGAGCTTGCCAAAATGCTCTTGGATCAAAAATTTGGAGTCGCTTCTTCAAAAGTTGTTATTGAAGAGTTTTTAACTGGAATTGAACTCTCCTGTTTTGTTTTAACTGATGGGGCGGCTCATTTAACGTTCCCAATGGCCAAAGATTACAAGCGTATCGGTGAGGGTGATAAAGGACTCAATACCGGCGGAATGGGAGCCATATCCCCAGTACCATTTATGGATGATCAATTCAACCAAAAAATACAAGACAGAATTGTAAAGCCGACCATTAAAGGATTACTCGAAGACAATATACCCTACTTAGGTTTTCTCTTTATTGGCTTGATAAAAGTTGAAGAAGAACCCTATGTCATTGAATATAATGTTAGAATGGGAGATCCTGAAACGCAGGTTGTTTTACCTCGGATAAAAAATGATTTTGTAGAACTTTTATTAGCGACAGCAGAAGGGCGATTATCACAAATTGAAATTGAAATTGATGATCTTTCTGCGACAACAGTTGTTGCCGTCTCAGGTGGTTATCCTGAGGATTATCAAAAGGGTAAAAAAATAACTGGACTAGAAAAAGTAAAGGGGAGTATTGTTTTCCATGCAGGAACCACTGTAAAGGAGGGAAAAATAGTTACAGATGGTGGGAGGGTTCTGGCAGTTACCTCATATGGAGAAGGATACGAATCCGCCCTTAAACAATCTTATGGTCAGATTGAAAAAATTAATTTTGAAGGAATTAATTTTAGAAAAGATATAGGTTTTGACCTATAAAAATGAATGAGCAGAGGAATTCTTTTTTTCCTCACCGCTTTTATCAAACTTTCGTAATTGATTGATCCAGTATATACCTGCTATTAAACCAACTAATAAAAAAATGAAAGAAATACCATTAGATACCCACCAATTAAAAAGTTCAACATGAGTTAGTAGCTTAAAAGGGAAAAAAAGCACCTCTTCAAATAAACTTGCGATTGACTCAAAAAAATCCTTCATTAGTTATCTATTATTTATATTGCAAAAATAATAAAAACTGGAGATGATAGTAGAAACTTTTAATAAAGTTGGATTAAAGGCATACATGTATTCTTTTACTTTTTCTCTAGCAGTAATTTTTCTAATTAACTATTGTAAACATCACAAAGATTGGAACATAAATAACATTTTTGAAATTCTTATTTTATGGATCATTTTTGCCTTTTTTACTTTTTTTGTTAGTTTTTTACAATCTAAAAAATCAAGCTCTAAGCTATCTGGGGTTCATTTATTAACCTTTCCACTTGTTTTTCTTTTTTTCCCAAACGGACCAGGATTAGCATTCTCTAAAATAGTTATCGGACTAATTTTAGTTTATTCCGAACACATATTTGTTAAAGCTCTTTTCAGTAAGTCAAAGAATAAGTATTTATTTGACTTGTCTATTTTTATTTCTATTATTGTTTTATTTAATATAGCTCTTTTAATTTTTTATGTATTTCCCATTATAGTTGTTTTTAAACAAAAATTGTATAACATTAAAAGTTTAATTGCTTTTCTTTTCCCTATTTTATTAATACCCTTTATTTTTTATTCACTACCCACAATAGTGCCTTATGATCTATTTGGACTCGCTAATAATACACTTAACATTCAACCTTTGGGGTATTCAGATCTAACTAATGGAGACTGGATTTGGTTTGTAATATTGTCAGTTTCAATTTATGTTACAATTTTTATTCGGCCAAAAGGTAATGAGAAGTCTTCAGCTTTTCTATTTATGACAATCTGGTTATATTTAAGTTTTTTTATAGGCTTTTTAGGGTTAAATCTTGACCATGAAAGGTGGCTTTTAGGCTTTGTTCCGGCGGCTTTTTTTTTCGGAGTTTTTATTGAAAATATGAAATCTGACAGATTAAAAAACAGTGTAATTTTTTTAGCAGCAATTTTTATGGTAATTTTTAAACTTGTTGATTTCGAAATTCTATAAATACAGCAGATCATTTTGCAATAAATTTGTTTAACCTCAAATCGTATATTAGCACTTTAATTTAATCAAATTTAAGAAATGAGTCATCATTCTTTTAGCAGTAAAGCAATAAAAATCTTTAAAAAAAGTATTGACAAATATCATTTGATAGACAAAGTTGATCAATCCTTTGAAAACCCTTTTCCGTCAAATTCAATTGATCACCTTTTGTACAGAAAAAACTGGATAGATACTGTTCAATGGCATTATGAAGACTTAATAAGAGATCCTAATATTGACCCAGTTGAAGGGATGAATCTCAAAAGGAAAATTGATGCCTCCAATCAAGATAGGACTGATACAGTCGAATACATAGACGGGTATTTCTTAGATTTATATAAAGATGTTCAACTTTTTAAATCAGCCACTGTTAACTCAGAGAGCCCAGCCTGGGCAATCGATCGATTGTCCATATTGGAGTTGAAGATTTATCATATGGAAGAGGAAGCTAACAGGTCAGAGGCAAGTAATTCACATAGGCAAAGCTGTAATAACAAACTACAAGTTTTATTAATTCAGAGAATTGACCTAAGTATTGCCATTGACCAATTATTAAAGGATCTTAACACGGGATATAAGTTCATGAAGGTTTACAAGCAGATGAAAATGTATAATGACGAGGAAACTAACCCTGTTTTGTATAAGGATAAATCATAAATATGTATGAAAAATCCTCATTTATTGGTGTTGCGTTTTTCTGCACTGGGAGATGTAGCAATGACTGTACCCGTTATTAGATGTCTATATAAATCTCAACCTAACTTAAAAATCACTTTTGTAAGTAGACCTTATTTTGAGCCTCTTTTTTCTGAGTTTGAAAACTTCAATTTTTACCCGCTAGATATTGGAGATAGGCACAAGGGACTTAAGGGGATTTTGACTCTTTTTAAAGAACTTAAAAAAATCCCTTTCTCTGGAGTTGCTGACCTCCATGGAGTCCTAAGAACCTATTTATTATCATTTCTTTTTACAACAACATTTTTTAGGGTCAAACAAATTAATAAGGGCAGAATAGAAAAGCACCAATTAACACGAGAAAAAAACAAAAAATTTCAACCTCTCACACCTACTATATTTCGCTATGCAGATGTTTTCAGGAAACTTGGGTTTTCAATTAATATTGAAGACCATGAGTTTCCTGACAAAAATCCTATTCCTGAAAACTTTACAAATCTTTCTAATGAGACTGATAAAAAATGGATTGGCATAGCACCATTTGCCTCTTATTCTGGAAAAACATACCCTTTAGATTTAATGCAACAAGTTATTGCTTATTTACAGAAAGATTACCAAATATTTTTATTTGGAGCTGGACAAAATGAGATTAAAAAACTAGAGGTTTGGGAAAAGGCCTATAGTAATGTCGTCAATACGTCAGTGAATACCTCATTACGAGATCAAATCCAACTTATGCCCTATCTCGACCTCATGATATCGATGGATTCTGCTAATGGTCACTTGGCTGCTAATGCAGGAACTCCGGTCCTTTCTCTATGGGGGTTAACACATCCATTTAGCGGATTTGCTCCCTTTAATCAGCCTATTGAACAATCACTCACACTTGATAGAAAAAAATATCCCTTGGTGCCTACCTCGGTTTATGGTAATGTTATTCCCTCTGGATATGAAAATGCATTTAGGTCCATCAGACCAAAAGAAGTAATTGAAAAGGCATTAGAATTAGTTCAAAAATAGACCTAGACATCGTCATAATCTACAAGAATTTGGGCACTTACTGGATGGGCTTGACAGGTCAATATTAAGCCTTCCTCAACCTCATTTTCAGTTAGAATTTGATTAGCCTGCATTACTGCTTTACCTGATTTGACTCTTGCAATGCAGCTAGAGCAGACACCTCCTTGACAGGAATAGGGGACATCGAGCATGTTATCGAGCGCAGTATCTAGAATACTCTTGCCTTCTTGAACATCGAGTTTATAATTGATATCATCGTAAATAATTTCCAAAGTTGCTGACTTTGATGGCGATGCTTCCACCGAAACTTCTTTCGATGCGTTAAACAATTCATAAAGAATTTTCGACGAACTTATACCTTTTTCCTCTAGTGTTTTTGATACTGTATGGATCATTTCTTCTGGTCCACAAAGGTAAAATTTATCTGTGTCACCCTCTAGTTGATTCAAAGTGTTATTAACGACATCCCTCTCAATTCTTCCAAAAAGACTTTTCTCAATATTAGCCCTACTAAAGACCCATTTAATTTTAAGCCTTAAGGAGAATTGCTTTTTTAGGGCTTTTAGCTCCTCATAGAATAAAGTATCTTCTGGAGTCTTGTTACCATAGACCAAATAAACACTTGTATCTTCATTGTCATTTAGAGCAGTCTTAATAATTGATATAATTGGAGTGATTCCACTTCCTGCAGCAAAAGCAACTATCTGCTGTCCTTTTTCTGATTTAATGTACTTAAATCTTCCTTCTGGAGGGGCAACCATAATTGTCTCCCCAACTTCAATTACTCGATTTGCATGTGAAGAAAAAAGACCGTTTGGCACTTCTTTTATTCCTACCTGAAGTCCATCACTTGGTGCGCTGCATATTGAATAAGATCGACGTACTTTACTTTTGCCAATATTTGTCTCTAAAGTAAGGTATTGCCCTGCTTCAAATTCAAATCGTTTTTTCATTTGTTTAGGGACATTAAGAGAAATCAAAACAGCATTTGGAGTGTCTCTTTCAACTTTTGAAATTATAAGAGGGTACATTTGTGACATATAATTTTTAATATGTAGCAAAGTTATTTTAAAAAACTCTAAAATTTTAAATCTTATCCGGACATTTTCTTTAATTAATCTGGTTTTTATAATAATTTCCTGGAATTTCAGTTATTAATGTTAAACTTTCAAAGTTGAAAAAAGACATCCATTTTTTCATTTTAACTGTTACGGCCTTGGTCTTAGCTTCTGCTTGCTCCACTCAGAAAAATAAAATACTAAATCGTGGCTTCCATACACTTAACACTAAGTACAATGTTCTTTTTAATGGAAAAGAGGCATTTGAGGTTGGAAAAGCTATTTTAGAGCAAGCCCATGATGACAACTTTTTTGAGTTTTTAGATGTAGAGCCAATCGCTATTAATGGGGAAAAAATGACACAGACGAGCGTGGTTCCTGGTTTCGCTCGAGCTGAAGAAAAAGCGGTAAAAGCCATTCAAAAGCACTCTATGAATATCAATGGAATTCAACGGAATACTAAAATTGACGAAGCTTATCTTCTATTGGGAAAGGCACGATATTTTGATCGGAGGTTTTTTCCAGCCATGGAAGCCTTTAATTTTTTACTGGAAAACTATGCAGATAAAAATACTTATGTAGAAGGAAGAATTTGGCGGGAAAAAACTAATATTCGGTTAAAAAATGATGAGCTTGCAATAAAAAACCTCAGGGGATTAGCCCTCACAATAACCCCTAATAGTAGGTTTCACAGCATGGCTAACGCTACTATATCTCAAGCCTTTCTTAACACTCAACAGCTAGATTCCGCAAGTTTTTTTATAAAGCGGGCAGCATTGACTGCTAAAAACAACGAGGATAAGGGACGCTATTACTTCTTAACTGGCCAGTTGTTTGAAAGTCTCAATCAGCCTGATTCTGCAATGTGGGCTTATGAGCAAGTAGTAGGGCTTAATCGAAAAATTCCAAGAAAATATTGGATTAATGCTAAGATAAAACAATTAAAGATTAGAAAAATTCGCGATAGTATTGATCCACTTGAATCGCTAAAAAAATTAGATAAGAATTATGAAAATGAATTATTTGATCATTTAATAAATCGTTCCTTAGGTCTATATTACTTTTGGCTAAAAAATGATAGCCTGGGGGCTCATTACCTCACAAAATCTTTAAGATCAGAAAACATAGATTTGCCCACAAAAGCAGCAAATTACAGGGATATGGCCGACTTTAACTTTGCTAATGGAAAATATGTTTTAACTGGGTCTTACCTTGACAGTTTGTTACCAATAATTCCAGAGGAAACTTTGTCAAGAAGAGCAATCCAAAGAGAACGTGACAACCTTAATGGAGTAATCAAATACGAGACAATTATTAGAAAAACTGATAGTATTTTGAGACTATTATCCATGGACAAAGTTGATCAGTTAAAATATTTCGAAGACTTTCTTAAAGAGAAAAAAGCCAAAGCATTGGCTAAAGTAGTTGAAAAGGATAAAGGGGTTTTCTCTTTCCTATCCAAAGCTGAAAAAGCGAGCCAATTCTATTTTTATAACCCTAAGCTTTTAATTCTAGGGAAACAACAATTTCTTTCAACCTGGGGGAATCGCCCCAACTCTGACAATTGGGCATTAGCAGCAGCAATCGATCCAGTAATTGAAGAAAATCAAGGTGCTCTGGATAAAGAAGAAACCATTCAAAAAGAAAGCTTTTTTGTAGAAAGACCAGAAAGCTATATTAATTCTCTACCTAATTCTATTGAAACTATCGACAGTATAAAAGTAACCAATCAAAACGCCTACCTTCAGTTAGGAATGATTTACAAAGAAAGCTTTAAGGACAATAAACTTGCCGAAAATCGACTTAACCACTTACTTGGCCTAGATCCACCACCCAACATTTCCGCACCTGCATTATACCACCTTTACAAAATTAATGAAAAGATTTTACCTCAAAAAGCAAAAAAATACTTGGATAGGATCTTATCAGAATTTACTGATACAGCCTATGGAAAAGTACTTGCTAATCCATTGGACTTTGATCGGTCCACCCTAAATACACCAGAAATGATGTACACTAGTTTATTAAAGCTCTTTCAATCTGGAGATTTTGACTTACTAAAGAAAAAGGCGTTAGCATTATCTGTTTTTTTAAGCGGGACAGAATATCAGTCAAAATTTGAATTACTTTTGGCCAACACTAAAGGAAGGCTTCAAGGGATTGACCAATGGGAAAAAGAACTTTCTATTATTAAAATGAAATATTCTGGAACCCCTGAGGCACAATTGGCTGAAGAAATAATTAATCAAATTAAAAAGACAAATACCATTGACGAGCAAAACAAAACTTATATTAATTATAAGTGGATTTTTAAGTATAGAATTCAAGACTCTATTGAATTAAAAAATACCAAAACCAAGCTTCAAAAATCTTTGGATGATTCTTACATTACAAATTGGTTTTTAACTGAAGATCGTTTCGATGACACTCAAATCTTCCTCGTTCTTCATGGAATAAGAAATATTAGAAAGCTTAATGAATGGAGGAAGAAAATCAATGATGAAGAACAGGAGGCTTACAAAAAAAATAATTTTGTAGTTTTGTCATCCGATTATAAGAAAATGATTAGGGATAAAAAATTAAGATTCTATGAAACAAAATGATATAAACGGACAGTATAGCCGTATAGAAAACTCGACCAATATTAAAGGAGATATTATTTCTGAGGGAGATTTTAGAATTGATGGAACCCTAGATGGAAATATCAAAACCAATGGCAAAATTGTAATTGGGAAAGAAGGTTTGGTCAAAGGCGGCATAAGTTGTAATAAAGCTGATGTTGAGGGTAAAATAAAAGGTAATCTTTTTGTCTCCGAGACCCTAAATCTAAGATCTACCAGCAATATCGAGGGGGAAGTTATTACTGGAAAACTTATTGTAGAATCTGGCGCAACCTTCAACGCGTCTTGTTCAATGAATAAAGATGGGAAAAAGGCTGAAATACAACTTGTTTCCGGGATAGAAGAGACTCGTGAAAAAACAGCCTAGAAATTGGCTGATCTTTTCGGGGCTGGCCTTTCAAATTGGCTCTGTAATGTATTTAATGATCCAATTTGGCCATTGGATAAATAGAAAATTGGAGATTAATTCAAATGTTCCTGTCTTGATTACTTCTATATTTGGCCTGGTAGTAGTTTTGCTTTTGATTCAAAAACAAAGTAAAAACTTATAACCCGTTGATTGGACCTTTCTTGAACTTTACCCTCCGCTTAACTTTTTTTGTCTCTGGACTATTGCTAGTTCATTTACTTATTCTTTGGTTGCTTGGAAAGCACTTATTTGATCACTTCATCTTGCCCTCTTATTTGTTTAATTATTTCATAACCCTAATTTTCTTTGCAGTGTTACTAATGAACTCAAAGACTAAAGACGCTTTTTTAGGGTGGTTATTTTTTATAACGAGTGGATTAAAATTTTTAGCTTTTTTTATTATGATTTACCCTTTGTATAATCTAGATGGGGCCATTCAGAAAGCTGAACTTTTTACATTTTTCTTGCCATACAGCCTTTGCTTAACAATAGAAATTCACCAGATTATAAAAATTTTAAATACTAACTCATAAAATCAAATTCATTTATATTTTTATTTCATTAAAAGACTTACATTTGCTCCTTAATTAAAACTAATAGTTTGGTGATTTTTATGCCAAAAATTTTTTACAAAAATTTCCTAATTTATTTGCTCTTGGGATTGACTGCCTTAAGTGCTAAGGACCCAAAAACATCGAAGGATAATAATGGCAGTGATTTAAAATCTGAAATTAAGTCATATATATTGCATCACCTGGAAGACTCCCACGATTTTAATTTGATGTCCTACACCGACAAAATAAGTGGTAAGAAGGTCTATATTGGAATGCCTTTGCCCGTTATTCTTTGGGATAATGGAATAAAAATATTTTCCTCAACTAAACTTAATCATGGGAAAACTGTTGTCCAATCAGGGGACAATTATTATAAACTTTATCACGGTAAAGTATACCAGACTGATGCTAAGGGTACAATTAATTTTGATGAAAAAAATCATCCAATTAACTATAAGCCCTTAGACTTTTCTATAACCAAAAACGTAGTATCTATATTGTTCACAGCGTTAATCATGTTTTTATTATTTAAAGGATTGGCAGATTCGTATAAGAAAAATGGAATGATCGCTAAGGGATTGGGCCGTTTTTTTGAACCCCTAGTACTGTATATTCGTGATGAAATTGCTATACCAAATATTGGTGAAAAGCATCACAAAAGGTTTATGAGTTATTTATTGACTTTGTTCTTTTTCATATGGTTTCTCAATCTTTTGGGTTTGACTCCTTTGGGAATTAACGTAACCGGAAATATCGCCATTACCTTTGCTTTAGCTCTAATAACATTTATCATTACTAATTTAAGTGGTAAAAAAACATATTGGAAACACATATTTTGGATGCCAGGTGTTCCAATTCCTATGAAAATCATTTTAGCCCCTATCGAGCTTTTAGGTGTAATCATTAAGCCTTTTTCTTTAATGATACGCCTTTATGCCAACATATCAGCAGGGCACATCGTACTGATGAGCCTTATTTCGTTGATGTTTATTTTTAGAAATTGGTTAGGTTCAAGCCTTTCGTTTGCATTGGCATTTTCAATTTCTATAATTGAAATTTTAGTTGCCCTTTTACAAGCATACATCTTTACAGTTTTGTCTGCCTTGTATTTTGGCTTTGCAGTTGAAGAACACGATGATCATAATCATCACTAAATTAATGTATAATTTAAATAAATAGTTTAATATGGAAATTCCAGCAATAGTAGGTGGAGGTTTAGTTGTAATTGGGGTAGGTATAGGTATCGGATCTATCGGAAAAGGTGCAATGGAGGCAATCGGAAGACAGCCTGATGCCACAGGAAAAATTCAGACAGTGATGCTTATAGCAGCTGCTTTAGTTGAGGGTATTGGCTTTGCGGCATTATTTGCATTATAAAAAAAGCTCTATCCTAATTTGATTTAGGATTGCTTTTATTTAAAACTTTTTTAAAATGGAGAAATTAATTAATGAGTTTTCTTTTGGCCTATTCTTTTGGCAGCTACTAATATTTATTTTTTTGGTGTTGCTGTTAAAGAAATTTGCTTGGAAACCGATTTTAGATACTGTCAATGAGCGAGAATCTTCTATAAAAGACGCCATGAGCGAAGCTGATAAAGCCCGTAATGAAATGGCGGCCATTCAAGAGAGTAATCAAAAAGTTTTAAAGGAAGCAAGAGCAGAACGAGAAGCATTATTAAAGGATGCTAGGAATACTGGAGCCGAAATTCTTGCTCAGGCTAAGACTGACGCTAAGACTGAGGCAAATAAAATTATTTCCCAAGCGCAAGAAGCTATTCAAAATGAAAAACGTGCTGCTGTTAATGAATTAAAAAACCAAGTTGCTCAAATTTCTTTGGAAATTGCTGAAAAAGTAATTGACACTGAATTGGCGAACAAGGACAAGCAAGCTCAGTTAGTCGATAAGTTACTTAAGGATAGTTCTTTATGAAATCAGGAAGAGCTGCGTTGAGATATGCCAAGGCCCTTTTAGACTTTTCCATTGAGGGGCAAGAAGAAAAAAACGTATTTGATGAAATGCAGAACATCCTTACAGTAATGCAAAGCAGTAAAGACCTAGATGACATGTTGAACAACCCTGTTTTACCAACCAAACAAAAACGGCTGATTATCAAAGAAGTTTTTGACAAAAGCAGCATTCCTACTGAAAGGCTCTTTGACTTACTTTCAAAAAACAATAGAGAAGGAATATTGGATGTTGTTGCACAAAAATATCTTGAATTGTATGACAAATACAAGGGCAAAGTAATTGCGACGGTTACTACTGCAGTACCTTTGAATGAAGCTTTGGAAAAGAAAGTACTTCAGAAAGCAGCAGAATTATCCCCTCTTAAAATTGAGTTAAAAAATATTATTGACTCCAAAATCAAGGGAGGATTCATACTTAGAGTAGGTGATTTACAGTTCAATGCGAGCATTGCTGAGCGCATGGAAACTTTAAAGAGAGAATTGATTACATCCTAAAAAAACAGTTAAAAAAAATAAAATGGCAGAAGTTAAACCCGCTGAAGTTTCAGCAATATTAAAAAGTCAATTGGCAGGATTTGAAGCCACTGCCGCCCTGGACGAGGTCGGCACCGTACTTGAAGTAGGGGACGGGATAGCAAGAGTCTATGGTCTTACTCACGCAGAATACGGGGAATTGGTAACCTTTGAAAACGGAATGGATGGGATGGTACTTAATCTTGAGGAAGATAACGTTGGAGTAGTATTGTTGGGACCTTCAAAGGAAATCAAAGAAGGTAATACTGTCAAGAGAACAAAAAAAATTGCTTCTATCAATGTTGGGGAAGAAATAGTTGGTCGTGTTGTTGATACACTAGGAACACCCATTGATGGTAAAGGACCACTAAAGGGGGAAACTTATCAAATGCCATTGGAAAGAAAAGCCCCTGGAGTAATCTTCAGACAACCAGTTAACGAACCGCTCCAAACGGGAATCAAATCCATTGATGCGATGATTCCTGTAGGCCGAGGTCAACGAGAGCTGGTTATTGGCGATCGTCAAACGGGTAAAACTACCGTTTGTATTGACACCATCCTAAATCAAAAGGAGTTTTTTGATGCAGGACAACCTGTGTACTGTATTTATGTTGCAATAGGTCAAAAAGCTTCTACTGTCGCTGGTATTGCGAAAACTCTCGAAGATAAAGGTGCATTAGATTATACCACTATCGTAGCTGCAAATGCTTCTGACCCAGCACCTATGCAAGTGTATGCTCCATTTGCAGGAGCAGCTATTGGTGAGTATTTTAGAGATACAGGCCGCCCTGCTTTAATAATATACGATGACTTGTCAAAACAAGCGGTTGCTTATCGAGAGGTATCCCTTTTGCTTCGTCGTCCACCAGGTCGTGAAGCATACCCTGGAGACGTATTCTATCTCCACTCTAGGTTATTGGAACGTGCTGCTAAAGTGATTGCTGATGATGAAATTGCCAAAGAAATGAATGACCTGCCAGAATCCTTAAAAGATAGAGTAAAAGGAGGGGGCTCTCTTACCGCATTACCCATTATTGAAACACAAGCTGGAGATGTTTCTGCTTACATTCCAACTAACGTAATTTCAATTACCGATGGCCAAATTTTCTTAGAGTCTGACCTCTTCAACTCTGGTGTCCGCCCTGCGATTAACGTAGGGATTTCTGTATCTCGTGTTGGTGGATCGGCTCAGATTAAATCCATGAAAAAGGTTGCGGGAACTTTAAAACTTGACCAGGCTCAGTTTCGGGAATTGGAAGCATTTGCAAAATTCGGTTCTGATCTTGATGCAGCGACCCTAAATGTAATCGAAAAGGGACGTAGAAATGTAGAGATTTTAAAACAAGCCCAAAACGACCCCTTTACTGTTGAAGATCAAGTCGCAATCATTTACGCAGGATCAAAAAATCTCCTGAGAAATGTTCCTGTTCACAAGGTCAAAGCGTTTGAAACTGCTTTTTTATCTAATCTCAAAAAGAATAATAAAAAAGTATTGTCCGAACTAAAAGCAGGTAAGATTAGTGACGAAGTGCTAGATACATTAAATAATGTGGCTGAAGAAACTTCTAAAGCATTTGAATAAAGAATGGCTAATTTAAAAGAAATACGAAATCGTATTGCTTCGGTCTCTTCGACTATGCAAATTACAAGTGCTATGAAAATGGTCTCTGCAGCGAAACTGAAAAAAGCACAGGACAGGATTACAGCTATGCGACCTTATGCAACTAAGTTGACTGAATTAATCCAAAATCTTAGCGCTAACATGGGTGGCGTTGGAGAAAACTCCTACACCACTGTCAGGCCAGAGAAAAATATTTTGGTAATTGCAATTACCTCTAATAGGGGATTGTGTGGTGGTTTCAATGCTAATATAATCAAAGAAACTCTCAGACTTGGCAGAGAAGATTTTAAAGCAAAAAAAGTCGATGTATTGGGAATTGGAAAAAAAGGAGGAGATATTTTATCTAAAACTCAAACGATGAAAAGTCGAAACGACAGCCTTTTTGATGACCTTAATTTTGAGGATACTGCTTTAGTTGCTGTCGAAGTAATGGAGGAGTTTGAGAAAGGAATATATGATAAGGTACTTTTGGTTTATAACCGATTCAAAAATGCCGCTACACAGTTGATCACTGTTGAACAATTCCTTCCTATTGTCTCAGAAGAAATTTCTAGCGAAAAAAAAAGGGGAGATTACCTTTATGAACCATCACAATCCGCCATTGTCAAAGAGCTTTTACCTAAGTCCCTTAAAATACAATTATTTAAGGCTTTGCTAGATTCCCTCGCAAGTGAACATGGCGCACGTATGACTGCCATGCATAAGGCCACTGACAATGCCACAGAGCTTAGAGATCAACTCAAACTCACTTATAATAAAGCCCGCCAGGCTGCTATCACCAATGAGATTCTTGAAATAGTAGGGGGAGCAGAGGCTTTAAATGGATAAAATAAACCTCTTCAGTTTTATTTAATATTTAATTTCACTATGCTTTTTGTATTTTTGATCAAATACTTAATATGATTAAAATTCCTGTTATTTATACTGGTAAAGCGAATCTGCCTGATCACGCAACAGCTTTATCGGCGGGAATGGACCTACGAGCCAACATATTTTCGTCCATTATCCTCCAGCCTTTAGATAGAAAAATCATCCCTACTGGATTATCCATTGCCCTACCCCAGGGATATGAGGCACAAGTTCGACCCAGAAGTGGACTTGCTGCTAAATACGGCGTCACCGTGCTCAACTCCCCAGGTACTATTGATGCTGATTATCGCGGAGATATTGGCGTAATATTAGTCAATCTTTCTCAAGACCCCTTTACCATATTGCCAGAAGATCGAATTGCTCAACTGGTTGTGGCACAATACAGTCAAGTCAAATGGGAACCCGTTGAATTTCTCCCTGATTCAGAAAGAGGCGCAGGAGGTTTTGGAAGTACAGGAAAAAAATAATATTAAAGTAATTGTTTTAATTAAAAAAATTAAATATTGAAAATTATTGTTCCCATGGCCGGCAGAGGCTCAAGATTAAGACCGCATAGTCTATCCGTTCCAAAGCCAATGTTACCGGTTGCAGGATCTCCTATTGTAGCTCAATTGGTAAATGAAATCGCTAGGGTTGTAGCTAAACCAATCGAGGAGGTTGCTTATGTATTAGGTGACCCCGCCTTTTTTGGAAAGGCCATTGAGGAAGAATTGACCGAGGTGGCAAATGAGCTAGGAGCTAAAGCTAAAATTTATAGACAGTTGGAACCATTAGGAACCGGTCACGCTGTCATGTGTGCTTCGGATTCTCTAACTGGGCCTATCATCGTTGCTTATGCGGATACCTTAATTCGTACTGATCTTTCTCTTGATCCTGAGTCAGATGGGATGATTTGGGTAAAAAAAGTATCCAATCCAAAGGCTTATGGGGTTGTACAGCTTAATGAAAATGATAAGATTAATTCCTTAGTCGAAAAACCTCAGGAATTTGTTTCAGACCTTGCTGTGATTGGTATTTATTATTTTCGGGATGCAGCGTTGATTAAATCCGAATTAACAGACAGCATGAAGAAAGCCCGTTCACACGGAGAGGAGTTTTTACTTAATGAAGGAATTCTCTCAATGATGAAGAAAGGAGCTATTTTTACTCCTGGAAAGGTAAAAGAATGGATGGACTGTGGAAATCCAAAAATTACGCTGGAGACCAATAAAAAAATGTTAGGTATTTTAACTGAGGAGGGGAATAAATTGATCGCAGATAACATTAAAAAAGAAAATAGTGAGATTATCCCTCCCTGTTATATAGGTAAGGGAGTTGTCCTGAAAAACTCAATAGTTGGTCCAAATGTTTCAATTGGCGAAGGATCTTTAGTAGAAAACTCGACCATCTCTGATTGCCTGATCCAAAAAAATACAGCAATTAAAAATGCAAAATTATTTGGCTCCATGATTGGTAATCACGTCAAGTATGATGGTAATCACACCTTTATAAGTATTGGAGACTATTCTGAATTGACTTAAAATGTTAGGAAAAGATAGCAACTTTGCAGATAAAAAAATTGGGTTTATTCTCTTTATCATTTTTATCACTGCATGCAAATCCCCAGCAGTATTTCCCAGCAAAAATCCCATAAAATATCTTCCAGTTAAGGATTTGACAAAAGCTATTTCTAAAAACAGGGTTGACTTTAAAAAATTTAGATCTCGGGTGAAAACAACCTATGATGATGGCAAAAGGAGCCAACAAGTGATAGTTAACATCAGAATGGAGAAAGACAAAGCTATATGGATTAGCGCGAATATGTTGGTGCCTATCGCCAAAATATTAATTACTCCTATAAAAGTATCTTTCTTCGAAAAATTTCAAAAAACCTTTTTTGAAGGAGATATTAGTTTTATTAACAACCAATTCAATACTAATTTTGACTTTGAGGACATCCAAAATCTATTGATTGGTCTGCCCCTTGCAGACTTAAATCGTGGAAGATGGGAAACCATATCTCACCCCAAATACTATATCTTGACTCCTAAATCTAGTAAAATGCAATTAAGACCTACTTTTTTCTACGATCCCAGCGATTTTAGTTTAAGAGAACAAAGATTTTTAGTTTCAGAAACTATGCAATCCCTGACGATCAAATATATCAATTACCAACGATTGGAGGGAGAATTTCTTCCCCGAGAAATCGAAATTTCTCTCTTTGATGGCCGTGATCTAAAAAGGATAACCCTTGAGTATACACGAGTCGACTTCCCTGATCAGTTAAGTTTACCTTTTAAAATACCAGATGGCTACAAACCAATCGACTTGTAATGTATAGCAATAAGTGGTTTTGGACTTTTTGTTGCCTTTTGATGATTTCGGCTGGAACAGCTCAGTCTAATTCTTCCCGCCAGAAAGCTCTTGAGGCCCAAAAAAAAAGACTTCAACAGGAAATAAAGCAAATAAATACTTTACTATTCAACAACAATCGAAAGGAAAAGACAGTTCTTTCACAAGTCGAGGATCTGGACTTAAAAATTTCTGTTAGGAGTCAACTCGTGAAGGTCAATAATCAACAAGCAAATTTATTGACCCGTCAAATTAACGTTAACCAAAGAGATATTACCGAATTAAGGGTTGAACTAGAGGCTTTAAAGAAAGATTATGCTGATATGATAATCAAGTCATATAAAAGTAAATCTTCCTTGAATCGATTGATGTTTTTGTTTTCCTCGACAGATTTCCTTCAGGCTTACAAAAGGATTCAGTACATAAAACAATATGCTAATTTCAGAAAAAAACAGGGAGAGCTGATTGCCAATAAGACCCAAACGCTTCAGATATTAAACAACACTTTGCTTGAGCAAAAGACCAAGAAGCAGGGTTTAGTTGCAGAGAACAAAAAAGCGCAACAGATCTTGATGGACGAGCGAAAATCTCAGCAGCGTCTCATCCGAAGTCTCAAATTCAAGTCGCGTTCCCTTTCGGCGAACATCAAAGAAAAACAACGAAAAGCAGTTGCTATCGATAGAGAAATCGAGCGCTTGATAAGGGAAGCAATTGCCGCTTCAAACAAAGCAGCAGGAAAAAAATCTAAAAATGTATTTGCCTTAACACCAGAGGCAAAGCTTTTGGCCCAAAACTTTATTGCCAACAAAGGTAAACTTCCTTGGCCTGTTGAAAAAGGGATAGTAATTCAACGATTTGGAACTCAGCCTCACCCAGTAGTAAAAACCACAATGATCAAGAGCAATGGGGTAACAATAGCCACTAGCTTAAATAGTCTTGCTCGATCGGTATTTGATGGAGAGGTAATGACTGTCTTAAGTTTTAAGGGAAACAACCCCACAGTATTGATTAAACACGGTAATTTTATAACCACATATAAAAACATCTCAAAGGTGTATGTTAAAAAAGGGGAAAAGGTTAAAGCAAAACAGCCAATAGGAGAAATATTTACCAACCCACAGACCGGGAAAACCACTTTACAATTCAGTGTATTTAATGAATTAAAAGCACAAAACCCAAAGAATTGGATTTATAAAATGTAGAACTACTTTTCAACCAAGAACCAAGCGTCTTCTTTAAGCGCATACCTTATGTAATTGTGAAGATTTAGTGCCTCGCGTTTAGAAACAAATCTCCCATAAGCTACGCGATACAAGCCTTCCGGATTTACTTCTGTAAAGGCAGCCTCAAAACCATCAACTATGAGTTTTTTTAATAATCTTTCTGCGTTCTCAATTGATCTAAAAGAACCCGCTACGACACTGAAGTAGGTTTTATCGAGTGGGGCATTTTTAATCGCTTCGGGCTCGGAATCAAAAGAGAGATTCATTTTGGATACTGATCCCAAATCAAAAGTTGCTTTTTGAACATTACTTTTTATCTTCTTTTGGGCCAGCTCCATTGACTTAATTTTTTCATTAGCTATATATTGGTTTCCAAAGTAATACAAGGAACCAGCTAAGGCGATTCCAATGAGTCCAATTGCAGCATATTTTAGGAAAGGCTTACGTTTTTCTTCTTTCTCTCCTGGGGTAAACATTAAGTTTTCTTTGTTTTCTTTTTCCATGTTTTGTGGGGTGTTAAATTCTTTATTATTCGAGTTTTTTATAGGCTTTCTGTAAAAGCTACTCAGTCCAAAAGCACTGAGGTCAAAATTAATTTTACCATCTGGATAGAAAATGATTTTTTTCTGTTTATTTAGTCTTATTTCTCCTATTCCAGGGAAAGACAACTGCTGTGTATTTAGCCTTTGCCTCCAACTAATTACTTCTTTTTCAATTCTTCTTAGAGCTTGTTCAAAAGATACCTTTTCTTTTTGGGCAATATAGTGAGCCAATACTCCATCATTATTACTCAACAAACTGTTAAAACTAACTTCTTTTCTGGGAGGAAGGAATAATCCACTATCAGTATCTATCAAAATATTCATTGAACGGGTAAGAAAAGCCCCAAAATTAGGAACTGTAACACACTCGTGCTGGTATAGTAATTCCTTAATATATTGTTGAGTTAACATATATCAAAGATAATAAAAATCTGACCTCACAATAACCATAAGATTATATGATAACTCAATTACAGACATTTAAATATCTTTTATAAAAAAATTACTAGAGAAAATTATGTCTATTTTAATAGTAAACCTTTTCTCAATGATTAGATCAGAAACCTAATTTTCGTCTGACTCTAAGCAGAACTTCATCGGCAATTTTACTAGCTTTGATTGCTCCTTTTGCCAAAGCAACCTCTACTTCTTCGGGGTGTTCGTAGTAATAATTGAATTTTTCTCTTTCAACTTTAAATTTCTCTAAGATTAATTCAAACAAGGCTTGTTTAGTATCCCCATATCCACTACCTCCATTTATATATTTTTCGTGAAGTGCATCTACTTGATTTTGATCGCCCAATACGCTGTATATTTTAAATAAATTACATTGTTCTGGATTCTTTGGCTCATAAACCGATTTACTATCTGTAATAATACTCATTATCTGACTGCGCAGTTTTTTTTCAGGAAGAAAAATATTTATGGAATTATTCTTGGACTTGCTCATTTTATTTCCATCAGTGCCAATTATGTATTGAGTATTTTCATGAATCTTAGCTTTTGGCAAAACAAATGTTTGTCCCAATTGATTGTTAAAGCGTGATGCAACATCTCTAGTTATCTCTAAATGTTGTAATTGATCTTTCCCAACGGGGATCAATTCCGCGTCGTATATCAAAATATCCGAAGCCATAAGCATGGGATATGAAAATAGACCAGCATTTACATCTCCTAAATGGCCTGATTTATCCTTAAAAGAATGGGCTAGCGTAAGTCTTTGGTAAGGGAAAAAACAACTAAGAAACCAAGCTAACTCAGTTACCTGACTTACAGCACTTTGACGGAAGAATATTGTTTTCTCAGGATTTAGCCCGCAAGCAAGCCAAGTTGCGGCTGTAGCAAATGTATTCTCTGATAACTCATTACCATTTTTGACTTGAGTTATCGAGTGCAAGTCAGCAATAAAAAAAAACGATTCATTTGTCTGATCTTTAGACATTTTTATTGCAGGCAATATTGCACCCAGTAGATTTCCTAAGTGTGGAATTCCAGTAGACTGAACACCTGTTAATATTCTTGCCATTTTTGAGATTGATTACTTACAAAGATATTTTTTTTAGCGGTTCGTACAAAGTTTGCAGGATTTGGATTCTTTATCCATTCATAGAAAATGTATTTTTATGAAATGGCAAGGGTTTTGATCATTTTCTGGAGAATTTGGTTTTATTTTTTAGCAGGTATTCCTGTAATTATAATGTTTCCTTTTTTGACTTTATTTCTAATATTTCCAAACGGATATCGTCCTTTTTTTTGGACAGCACGTCATATTTGGTCCCGCATTGTTTTATTAGGGATGGGTTTTAGGGTTAAAGTCAATAATATGTCAGAACTTGACAATAAACAGAGTTATGTATTCGTAGCAAATCATTCAAGTTATATTGATGTTATGCTAATGTTTATGATAGCTAATCGACCTTTTGTTTTTGTAGGAAAAAAAGAATTGGTTAAAATTCCATTTTTTGGATACTTGTACAAGCGAGCGGCTATAATGGTTGATAGAAGTAGTTCTAAAAGTCGTTTTGGAGTTTATAGTCGTGCGAGAAAAGTTTTGGATAAAGGCTATAGCGTTTGTATTTTTCCTGAAAAAGAATATATCGATGAAACTATATTGCTCAATACTTTTAAGCAAGGGGCATTTAAGCTTGCTATAGAGCATCAGCTAGATATTTGCCCAATTGTTTTTTTGGATTGTAAAAGGAAATTCCCATGGTATACCACACATGGCTATCCTGGAAAATTAAGAGTTGATATTTACCCAAAGATTAGCGCCAAGGGACTAACTGAAAAAGATATCCCAATACTTCAGCAAAAAACTTTTGATCTTATTTTCAGAGCACTTGATGAGGACCCTGAGCAAAAGGCCGTTGAGGCAATAGGAGTTTGGAAAAAAATCAAAAATATTGATTAATGAAGAATTCTATCCATTGGGATTAATTCTTGATCGATGTCTCGCATAGCGTTGATTAGTTTTAATCCTTTGAAAGCTTTGAGCTCTTGAATACCTAGAGTAGCCATTTTAATTTTTCTATTAGCTAATAGCCTAGCTCTACAGGTACCCTCTAAAAGTGGGTATTTTGGAGTAATCCATTCTCTTCCGTCGAAAAAAATCAAATTGGCATAAGAACTGTCTGTGATCTGGCCATCCCTAACTATAATAACATCATCACAAGCTCCTCTTTGCTCAAAAAGGGAATTTAATTTCTCTCTCTCTGTTAATTTTAAGGGGTACTTTAAACTTGAGACATGAACCAACCTTATGGTATTAATTTTTCGAAGTTTATAGATCTCAAATTGAATCTCTCGTCCAGTTTCTCCATAAAGGACTCTTAGCTTAACATTTCCTTTTTTAAATTCTTTTGGGATATTTATCTCATCTAGTAAATTAAAGTAAGCCGATTTACCAAAATATTTAAGATAAGCATTACGGAAACGCTTCTCGTGCCATTTGGAATTCAGAATTTTACCATTTTGGATGCAAAGAGATTCAAATAACGGGTACATATATTTTTTCGATTAGCTCATTATACTCTGATTCTAAGTCACTTAGAGAAGTGATACCTCCGCCACTGCGATAGCGAATTTCGCCTTGATGTTTTTCTAGGTATCGGATATTTACCGCGCTGTCAAGATTTTCTCCATCAAAAAATCCAAAAATACCAGTGTAGTAACCCCGTTTTTCTTGTTCTACTTCACGAATAATACTTACGGTTTTTTCTTTAGGAGCACCACATATGGATCCAGCGGGGAGCATATTTAAAAGTATTTCAGGCAGTTGTTTTTTCCATTCCTTAAAGAGCTTTCCCCTGATTTCTGAACTTGTATGGAAAATTTCATTTTTTTGGGTTTTAATTTTATCAATGTATCTAAAACGTGTTACTTTAACTTCTTTTGCAACTTTAGATAAATCGTTTCGGATTAAATCTACTATGGTATTATGTTCGTTGATTTCTTTAGTGTTGTTAGTAAGAGTTTTTTGAGCATCATGTAAACTTCCGTTAATAGTCCCTTTCATAGGATAGGAATATATATATCCATTTATTATTTTAATAAAGCATTCGGGGGAGTAAACAACAAATTGGTCTTTGTAATGCAGCTTGTAAGGAGCTTTTGCTAAATGAAATATATGCTCTAGGCTTAAGGGAGTTTTAATTTTGGAAGGGAAAGTCAGATTTAGTAAAAAAGTATTACCTTGGAAAATCTCCTTAACGACTTTTTTATAAGCTTTACTATAAAGAGACCTGGGAACTGGATCAATTGATAATGTCATAGGTTTACGATCCAGAAATTTGGGCTTAAAATTTTTGAATTTTTTAATTTGAAAATAAAACCCTAGCTCTTCAGCCTTATCAATAGGGCAGACTATTGGATCCTCTTGTTCAAAATCTATAAGAAAAAAAAAGGGTTTTTGGTTTTCGGCCAAGGCCGACATTTCTGCTTTAAAACGATTTATTTCCAAGGACTAATTTCAAAAAAATTAAAAGATTATTCTACTGCTTTAACTGTATCCATAATTTTTGTTTCCAGTTCTTCCATCAACTCTGGATTGTCCTCAAAAAGAGTTTTAACTGCATCGCGGCCTTGCCCCAATTTGGTATCACCGTAACTAAACCAAGAGCCACTTTTTTTAATAATTTCGTAGTTAACACCGAGGTCAATTATTTCACCTACTTTTGAAATTCCTTCTCCGTACATGATATCAAATTCAGTAGTCCGAAAAGGTGGCGCTACTTTATTTTTGACGACCTTAACTCGAGTTTTATTCCCAAGGACTTCTGCATCCCCATTTTTGATTTGAGTAGATCGGCGAATATCTAAACGAACTGAGGAGTAAAATTTAAGGGCATTTCCACCAGTAGTTGTCTCAGGATTCCCAAACATTACTCCGATTTTTTCTCTTAACTGATTAATAAAAAAGACGGTGCAATTGGTTTTACTTATTGAAGCAGTTAGTTTTCTAAGGGCTTGAGACATTAGTCGCGCATGAAGCCCCATTTTTGAGTCCCCCATTTCTCCTTCGATCTCACTTTTGGGAGTTAGAGCGGCTACAGAATCGACTACTACCATGTCAATAGCACCTGATCGGATTAGATTATCCGCAATTTCGAGCGCTTGCTCCCCGTGGTCAGGTTGAGAGATAATCAATTCACTCAGATCTACACCTAGTTTTTCAGCATAAAAGCGATCGAACGCGTGTTCCGCATCTATGAAGGCAGCTATTCCTCCCTTTTTTTGGCATTCTGCAATAGCATGAAGTGTTAAAGTAGTTTTACCTGAAGACTCTGGTCCATATATTTCGATTACTCTGCCACGAGGATAACCTCCTACACCAAGGGCAAGATCCAAACCAATAGAACCTGAGGAAATAGCTTCTATTTCTTCGACTGCCTCATCTCCCAATTTCATTACTGCACCCCTGCCGTAGGTTTTGTCTAATTTATCAAGGGTTAATTGTAGTGCTTTCTTTTTTGCTTCATTTGCTTCAGACATAATACTCTGTTTTTTAGCGAATTTACTATTTCTAATTATTGTCAACAATAGAGTTAGAAAAGGATTATTAACAATATTATATCAACTAATAGATATTTACGATATTTTTATTTTGAGCCACATTTACTTTTGGGATTTAAAATATTTATTTCCTTGGTATGCCTGAATTTAAAATAAATGGAATACTTCAGATAAGATTTACCATAGTAATATAGAGTCTTTTATCAATATTAATTTTATAAATTTGTTATTAATACTAAAAGGGTTACAGCTTGGAACTTTATAACAAAATTAGCGCTGAGGAAAGAAGACTTTTAATTGAAGCTGAAAATACTGAACGCTTAACACTATCTTTCTATAAGTACAATAAAATCCTTAATCCAAAGCTTTTTAGAGATTACTTATTTTTACACTGGAACTCTATGGGTGTTTTGGGGAGAATTTATATAGCCCAAGAAGGTATAAACGCCCAGCTTTCTTTACCTGCCTTTAAATTTAAAAAGTTTAGAACTTTTCTAGATGAAATTACCTTTTTAAAAGGAGTCCGATTAAATATTGCTGTAGAACAAAATGATGAGTCTTTTTTAAAACTCACTATTAAAATAAAAGATAAAATAGTAGCAGACGGCCTAGACGACTCTTCCTTTGACGTTACTCAAAAAGGGACTCATGTAAATGCTAAACGGTTTAATGAATTGTTAGCAGAAGAGGATACACTTTGTCTAGATATGAGAAATCATTATGAGAGTGAAATTGGACATTTTAAGGGTGCCTTAACTCCAGATGTAGACACCTTTCGTGAATCATTACCCCATATTGATCAAATTCTTGCTGAACAAAAGAAAGATAAAAAGCTTTTGATGTATTGCACTGGAGGGATTCGATGTGAAAAAGCAAGCGCTTATTTCAAACATAAAGGGTTTAAGAATGTTTTCCAATTGGAAGGAGGTATAATCGAATACGCTAAACAAGTAAAAGCTGAAAAAATAAAAAATCAATTTATTGGGAAAAATTTT
>CACHZY010000010.1 GCA_902584445.1 uncultured Bacteroidota bacterium | reverse complement strand
TACAAATCAACCAATTCCTGGTGTAAACATATATAATAACTTGACAGGCGACGGTCAAATATCTGATTTTAATGGAGAATTTACTTTGACTAACTTTTCAAAGGGTGATGAATATCTATTTAGTTATTTAGGATATAAAACATTTTCGGTTAAAATTGCTGAACAAGAATTCATCGATATTTATTTACTACCAGAGTTAGATGCTCTTGATGAAATAGTTGTTGTAGGTTATGGTTCCCAACGTAAAAGTAATCTAGTTGGATCAGTAGCAAGTGTAGAGGTTGATAAAGCAAATCAAATCCCTACTACCAATGTTTCTGAGTTATTACGAGGAAGGGCTGCTGGCGTGCAGGTGAATTTGGGAGACCCAAGACCAGGAGGTTCCTCTAATATTATTATTCGAGGTAATGTTTCTGTTGCTGGAGGGAATAATCCTTTAATAATTGTAGATGGTCTTCCTTTTGACAATTTAAATGACATATCACCTGATGATATTAAAAGTATAGAAATTTTAAAAGATGCGGCATCGACGGCTATTTATGGAGCTCGTGCATCCAACGGAGTTGTTTTAGTTTCAACTAAAAGGGCTCAAAAAGGCTATTCAAGTTTTAACTACTCTGGTTATGTTACTACACAAACATTAACCAAAAATTTTGATATGTACAATCCAGTAGGTTTCTTTAATTATAAAATGGATGCGTGGAGAGCACGAACTGGGTTAGCAAAACCACCAACTAAATTCGTTTGGGAAGAATTTGAATTAGATCTTATTAATAATGAAAATTTCGTTAACTGGGAGGATCTAGCCCTGAGGGATGCCCTTTTGACTAATCATTCAATAAGCTACTCCTCTGGAACCGAAAAATCAAGCATTTATTCCAGTATGAATTATTTTTCTCAAGATGGTATTATTCCTAACTCTGCATTTAATCGATTACAGTTTAAACTTAACTACAGCCATCAGCTTACAGATAAACTAAGTCTAGATGGCATAATTAATATTCAAAATGCTTTGCAAGAATTTGAGACGGGTGGAATTTTCTTATCAAGTTTAAGCCCTATTGCAAAACCATTCGATGATGAGGGTAATTTAGTAAAATATTTTTTAGGCCAAGAAAATTCAGTTGCGATAAATCCTCTATGGGACCAAAATGAGTCAAATAATGAACAGGAAACAAATCTCACTGATGTTAGTTTAAAATTTAATTATGACTTTAACGAAAATATCACATATTCACTAAAAACATTTTTTAGGAATAGAAACACTGATCAAGGAATATATCGCTCTTCAAGGCACTCTGCAGGAGATGAAGGAAACAATGGAATAGGTGTTTTAACCGACACTCAATACAAGCAATTATTAATTGAACACATTTTAATCTGTAAAATTCTAAATAATGATATTCATAATCTGGATTTTACAGGGGTTCATGCATATGACGAGCAAAATTTTAAATATAATCAGCTGGATAAATCTGATTTTGTGAATGACGCATTACAGTATAATGGATTAGCGTCTGAATTACTGGCAAATAGTAGGGATGTTTGGAGAAGGAGGGTTTTGTCCTTTATGGGCCGATTTAGGTACTCATTTCAGAATAAATATCTTTTAGAATTCACTACTAGAGCTGATGGAGCATCCGTTTTTTCTGAAAATAACAAATGGGGTTATTTTCCTGCTGTTTCCATTGCATATAAAGTTGAAGAAGACTTAAAATTAGAATACATTGATCAACTAAAGTTACGGTTAAGTTATGGGTCAACGGGAAATCAGGGAATAAACCCACTTGAATCCCTAGGAGTGGCTGATTATAATCCTTATGTATTCGGAAATTCAACCGTAAGTGGTTCATCTGCATCCTCAAGACTTAGAAACCCAGATTTAAAATGGGAGACTACCACAACCTTAAATGCTGGGGTTGATTTTGCTTTATTTACAAACTTGTTAAGGGGAACATTAGAATATTATAAAGCTACAACTTCTGACTTATTATTGGATAGACAGCTAGCATCCTCGACTGGTTTTAATGTTACTAGGTTCAACGTTGGAGAGCTTCAAAATCAGGGTTTAGAACTTTCATTGAATGGATCACTTATTAATAAAACAGATTTGACATTTGATATGGGAATAATGTGGTCAAAAAATAAAAATCAGATCATTTCACTTACTGGAGAGACGCAAATTAATCCAGAAACAGGAGAAGAGTATTTTATTGACATTACTGATTCCTCTGGAAGAAGGCTTTCAATTGGTGAATCTATTAATTCCTTGTGGCAACCACAATATGATGGTATTTATCAAGAAGCTGATCTATTACCTGGAAGTCCAGTTTTCGCAGAAATTGGTGCTAAGCCAGGCCATATAAAAGTAATTGATCAAAACAATGATGGATTGATAGATATTGAAGACAATATTTTTACAAATACTGACCCAGATTGGTACGGATCATTTAATACTACTTTACGGTATAAGGATTTTGATCTTTTTGCAGATTTTTATATCGTTCAGGGAGTAACTAGGATTAATTCTATTCTAGCTAACGGTGAGTTCTGGAAGGCTGAAATGAATGGTCCAGTTGTACCGTATTACACTGATAACAATCCCTCTTTGTTATGGCCAAAGGCAAATGCAAATGCTGCGTGGCTTAAACATTTAAATTCTTTTGCAGCACAGGATGCATCTTATATGCGCTTAAGAACTGTTACAGTTGGATACAATTTTAATTCAAACATTAATGATTTATTTAATCTTAAGTCAGGGAGATTATATTTCACTGGAACAAATTTATTTACAATGACAGATTTTTTGTCTTATTCACCTGAACAGGATCTTAGAGCTGGTGTTTTTCCAGAGACATTGAATATGACTTTGGGACTAAAATTGAATTTTTAAATCAAGAAATTATGATAAAAATTAAAACTTTTCTTTATTGTTTTTTCTTAATAACTCTAGTATCATGTTATGAAAAAGATTTTCTTAAGGACGAATTATTGTCCAAAAATTCAGTTGATTTTCTTTACTCAAGCTCAGATGGGATATCAAATGCTGTAGTTGGATTATATTCACTTAACAGAGAGCCATATCAGCGAGACTGGTTTAACGGGGCTGTGCCTCTTATTCTTCAAGCTAAAAGCGATATCTCTGCTGGAGTTGATGGAGAAATCTCATTGTTTAGCAATTGTTTTTGGGGCTGTGGACTTGGAGCCGACTACGGTACGGAAGCAGCATATGGATATTTCTGGGGACATAATTACAAGATTATAGATATTGCAAATTCAATTATCAAAGGGGCAAACTTATTAATCGAGTCAGGAAATTCCGATCCATCCTTATTAAAAGACCTTTCAGAGGCAAAAACCTTCAGAGCGAATTCATATTTTACTCTCTACAGACTATTTACTAATATTTATATTAAAACTGAACCTACTTCACCTGAAACTGCATTTGAAAGACCAAGCAAAAAATCGACCGAGGAGGAGATTTTCAGACAAATTAGAGATGATTTGGAATTTGCAAGTCAAAACCTTAATTACTCTACAACCCAATTTGGTAGATGGACTAAGGGGTCGGTAGATCATTTAAGAGCTAAGGTAGAAATGTGGCAAAAAAATTATGAAAAGGCTGCTGATATTGTTGAATCGATTATTAATAATGGGCCCTACTCTCTAGTAAGTGTTGACAAAGTTTTTGAAGGAGAACTCAATCATTCAGAGACACTTTTTGCAATTAATTTTGAAAAAAATACCATAGGAGGAGGAGCCTGGCACCAATTAAATTGGCAAACAGTCGCTCACTATTCAGCAGTGCCAGGTCTAACTCAATCAATTCAAAATGGTGGTGATGGTTTTGGTTTCATTACACTTAACCCTTATGCAGTAGATCTTATAAATCAAGATTTGAACGATAAACGAAAAAATAGTTATTACATTTTCGAGTATCTCTACAATGATGAAAAAACTTTACCAAGTGGAAAGAAACTTGGAGATCCGCTAGATCTATATGAAAACAAGGCCCAGGATGATGACTTTTTTATGTATTTCAAAAGACAAAGCCCAGGTGTTTTAAAATTTTTCGACTCTAATATTGATCCAACCGATAGGATGCATTTTAAAAATATAATGGTTTACAGGTTGGCAGAAACTTATTTAATAGGAGCAGAAGCACATCTTGAATCTGGAAATAGCTCAAAAGCTCTGGAATATTTAAATATCGTGAGATCTAGGGCAGGTGTAGCTCCACAATCAAATGTAACCATAAAAAATATTTTTGAGGAAAGAGCTAGAGAATTAGCTTTTGAGGGGCAACGCTGGTTCAGTTTGAAAAGAAAAGGGTTACTATTTGAATATTTAATGGATCACATGAACTCTCCATTATTAAATGAGTACTACTCTAGAAATCACGTTAATCCTATGGAGGAATATAAACCTCATATGATTAATCTACCTATACCTCAAGGAGTTATTGACCTTTTAGGTGCAGGCTATCCTCAAAATGAGGGATATAACTAATAATCTATTCAATTAAATTAAACACAATGAGACACAATTTATTATTAATTTTTTCACTTACTTTTATTTTTTCAATCATATCTTGTTCAAAAGACAATGATAATGATAATCAAGGATCAATTGTTATTGAGGAACCCGAAGAAGATGTTTTTGTTGAAGCGGACCCAGATCTAAATGCGGTGATGATCACTTTTGAGGAGACAGGTCCGAGCTTCAAAACAGAGAATTGGCAGCCAGAAGACAGAACTCAACCAGGAAATTGGAGTTATTTTGGTGGAGTCGGTGATACTAATATATCTGTGGCATATGCTGATAACCCTTCTAAGGGAGATGGAAATAATTCGGAAAGAGTCGTTCATGTTAGTGAACCAGTTGGAGTTCAATCTTGGGCTGGCTTTTATTTTATGTTAAAAGAAAAAATTAACTTTCCATCTGGGAAAGAGGCAATTTCATTTGACTTTTATTCCCCTGGTCCAGGACATAACGTTCTACTCAAATTAGAAGATGAATTGACAAATGGCACTGATGGAAAAAAATTAACAGGAGATCTTTTTGCAGTAACACAAGGAACTGGATGGGAAAAAGTTGTTTTTAATATCCCAGAAAAATCAGGTGAAAGATCAGGAATTTATAATACAGTTACTATGATCTTGGGGTATGGAAAAACAAATGAGTCTGCAACTTCTTATTATGTAGACAATTTCGACTTTTCAACTCCCAAAGAAGTTGTTATACCGTCAGCTCCCACTGATTCTCCTACTTCTCCAACTTACTCAGCGGGTGAGGTAATGTCAATATTTAGTGATTCTTATACTTCAATAGATGGAATCAATTTAAATCCGAATTGGGGTCAATCTACTGCTGTTTCTACTGAGACTATTGCAAATAATACAGTATTGAAGTATGGGACTTTAAACTATCAGGGTACAGAAGTTCCAAACCTAAACTTATCAAATAAAACCAAATTTCATTTGGATTATTTCACTGGAGATGCTTCCACATTAAAATTCTTTCTTATAAGTCCTGATGCTAATGGTGACGGGGCAGCTGAGGAAAAAGCATTTGAATTAGACTTAACTAATTTAGGTCAATGGAACAGTGTAAATATTGATTTGAGTCATTTTTCAGATGTTGTTGATTTAACAAACGTATTCCAATTTAAAGTTGAAGGAAACGGAACAGTCTATTTTGATAATATCTATTTCTATGGAGGTGGATCTGGATCTGGAGACGATAATTCAGCACAATTTACTGGTTCTTTTGGAGGTGCAACGGTTGTCAATAATGTATATAATTTTCCTACAGGGACTGAAGCATGGGCAGGTTTTGCAAATGAAAATGCTGCGATTTATCCACTCTCTTTCCCTCATGGTGGAAAAATAACGTTCACTGGCCAAACTGCAGGAACTGATGTAGACATCAATTTTAAATTAGAATTTAAACCTCATCCTGATACAGAGCCAAGTTACACCACCTCAAATGTTACAATTAGTGGTACTGAAGCTAAAGAATATACTGTTGATATTCCTTCACAAGGGACTGAAAAAACTTTTAGTTCACTGCTTCTATATCTTGTAACTCAGGACAATAATGTGACCTTAACTAATTTTGTTGTAAGGGAGTTCGATGCGCCATCAGGGACAAATTATTCAGCAGCCTATACAGGATCTTTTGGTGGAGCCACGGTTATCGATAATGTTTACACTTTTCCGACTGGGACTGAAGCATGGGCAGGTTTTGCAAATGAAAATGCTGGTATTTATCCACTATCATTTTCAAAAGGTGGAAAAATTAAGTTTACTGGATCAACAGCAGGTGTAGATGTTTCAATCAATTTCAAATTTGAATTTAAGCCCCACCCTGATACTGAACCGAGTTTTTCAACATCAAATATTACAATAAGTGGTACCGAAGCAAAAGAATATACTGTTGATATTCCCGCTCAAGAAGCTGCGAATACATTTAGTTCAGCCCTAATGTATCTAGTGACTCAGGATGCCTCAGTAACTATTACTGATTTTGTAATAACATCATACGAATAACTAACATTTTAAAAAGCAGCCTAAAATTTTTAGGCTGCTTTTTATAGTAATCAACCAATTTTATAATCCAAATCCTGTTTAAAAATAATTAAACAGATTAAAACTTTTTTTATGAAATTTCAAATAATTTACCTATTCACATTCTGCAATATGTGTCTCATTTCATGTGATAATACTGAAAAAAAATATGAGATAGTTTGGAGTGATGAATTTGATCAAGATCAATTATTAATTGACAAAAAAAAGTGGTTTTTAGAGACTAAAGCCCCCAACAATGGACGATGGTATAATAATGAATTACAACACTATACTGACAGACCTGATAATGCTTACATTAGTGATGGCACTTTAAAAATAATTGCAAAAAAAGAAAAGTTTATAAACTCCGGTACTGAACTTGAATTTACCTCAGCTCGTCTGAATTCTAAGAAAAGTTTTACCTATGGAAAATTAGATGTAAGAGCCAAGCTTCCACGTGAAAAAGGAACATGGCCAGCAATATGGACTCTAGGATCAAGCCTTGAAACTGTTGGGTGGCCTGCTTGTGGAGAAATTGATATAATGGAGCAGCTTTTTGAAAATTTCACTATGATTCAATGTGCAATTCATGTTCCTTCAAGTCATGGTGATGATACCATTGTTAAAGGTGTAGAAGTTACAGATGTAACATCTAACTTTCACATCTATTCGATAGAGTGGACTGAATCTAAAATTGATTTTTACGTTGATAATAAAAAATATTTTTCCTATGCACCAGAAGACAAAACACCTGAAAACTGGCCTTTTAAAAATGATCAGTATATAATCTTGAATGTTGCTGTAGGGGGAAGCTTAGGCGGAGAAGTTGGTGAAGATTTCGATCGGGGTATTATGGAAGTTGACTATGTAAGGTTATATCAGAAGAAATAATTATTCATCAATTTTTGTAATCTTTGGCTAAATTAGGTTTCTAAAATTATTTTTAAGTAATTATAAATTTTAATGTTTTAGTATTTAAATAAATTATCAATTATCAAACCTCTAATTTTAAATATTTTTTTAGTAGTCACTTTATTATTTTTTTTAAGTTGTAGTAAATCAGATAAATCAGATCTCTCAGTTAGTTTAACGATTGGTGAAAATGGCGCTGTTTTATTATCTGCTTCCGCTGAGGGTACTATCAACTATAGATTTTCTTTTGAGGAAAATGCTGTTTATAATAACTCAAATGGCGAGATTGAATATATCTATAACAATAAAGGTAATTATACAATTGGTGTTTGGGCATTTTTTGACAGTAATGAAGAGTCATATTCATATCAAACAATCGATGTAGAAATTAAAAACGCTAATGGAAACAATAGCAATCAAAGTGATAACTGGATTGACAGTTCTGAGGAGGTAACTCAGTATGTTGGATATTCCTTAATTTGGAATGATGAGTTTAATTATCAGGGATCTCCGTCAGAATCTAAATGGCATTTACAATATATCCCAATTGATGGAAATAATTGGGCTAATAATGAGAAACAACACTATACCACTAGAAAAGAAAACTCAAATGTTAGTAATGGAACTCTAAAGATTATTGCTTTAAGAGAAGATTTTACATTTAATGGAAACAGAAAATCATACACGTCCTCAAGATTAAATTCAAAATTTGAATTCCAATATGGTCGAGTCGATGTTCGAGCAAAACTTCCGTCTGAGGGAGGGACATGGCCTGCCATATGGACTTTAGGAACAAATATAAATGAGATTGGAAATTTCCACGGTGACAGCTTTGGAAGTGTTGGATGGCCTAAATGTGGAGAAATAGATTTGATTGAGCAAAATGGATGGAATAAATCAATAGCTTATGGTACATTTCATTGGACTGATTCTCAAACAAATGAATACTCTAATTATGGTGAACAAAAAAATATATCTAATTTGAACATATCAAGTTTAACTGAAAACTTTCATCTTTACTCACTTATTTGGGATGCAAGTTCATTAAAGATATTAATTGATGACAAACATCTTATTAGTCTTTCCAATAGTAATAGAGCTCCTTTTGATAATCCTCATTATATACTACTAAATCTTGCAATGGGTGGTAATTTAGGGGGAGATATACCACAAAATTTTAACAAAGGTCAAATGGAAATTGATTATGTTAGAGTTTATCAATAAAAAATTAATGTTTATTTACTTTTAAACTCTTTAAGTTTTTTTGTTAGTTGAGGAATTACTTCAAATGCATCACCAACTATTCCATAATCTGCGGCTTTAAAGAATGGGGCCTCAGGATCATTATTAATTACAACCTTAACTTTTGATGAATTAACACCTGCTAGGTGCTGAATTGCACCAGACACACCAATGGCAATATACAGGTTAGAGGCAACTGGCTTTCCTGTTTGTCCAACGTGTTCACTATGAGGTCTCCAACCCATATCAGAAACAGGTTTTGAACATGCTGTAGCACCCCCAAGAGTATCTGCTAAATCTTCTATAAGGTGCCAATTTTCAGGGCCCTTTAACCCTCTTCCCCCTGAAACAACAATATCGGCATCTGCAATAGTTACTTTACCTGATGATTTTTCTAATTTTTCTACTTTTAGTGTTGTTTCGGTAAAGCTTGAATTTTTTTCAATTATCTCAATGGATTTTGGATTTTCTTTAATTACATATGAGTTATTAGACAGTCCGACAATATTAACCTCATTGCTCAGAGAACAAATATTAAATGCCTTATTGGTAAAACATGATCTTTTCACCCTAAGGGGTTGAAGTTTCTCTGGGAGTGAAATAACATTAGATGCGTAACCTGCAGACAAATTAATTGATAATTTAGGCGCCAAATATTTAGCATTTGCGCTAGAACTTAAAATAATAATCTTGGCCTCATTTTCTTTTGCTATTGATGTTATATTTTCAGCGTATTGTAAAGCAGTAAAATTTGAAATTGACGGCCCTTTGAATTTGATCACTTTTTCTATTCCATAAGTTCCAAGTGACTCTACTTCCTCTTGGTTAAATGTTACTGCAATCAATGGAACATTCATTTCACTTGCAATTTCATAGCCATAAGAGGCAAGTTCAAAAGCAGATTTTTTGATTTTCCCGTTTTCAGACTCGGCATATATTATTACTGACATAGTGGTATTTTTTTAAATAACATTTGCCTCGTTGTGTAATAAGTCTATTAATTGGTCGATATCATCAGCGGGAACTAATTTAACCTCTCCTTTTGGAATAGGTTTTTCAAACTTTAGAATTGAAGATTTTACTTCATCTTCAGTAGGTTCGATCACCTTAAGAGGTTTTTGCCGTGCTTGCATTATCCCTCGCATATTTGGAATGATTAAATCCTTTTCCTCGACTAAGCCTTTTTGAGCTCCAATAATTATGGGGAGTTGACATGAGATTATTTCAATTCCACCATCTATTTCCCTTGAGGCATGAGCATTTTCCGCTTCAACATCTAAAGCAACACAATTTGTTACAAAATTATAGTCCAATAAAGCAGCTAGCATTCCAGGAACCATAGCCCCATTATAGTCGATTGATTCTCTACCTGCAATGATGATATCATAATTAGTTTCTTGACAGATTTTTGCCAATTGTTTTGCAACTTGAAATCCATCAGTTGGCTTTAGATCGATTCGAATTGCATTATCAGCGCCTATGGCAAGACATTTCCTTAAAGTCGACTCACAGGAGTTATCACCAACGGTAACAACTGTTACCTCAGCACTCTGTTGTTGTTTCATCCATATCGCTCTGGTAAGTCCAAATTCATCATTTGGATTAATTATAAATTGAACCCCATTAGTGTCAAATAAGGTGTTCTCATCTACAAAATTTATTTTTGAAGTAGTGTCTGGAACATTACTTATACATACTAAAATCCTCATGATTTTAACGTATTTATTGTCAAGTTAATTTGATAACGCTTAGTTTATATAAAGATATTCTATTTATGCCAATCCTTGCATTAGACTTAATTTTATTTTCACATAGTGCTATGTGGTTTTATTATAAAATGTCAGCAAAAAAAAATTTATAAAAAAATTACTAGATCAAATATTAAGAGTGTTATTTTGACCGCTTAATACATTAAATTCCCAGTTGAGAACTTTATACCTTAATTTAACAATCACAATTTGGATTCAATTTCTTACAATAATCATACAGGGAAATCCCTTTACGCAATTTGAATAAATCTTCAAACCCTTTCTTGCTCTTAAATCCAGAAATTTTCCAAACCTTGTGAAGATCATTTTTGATTTTTTTAGGATCTTTTGAATTTACGATGTTATCAATTAGGGAAAATGCATAAACAAGTTTTGATTTGTTTACTTGGGCAATAATTTTTTTTTCTTCGAGATTCAATTGGTTAATATTTATATAACTAAATATAAAAAAAAAAATATAAAAAAATATAAAAAAATATTATCCAATTAAAGACTGGACTTTCATTGCCAGACCCATATCACCTGAGATTTTGATTTGACCCCCCATTACAGCCATCATTGGATTAATCTCTCCATCTCGCAATTTTTCCAAAACCTCCGTTGATACCTCAATGGTACAATCGGATTCTTCGTCAGACATGGAAACAATATTTTCTTCTCCAGACCCATCAATTAAAACAGGATTTTCGTCTACCAAAAATTTTAGTTTTCCTCCAAGAGGAGATGAGTTTTCTGCTCTTTTTTTAAATTGTTCGAATACTTGTTGATGGCTCATAATAAATCTTTAGATTAGAACAAATGTATAAAAAAATGTAACCTGAAAGTTTTTTAATAGATTTGTTAAAAACGAATAATGCAATTCAGAATTAAGAAAGTTGCTGTCCTTGGATCTGGAGTTATGGGATCTGGGATTTCCTGTCAGTTAGCAAATGTAGGTTTAGAAGTACTCATGCTTGATATATTGCCTAGTAAACTTTCAGATGATGAAGAAAATAATAGATTAATAAGAAATCAAGTTGCTAAAAATGCTCTGGATAAAGCAATAAAATCAAAGCCTGCACCCCTTTATAATAAGAAATATTCCAGTCGAATAACTGTAGGTAACTTTGAGGACGATTTTCATAAAATTAAAGAAGCAGATTGGATAATTGAGGTAGTGGTTGAAAGACTGGATATAAAACGTCAAATATTTGAAAAGGTTGAAGAATATAGATCACCAGGAAGTATTGTAAGCTCAAATACATCTAGTATCCCCATTAAGCTATTAGCCGAGGGTCGGTCTGAAAATTTTAGAAAATATTTCTGTGGGACACATTTTTTTAATCCACCGAGATATTTAAGACTGTTAGAAATAATTCCAACGAAGGACTCACTAACTGAGCTTATAGATTTTTTTATGAATTATGGTGAGATCAACCTTGGTAAACAAACCGTTCTTTGTAAAGATACTCCCGCATTTATTGCAAATAGAATTGGTGTTATGTCTGGGGCTAAAGTATTTGAATTAACCGAAAAATTTGATCTAACAATCGAGGAGGTAGATTTGCTTACAGGGCCGATTTTGGGTAGACCTAAAACAGGATCTTTTAGGCTTCAAGATTTAGTAGGTATAGATACCGGGGATAAAGTGACCAATTTTGTTGTCCAAAATGTAAAAGGAGATAGTTTTTTTGAAAAATTAACTAAAACAGCCACCCCTAAGTTTTTCAATTTTCTTTTGGAAAATAATTTTTTGGGAGATAAGACTGGGAAAGGATTTTACGAAAAAACCAAAGTGAAAGATGAAAATGGTAGAACGATCATTAATGCTCTAGATTTAAAATCATTAAAATACCGTAAAAGTATTCGACCAAAAATCACCTTGATAAAAGAAGCGAAAGGTATTGAAAAGATGGACAAACGTTTTCAGCTTCTAATTTCAAAAGATGAAAAAGAGAGTTTATTTCTAAAAGAATATTTTGCAGCAATTTTATCATATTCCGCTCAGCGTATTCCAGAAATATCTGATACCTGCTATCAAGTTGATGATGCTATGCGAGCAGGATATGTTTGGGATTATGGTCCTTTTGAATACTGGGATTTAATTGGATTTGATAATGGAATTTCATTAATTAATGAATTAGGTGAAGATCTTCCTAAATGGATTAATGAGATGAAATCTTCTGGCGCGAATTGCTTTTATAAATATGAAAACGGTGAAAAGAAATATTATGACCTTTTTTCACATTCTTACAAAAAAATTCCTGGGTCTGATGCCTTTATCATTTTAGACAGCTTCAGAGAGAATTCCCCAATTATAAAAAATACTGAATGTTCAGTCCATGATATTGGTGATGGAGTTTTGTGTCTTGAATTCCAGAGTAAAAGTAATGCAATTGGAGATGGAATAGGAAGGGCTATAGCTGAGGCAATTGAGCTGGCGGAAAATGAAAATTGGAATGGAGTCGTTATAGGAAATAATGCTAAACAATTTAGTGTTGGAGCCAATCTGATGAATATAGGAATGATGGCGATGCAAAAACAATTTGATCCACTTGAAAAAATGGTAGATGATTTCCAAAGGGTTAACATGAGAATGAGAACCTCAAAAATACCAATAGTGACAGCCGCTCAGGGCTATGTTTTTGGAGGAGGATGTGAAATAGCAATGCACTGCGACGCAGGTATTTATGCTGCTGAAACTTACATAGGTCTTGTAGAGGTTGGGGTGGGGCTACTTCCCGGTGGTGGTGGAACCAAAGAATTAGCATTGCGAGCTTCAGATGGTTTTTATGAAGGAGATGTCAAGATCCCTATGTTGATAGATCATTTTAAAAGTATTGCAACTGCTGCAGTTTCAACATCTGCGTCAGAAGCATATGATTTACATTACCTTAAGGAGAGTAGGGATTTTATTTGCTATAATGTTCAAAGAAATATCGGCCAAGCAAAAGATAAAGTTCTAGAATTAGCAAAAAATTATGTGCCACCTTCAGAGAGAAAAGACATTGAGGTATTAGGAAGAGGTGGGCTTGGAGCACTTTATTCGGCCATTAATGAATTTTACTTAGGCGGTTATATGTCGGAATACGATGTAGAAATAGCTAAGAAAGTAGCATATGTAATTTGTGGCGGAGATTTAACCAGCGCTCAAATAGTTAGTGAGCGATACCTTTTGGATATTGAGCGAGAAGGATTTATGAGTTTATTAGGGAATCAAAAAACGCTTGATAGAATTCAGTATTTATTGATGAATAATAAGCCCCTAAGAAATTAAAGAGTATGGAAGCATATGTAATTAAAGGTTATAGAACTGCGGTAGGTAAAGCCAAAAAGGGAGGGTTCAAAAATTATCGTTCCGATGATATGGCTGTTCAAGTTATAAAACATTTGGTCAAAAACGTACCTGAGCTTGATCCAACAACTGTCAATGATGTAATTGTTGGCTGTGCAAATCCTGAGGGAGAGCAAGGCTTACAAGTAGGTAGACTGATTTCAGCTAGAGCTCTGGGAATTGAAGTTCCTGGAATTACTATAAATCGTTATTGTGCTTCTGGTTTAGAGGCGATTTCATTAGCAGTTGCAAAGATTAAAGCAGGTATGGGTGATATCTTCGTTGCAGGGGGAACAGAAAGTATGAGTTTAATTCCTATGACAGGATATAAACTATCCCCTAGCTATCAAGCTAACATGGAAAACATCAATTATCACGTTAGCATGGGAGCAACAGCAGAAGCTGTGGCAGATAAATATAATATAACACGTGAAGCAGCAGATAATTTTTCTTTAGCCTCCCATCAAAAAGCAGCAAATGCAATTGATAAAGGATATTTTAAAGAAGAAATTGTTCCAATTGAAGTAGAAGAGGTCTTTGTCAGAGAGGGTAAGAAAGTGTCCAGTTCTCATACTGTTGCAGTTGATGAGGGTGTAAGAAGAGATACCAGTATAGAGGGATTGAGTCGCTTACGAGCTGCTTTTAAACAAGGAGGAATAATTACCGCCGGCAACTCCTCTCAAACTTCTGATGGGGCTGCTTTTACACTGGTGATGAGTGAGACAAAAGTCAAAGAATTAGGATTATCTCCTTTAGCTCGAATGGCTGCTTGTTCTGTTGGTGGGGTGGATCCAATTTACATGGGTATTGGACCATGTGAAGCAATTCCTAAGGCATTAAACCAAGCTGGTCTGAAGCTAAATGATATTGAACAAACAGAGCTCAATGAAGCCTTCGCTGCCCAATCATTGGCGGTTATTCAAGAAAGTGGTTTAGACCCTTCAACGGTCAATGTTAATGGAGGCGCTGTAGCCTTAGGCCATCCACTAGGCTGTACAGGGGCTAAACTCACAATTCAGCTACTCAATGAGATGAGACGTCGTAATCAAAAGTATGGTATGGTTACTGCTTGTGTTGGTGGAGGTCAGGGAATTGCAGGGATTTTTGAACGATTATAAGGTACTAGACTTTTTTTACCACATAAGTTACTACTCCCCAAATAATTAATTCATTATCTTCTGTGACTTTTATTGGTTCATATTTATTGTTTTCAGGCATTAAATAAACACAGTCCTTTTCAACCTTTAAGCGTTTTACAGTAAACTCCCCATCTATAAAACAAACAGCGATTTTGTTATCTTCTGGCTCTAAGCTTCGGTCAATGACTAGCAGGTCTCCATCGTCTAATCCTGCTCCTTGCATAGATTCGCCTGAAACCCTAGCGTAAAAAGTAGCCGTTTCGTTTTTGACAACCTCTCGATCAATACTTATTCTCAGTTCTTTAAAGTCATCCGCTGGGGAAGGAAATCCTGCCGAAATGCCTTCTTGGGCTAAAAACAAGCCTTTTTCTGACTCCTGATTTGGATGAAAAAAAATAACTTTATTTCCTTTATTCATTTGACTTTGATTACTTCATCGATTTCTGTAGTAAAACGGCTTGAAAGATGATCCCTTCTCATTTTCCACGTTTGTTTTAAATCTTGGCTTGCTAATTTCATCCGATGTGGGCCAAAACGACGGTGAATTTTATCCAGAGTTTTCATTAATACTGAGTGTTTGGCACTGTCTTTTTCAAACAAACTCATTTGTCTTGATGTTGATGGGGTTAGCCCAAGTAGTAATATCCCTGCTTTTTTGTATTCAATACCTGATCTGAAAATACTTTTTAAACCCTTGAGAGCGTATTGGTTTAAAATAAGGCTAGAATCTGTGCTACAGGGAAGTGTAACTGTACAGCCATTTCTGTATTGTTCAGCTTCTTTTTGGAAAGGGTTACTCCTTACAAAAACATAAATTGCAGACGCGCAGCTTTTTTGTTTTCTAAGTTTTTCTGCTCCCAAAAGGGTGTAAGTGGTAATGCGTTCTTCGAGATTACTAAATGTACTAATCGTACTTTTAAAACTTCTTGTCGTAGCAATGGACTTTTTTGCAGGTACAGTCTCTTCTAATTGGATAGTGGGAGCTCCTTGTAGATCTCTTTTCAACCTTAAGCCTAGAATACTTAAGTTTTTTTTTACCCAACTGTCCGGTAGATTAACAAAGTCCAAAGCCGATTTCACGCCCAAACCTCTCAGCCTTTTCTCGTGTCTTATCCCAACACCCCAAACATCACTTATCGCAGTCCATTTTAGAGCTTTTAGCCTTTTTTCGTCATTGTCTATACAATAAACACCACCGGTTTTATTTGCAAATTTTTTAGCTATTTTATTAGCGATTTTTGCTAGAGCCTTTGATGGCGCAATCCCAATAGATACTGGAATTCCGGTCCACTGACGTATTTGTTTTCTTATTTTTAAACCCGTTTCTCTTAAGTCGAAATATTCAAATCCTTGAAATTTTAAAAAAGCTTCATCAATACTGTAAATTTCTACATTGGGAGTATATTCTTCTAGGATTGTCATCACTCGATGACTCATATCTCCATATAGGGGGTAATTGGAAGAAAAAACTTTGATATTGTACTTTTTGAATTCACTTCGGAATTTGAAGGCAGGTGCACCCATTGGGATACCTAAGACTTTAGCTTCATTACTTCGCGCAATTACACAGCCATCGTTATTAGATAATATCACGACTGCTTTACCCTCGTATTGAGGTTGAAAAACCCGCTCGCAAGAAGCGTAAAAGTTGTTGCAGTCAATTAATGCGAACATGGACAAAAATTAGATTTTTGAAAATAAAAGTGATTAGAATCTGTCTTGATTTTGAATTTAATTACGACTCTATTATCAGTACTTTTTCAATACAAATTTAACAAGAATTATATTGTTTTATTATTAAAACTTAACCTCTTTAGTCAAAAATTGTAATTTTGTTAGTAGGACCGGTTGTAATATAATTTGATGGACAAATATTCATTTTTAAATTCGGCACATACTGCATACTTTGCCGAATTGTATGAGCAATACTTAGAAGATCCCGATATAGTAGAACCTAGTTGGAGAGCTTTTTTTCAAGGATTTGATTTTGGGGTTGAAAATGGAGGGAGCCATGCGATTACAGGCGATGTTGAGGTCCCTGAGTCCGTTAAAAAAGAATTCCAAGTAGTAAGATTGATTGAAGGATATCGGACAAGAGGGCACTTGTTTACCAAAACTAATCCTGTCCGTAACAGGAGAGCATATAGTCCTAATCTTGACGTTGAAAATTTTGGTTTGACACAAGCAGACTTATCCACTGTATTTAATGCCGGTTCAATAGTTGGTATAGGCCCAAGCACGTTAGAAACAATAATTGAGCATCTTCAAAAAACTTATTGTGATTCTATAGGAGTAGAATACATGTATATTAGAAATGTAGAAAAAAAAGAATGGATAAAGGGGCGATTACATCAAAATGAAAACCATCCAAGCTTCAACTCAGAACAAAAAAAGCATATTCTAAACAAGCTAAATCAAGCAGTTAGTTTTGAAAATTTTCTTCATACTAAATATGTAGGTCAAAAGCGCTTCTCCCTTGAGGGAGGGGAATCACTTATACCTGCCATTGATGCGCTAGTATTATCAGCAGATGAAAAAGGTATTGAAGAATTTGTAATGGGAATGGCCCATAGGGGTAGATTAAATACTCTAACCAATATCTTTGGAAAATCTCCTAAGGATATTTTTAGTGAATTTGAGGGTAAAGATTATGATGAGTTAGTTTTTGATGGAGATGTTAAGTATCATATGGGATGGACATCTAAAATTGACCCCAACAAGGATGGAAAAAAAATTAATATTAATTTGGCTCCTAATCCTTCACACCTAGAAACTGTTGGGGCAGTTGTAGAGGGAATCTCAAGAGCTAAAATTGACAACAAATTCAATGGAGATTCGTCAAAAGTCTTGCCAATTATTGTTCATGGAGATGCAGCCATTGCCGGACAAGGTATTGCTTATGAAATAGCTCAAATGTCAAGGCTTAAAGGATATTCCACAGGAGGTACTATTCATATTGTTGTTAATAATCAAATTGGTTTTACCACAAACTATCTTGATGGAAGGTCTAGTACCTATTGTACAGATGTAGGAAAAGTTACCTTGTCTCCTGTTATGCATGTGAATGCCGATGACGCCGAGGCGGTAGTTCATGCTGTTCTCTTTGCTTTGGACTTTAGAATGAAATTTGAAGCTGATGTTTTTATCGATTTGTTAGGATACAGAAAGTTTGGCCACAATGAAGGTGATGAGCCACGCTTTACCCAACCTCAGTTATACAAGTTTATTGCAGCTCATAAAAATCCTAGAGATATTTACGCTGAAAAATTAATTTCTCAGGGTATCATTGATGAAAATTATGTAAAAAAGATAGAGGAAGAATATAAATCGGGTTTAGAGAAAAATCTTCAAGTTTCTAAAAAAGAACAAACTACCATAGTTACTCCATTTATGGATGATGAGTGGCAAGGCTATAAGAGGGTAGATGAATCTGGGATGCACCCTGAAATCGTAACTGCTGTTGATTCAAAAAAGCTTAAGCTAGTTGCTAATGCTATTGCAACTCTTCCTGAAGGAAAGAAATTCTTAAGAAAGATTGAACGTTTGATTTCTGATCGAAAAAAAATGTTTTTTGAAACTAATAAACTTGATTGGTCAATGGGTGAGCTTCTTGCTTATGGAACATTACTGCAGGAAGGCTTCAATGTGCGTTTATCTGGACAGGATGTAGAAAGAGGAACTTTTTCTCACCGACATGCAGTTCTTAAAGCTGAAACATCTGAGGAAGAATTAATATTATTGAACCAAATTAACCCTTCTAATCAAGGAAAATATAGTGTCTACAATTCGCTTTTGTCAGAGTATGGTGTTTTAGGGTTTGATTATGGCTACGCAATGGCAAGTCCTAATACCCTTACCATTTGGGAAGCCCAATTTGGAGATTTCTCTAATGGCGCTCAAATTATGATCGATCAATATATATCTGCAGCTGAAGATAAATGGAAAACTCAAAATGGTATTGTTCTATTATTACCTCATGGATATGAAGGACAAGGTGCAGAACATTCCTCGGCCAGAATGGAACGTTATCTTCAACTTTGTGCTAAAGACAACATGTTTGTTGCTAATTGCACAACACCTGCGAATTTATTTCATTTGCTAAGAAGACAGATGAAAGGAAATTTTAGAAAACCATTAATTGTATTTACACCCAAAAGTCTTTTGAGACATCCAATGGCAGTTTCTTCAGTTGAAGATCTCACAGAAGGGTTTTTTCAAAGGGTTATACCTGACACTGAAATAGACAATAAACAAGTAAAAAAATTGGTTTTTTGCTCGGGTAAATTTTATTTTGATTTAGTTGATGCTCGAGCAGAAAAAAATATTAGAGACGTCTCAATTGTAAGAATAGAACAATTATTTCCTTTACCTTACGAAGAGATTCAATCGGAGATAAATCGCTATGAAAATTTAGATGAGATTGTCTGGGCACAAGAAGAACCAAGAAATATGGGAGCTTGGAGTTATTTATTACTCCAGTTACCCCAAGCAAATAAAATGCGACCAGCTACAAGAAGATATTATGGATCTCCTGCTGCGGGAAGTGCTGCCAGGTTTAGAAATAGGCATCAACAAGTAATTGATTATGTTTTTGATGTATCACAAGATAATTTTATAAGAAAAAAGAAAAAGTAAAAATCTATTATTATGATTTTAGAGATGAAAGTACCATCCCCTGGAGAATCAATAACTGAGGTTGAAATTGCCCAGTGGCTTGTCGCTGAAGGGGATTATATAGAGAAAGATCAAGCGATTGCTGAGGTAGACTCCGACAAGGCAACCCTTGAGCTTCCTGCTGAGACCAGTGGAACTATTTCACTAAAGGCTGAAGAAGGTGATGCAGTGGCAGTTGGTTCAGTCGTTTGTTTAATAGATACCGAGGGAAAACCTCAAGAAGGGGAATCTTCTTCTTCAGCACAGGTAGAGAAAAACCCTATTGTAAATACCCAACCTACTCCAATCGATAAGTCAAGTTATGCATCTGGAACAGCCTCAATTGCAGCTAAAAAAATCATTACTGAAAAAGGTATTGATGTAGACAGCTTGATTGGTTCCGGAAGAGACGGAAGAATTACTAAAGATGATGCTGTAAAAGCTGCTGTAGCAATGGGCTCAGCTCCCAAGGGAGCTAACCGAGGTGAAGAGCGCAAAAAATTATCTATGCTTAGGCGGAAAGTAGCCGAGAGACTTGTTGCCGTTAAAAATGAAACAGCAATGTTGACAACCTTTAATGAGGCAAATATGGCGCCTATTTTTGCATTAAGGAAAGAGTATAAGGAGTTATTTTCCAAAAAGCATGGTGTTGGGCTTGGATTTATGAGTTTCTTTACCAAAGCCGTTGTTAGAGCGCTCAAAATATTTCCTGATGTTAACTCTATGATTGATGGCGACTATAAGATATCATATGATTATTGTGATATAAGTGTAGCTGTTTCTGGGCCGAAAGGTCTGATGGTTCCGGTTGTAAGAAGTGCTGAAAAACTATCATTTATGGAAATCGAGCAGGAGATAAAAAGATTAGCTATTAGAGCTAGAGACGGACAAATTACGGTTGATGATATGACTGGGGGTACTTTTACTATATCTAACGGTGGAGTTTTTGGCTCCATGCTTTCTACCCCTATCATCAATCCACCTCAATCGGGGATTCTTGGGATGCATAACATCATTGAACGACCCATAGCAGTTAATGGAAAAGTTGAAATTAGGCCTATGATGTATTTGGCATTATCATACGATCATCGTGTTATTGACGGTAAAGAGTCAGTAGGTTTCTTAGTTGCAATTAAAGAGGCCTTGGAAAACCCTGAGGAAATATTAATGGATAGTGATATTAAAAAGGCTCTAGAACTTTAAAAACATTCATTAAAATATCATTTTTTTTTCTCTATAATCAATAATGACACTTTGATTTCGTAGAAAATCATTTCCTAAAATTCCATCAATAATCTTACCCCCTTCCTTAACTAATGTTGCATTAATGTGTTGCATATCGAGAAGTACAAAAGATTGTTGACCAATGAGATGTCTTCCCAGAATTAAATTACATCTGTGGGCCAAAATTGCTTTCATTTTATCCTCACCAGCACCAGCAGCCTCAAAGGGTTTACCTTTTTCTCTGATTCCAAAATAATTTTTTTGGGACAAAGCGATACAGCTATTTGAAGCCCCAGTATCAATTAATAGATTTGCTTTAACCCCGTTGATTCTTGCTTGACAACTCAAGTGATGGGTGAGTGTTATTTTAATTCTGACTTTTCGTGTGTTCATTTTTCTAAACAATGATTCAAATTTTAGTAAAAGTAAAAAACGAAATATTAATTTTACTAATAATGAAAATGATTGACACCCATACTCATCTTTATCTGGAGGCTTTTGACGCAGATAGAAATGAGGTAATTAAAAAAGCAATTAACGAAGGTGTCCATCGTTTTTATTTACCTGCGATTGATAGCTCCTATACTAAAAAGATGTATGAGCTTGAAAAGCTATATCCTGAACATATTAGACTAATGGCAGGTTTACATCCAACGCATGTAAAGGAAAATTACTTGGAGGAGCTAAACCATGTAAGTGAAAACTTATCCATAAGAGATTTTATTGCAGTAGGTGAAATAGGAATAGACTTGTATTGGGATAAAACTTTTCTTAAACAACAACAAGAATCCTTTAATTATCAAATTGTATTAGCTAAAAAATATGATTTACCCATTGTAATTCATTGTAGAAACGCTTTTGATGAGGTATTTGATGTGCTTGAAGATCATAAAGGTAGTGAACTACATGGAGTTTTCCATTGTTTTACAGGTACTTATGAACATGCTAAACGTGCTATTGATTTCAATCTAAAGCTTGGAATTGGTGGAGTAGTTACATTTAAAAATGGGAAAATTGATCAATTTTTAAATAAAATACCATTGGAAAATATTGTTTTAGAAACAGATTCCCCATATTTAGCTCCAGTTCCACACCGAGGAAAGCGAAACGAGAGCGGATACCTGACCCTTGTAAATAAAAAATTAGCAGAAATACATTGTATGACGCAAGGGCAAATAGCTATGATTACGACTGAAAATGCAATATCCGTTTTTAAAAACATATCTAAAGCAAAAAGATAATGATCTTCAATTACACACAATATTTTTTTGATGATTTAATATAAATTTTTGTTTTAAATTGTATGCCTTAGAGAGGTGGCCGAGTGGTTGAAGGCGCACGCTTGGAAAGCGTGTATTCCGTTATCGCGGAATCGAGGGTTCGAATCCCTTCCTCTCTGCTAACTCAAATCCGTTCTTTTAAAGAGTGGTATGCTTTTATTGTGTTATAATTTGATTAAATACGATGCATGTTTCATATTCGCCTTTTTTTTACTCTCCTATAGGGTTATATGCTAATTAAATAGTGGAATAAATTTCATTAGACCAACAAAACCCTCCATTTTTGTCAAACTTTCTTTCTAAATAGTCTAAATCCGTATGAACAGTAAGATTATTTTTCAAACCTATCACTCCCGGAATTACTCCTAGACAAAAAAAGAACAACCCTTCAAATAATCCCCCATCTGTTTCTAAATAAATTCCAATACCAAAATAAAATCCACCAATAATTATTGCTAAAGAAAACAAAATACCGAAAACCTGTTTCCCTTTGACGTTTATGAGTTTTTCAATTATATTTAAATCTCTTGGAAGTTTCCATTTAGTTTTATTATCCTTAAGACAAGTACTACATCTTATTACTGGGGGGCCTATTTTATCAAAGCTTTGACTTGGTGCATTTGGATTTAATGACGTCCAACTTATTCCACAATGTCCACATTTTGCACTTGAATATACTACCATAAAATCGAATTTAGAAAAATAATAATAATCCCCACCATTCTTAAAATACTCATCCTAATAACTCCAATTTAATTAAATTCCTTTTATTAATAAATTTATTCCATCGGTTTATTCCCATATTAGTTATGGTATATTTGTATGTCAAATTAATTCCTAAATTAAATTCCTTAGCATTATAAGTTGAAAATCGACTCTGTGCTAAATACCTTGTAAAACCCTATAAACATTAGGAGTTTGTTTTTTTACTTACGTTATTACTTACGGTTTAGCTAAAAGTTAGGCTTTTTTAAAGTTTGTATTACCTATCGTCAATATAATAGACCGAAATGACATAGAAAACCACCGTTTGTTGGGTTATGAATGATTAGAGGTATGGTTAAGATTTATCCAAAAATTGTATATTGTTTTTAAAGAATCAATCCAATGAGAAATCTTGGTCTACTTTTTATTATAATCTTTAGTCATTTGATTTTTGCAAATGATTGCGAAAAAAAGGTCAATGAAATTTATAAGCAATTAACTAATAGTATTGGTAATAATTTTCCTTTTCCACCTGATTTAAAAATAGTTAGTGATACAACAAATGTGGCATATATATCTGATAAAGGAATAGTAATAGAAAAAAAACTGATTAATCTATTTTGTGGGGAAAATAACTTCGAAGATAAAATTGCATACGTGTTATCGCACGAGCTTGCTCATCACTACTTAAGTCATAGTTGGATGAGAAATACTAGTTTAGGATACGCTTCATCAATAGGTGATTTTATTGAAAAAAATGCAGTTAGTAGAGATCAAAGAAAACTTGCTGAAACTCAGGCAGATTTATTTGGAGGCTTTTTTGGTCAAATTTCAGGATATAATGTTTTAAGGTATGCAAAAGAAGTTTTATCCAAAATATATGACGGGTATGGAATAAGTAGGGAAATTAAAGGATACCCCTCGTTAGATGAAAGATTCGAAATTATTGATAGTAAAATAAGTGAAGCCAGGTCTTTAGAAAAATTGTTTGATCTTGGAAACGTATTTTTAAGGTTCGGTGAATTTGAAGTTGCTAAAGCTTGTTTCGAAGATATTTTAAAAAATAATTTTACATCAAGAGAGATATACAATAACCTTGGAACAGTCTATCTATTATATGGAATTACCATTATGGATAATAACATAGCTAGATTAAAATTTCCTGTAAATATCGATTATGTCACTAGGGCAAAAACAGGATTATCTCGGTCTGCAGACCTATTTAATGACTCAAAAAAGATGCTTGAAAATGCCAAATCTCTTTTTGAAAAAGCTCTTTTGCTAGACAATTCTTACATTCCTTCAAAACAGAATCTTAGCATCCTTAAATTTTTAGATTCATATTCAAAAAAAACATTGAAAGACTTTCTGAAAACTTCAGAATATAAAAATCTAGAAAGAGAAATTCAAATTGATTTAAAAATTATTTCAATGATTCTTAGGGGTGAACGATCAAAAAAGATTGAGAAATTTATTAGCGAAGGAACTAATAGATCTTTGTATAACTTATATGAAAGTGGTAATCAAATAGAATCTAAAATAGATATTTTTTCTAAGTTTAAAATTGATGAATCAATCAGAATTTTTGGTATTGAGAGACCTTATGAATCAGTAAATACAGAATATGGTAATATGAATTTTAAATTCAAGGAGGAGGAAAATTTTATTATCTATGAGTTAGATGATAAATATTTAATTGAGTCGTCCCTAGACCATACTAACAAAGACGGAGGGATATTCTACAATAATAGATTTTTTTATTTGGTCAAATAATAATTAGAGAATGAGAAAGATAATATTTACTCTCACAGCTATATTCATATTCATTAATTTGTTAGCCCAAGAAGAAAAAAGACTTGCATTAGTTATAGGTAATGCTAATTATGATAAGGGAGAATTAAAAAACCCTGTAAATGATGCTAGACTTATTGCCTCTACTCTAGACTCTCTTGATTTTGATGTAATCTTAGAAACTGATTTGGATAAAGGAAAATTTATGAAAAAAGTTGTCGAATTTGGCAATAAGAGAGGTGATTATGATGTTGGATTTGTTTATTATGCAGGTCACGGAGTTCAAATTAATGGTGAAAATTATTTACTCCCCACAAATCAAAATTTTGACGAAGAATGGAAAATAGAAGAATACGCCATTAATGTAAATAGAATTATGAAGTATCTGACTGCTGTGTCCGATCAAGTAAATATTTTGATATTGGATGCTTGCAGAAACAATCCATGGGAAGGAAGCTTCAGAAGTGTTAGTGTAGGAGACCAGGGAGGTTTAGCTAAGATGCAAGCTCCTACAGGTTCTTTAATTGCATTCTCCACTGGCCCTGGAAGAGTCGCTGCAGATGGAGATGGAGAAAATAGTGTTTATACTACCAGTCTTTCAAAAAATATGTTAATAGAAGATACCTCTATTGACCAGGTTTTCAGAAATGTCAGAGCTGAAGTGTTAGCTGAAACTGGAGGAATGCAAAGACCAGTTGAAGCAACTCAGCTTACCGGACAAACTTTTTATTTGAACCCCGTAGATCTAACAAAGACAATAATTAAAGCTAAAGATTTAATTAAAAATGAAAAATTTTTGGATGCACTTTCAATTATTGACATTGCTTTAGAAAAAAATAAAAGCAATATTACATTACTAGAGCAAAAATTTGAATGTTACTACGGAATTGGAAGATTTAAAGAAGCATATGAAATAACAAAAACCATATCATCTATTGAAAATAGTTCTGAAAATTTTGCTAATAAAGCAAGAGCACAGGCTAAACTTGGCAATTCTAAAAAAGCGATGGAATATTGGCTGCAAGCATCTAAAATTAATAATAAATTTTTTGTAGAGTATGCCTTAACGACATGGGAATATTCAAAAAATTACGAAAACACAATAAAACTTTTTGAACAAACCAAAAATGAAAATAAAACGGCTAATTATTACTTTAAATTAGGATATGTCCAATACCATAATGGTAAAGATATCGATGATCCAGAAATGGTAAACCAAGCAATTAATAATTTTGAAATTTCAGAAAAGCAATCTGATTTTCATGAGATTACTGAAGAAAATTTTATTTCTTTTATTGAAAAATACTCCTTTGCTCTTTCTGAAGTTGGAAGGGTCAATGACGCCATAAATCTAATTGAAAGATATAAAAAGTTTGAAAAAATTAGTGGAGAATTTGACATCCAAAAAGCCGCAATTTATGGAGATAGCAAAGAATTTGAAAAAGCTATTATCGCAGCAAAGAATTACTTAAAATACCCAAAAGATAATCATGGAACAACATATAGCATTTTAGGTCAGGCAAGTGAATATCTTGAAAATTGGGATGAAGCCATAGATTATTATTCTCAAGCTCTAAGATTGTTACCAAATGATAATGAAATCTATTTTAGAAGAGGTTGGTCTTTTAGTCAAATAAATAAATATTCCGAAGCCTTGTCAGATTATTTTCAAGTTTTAGAATTAAACAAAAAATATGATCAAAGAGTTTATTTAAATATTTCTAATATCTATATAAGTCATATTAAAAGATATGATGAGGCTCTAAGAATCCTAAATAAGGGTATTGATAATTTTCCCGAATACGCTGCCTTACATTTAAATAGATCTATAGTTAATGAAAATTTGAATAGAATTGATGATGCAGTAAAAGATATTTCTAAAGCAATTAATTTGGATGAACGACCATATTTTTATGCCAGAAGAGGAGATCTTTACAATTTGAGACTAGGATATTACGAAAAAGCAAGAAAAGATTTTAGTCGTTCTATCGAGTTGGGGAGTTATTATGCACAAGTTCAAAAAATATTTCTGGAATTCACTTTACTAAATATCACAGAAGCAAAAAAAGATTTAGATTATCTTAATGATAATTACAAAGATGATTGGTTTGGTAATTATTTACTATTTATTTACTACACACAACCAAATTATAATTATGAGGAGTCGTTATTTTCTTATAATAAAATCACAGAAGAGATTCAGATGCCTGATTGGTTTAGTGAACAAGATGGTTTATCATTTGTTTACTGGGTTAGATCAATTTTAGAATTTAAAGCTGGTAATATTGTAGACTCTCGTTTATTCATCAATAAGGCATTAGAAATTAATGATGAATACCCCGCTTTTCATTACAATCTTTATAGAATAAAAGAAAAGGAAAATAAATTTTTAGCATTAAATGAGTTAAATACTGCGATAGATAAAATAGAAAGGCTTTACCATGATGATAATGCAATTATTGAAATTGAAACATATAAAGAAATTTTTTTCGGAGAATTTTACAGATTAAGGGCAAAACTATTTATTGATTTTGGAGAAATTGATCTTGCTTTTGAGGATTATAATAAATTTCAGTCTTATTATGATAAGAATATTGAAACGGTATCTAAGAATTTAAAAGATTCTGCAAATAAAATTTTAGAAGACTTCGATTTAATGCTCAAACCTCACAGAAAAAAATCAGATTAAAAACCAATTCTTTGAAATATGAAAAATATAAGATTTCTAATTTTTTTGCTTTTACCCTTTTTTCTTTTTAGTCAGGAAGAAAATATGACAAAAGTTATTGATTTTGTTTCAGGAGAATATCCTATTGGAGAAAAAGTAAAAATATACTTTAGTGAAGACAAAAAACCATTAATTAAGTCTGATTTAGCTTCTTTTTACAGAATAGTGAAATTCAAGGAAAAAAATATTCCGATTGGAATGGTCCTTGAATATAACATCAACGGAGTTATAGAATCTGAATATTACGCTAGCTATCTAGGTTTAGATTCAAATGGGAAAGATTCTATTTTTCACAATGGACCTGTAAAAATATATGAAAATGGGAATTTATCAATTCAAAAAACATTAATCAATGATAAAGTTGAAGGAGATGAAATATATTATTATCCTGAATCAGGTAAAATTAAAATGAGAGTTGGTTACACCGATGATAAAGAAGAAGGTAAACAATACTGGTATTACGAATCAGGAAAAAAAATGGCTGAAAGAGCTTATAGAAATGGAATTTTAAATGGAGATTTTTTAAGATATGATGAATTAGGTCTAATTACACAATCTTCTAGATACGTAAATGGGGAACTACAGGGTCAAACCAAAGGTTATGAAAATGGAATATTAACCTATATGGCTGAATATAAAAATAATATAATTTCTGGTGATCAAATATTTTATTATGAGTCTGGAGAAATTTCAGGCAAGATTCAGTACGTTGAAGGAATAAAGTCTGGTGCTGAGGTTTCTTATTACAAAACAGGAGAAAAAAAAACTGTAAGAGAATATGTTAATGATAAATTAGAAGGAGTTAGTCGAGCTTATTATAAGAGTGGAGCACTTCAAATTTTAGGAAACTTTAGTAATGACAAGCGTAATGGAAATACCACAAGGTATTATGAATCTGGAGAAGTTGAATACACAGTATACTATGTAGACAATTTAAAACAGGGTCTAAAGACCTATTTCTTAAAAAATGGGGATATTGATTATGACGAATTGTATTTAAATGATAAAAGAGTAGACAGAAAAATAGCTCTTGTTATTGGAAACGCAGCTTATAAAAAAGGTCCCCTTGGAAATCCTGTAAATGATGCGAATCTAATAGCTGAATCTTTAGAGAAACTTGACTTTGAGGTTGAACTATATAACAATCTGGCTAGCAGAGATGAAATGTTAGATGCTATCAAAGACTTTGGTAGAAAGAGAAAGAATTATGAAGTAGCCTTTGTTTATTATGCGGGCCACGGAATACAATTAAACAATGAAAATTACTTATTACCAGTAAATGAAGAATTTGAATTTGAAGACGATGTAGAGGATAACGGAATTAGTATGCAACGATTATTAAGGTATTTAGAGTCCACAAGAGAAAACCAATTAAATTTTATAGTACTAGACGCTTGTAGAGACAATCCTTTTGAATCAAATTGGAATAAGACCAGATCTCTAAAAGGGGCAGGGTTGGCTAAAACACCACCTCCTACGGGATCATTAATCGCTTTCTCTACAGACCACGGACAGACAGCAGCTGATGGAGATGGAGAAAATAGTTTATACTCTAAAGCTTTGGCTGAAAAACTATTAGAAGAAAATGTAAGTATCGAGCAAGTCTTTAAAAATGTTAGAACAGAAGTATTAAAGCTTTCAGGGAATATGCAAAGCCCTGTAGAAGAGTCCAAACTTACAGGAGATGTATTTCATCTAAATAAAACAAAAAATTAAAAATAATTTGAATTTAACTTAATTACCAAAGAATTATTGTTACTAGAAAAATTAGTAGAGCATAAGAGGAGTAGCAAATTATTTTAAATGGGGAATTAAATATGCGAATATCTTTTATAGAAGTCTGATATACCATAAGTATAATATTAATAACAATAAAAAATAAAATAAGATTATTCACAGCATCTGCTTTAGTAAATACTTGAATCTGAGGTAGTGTAGTGTCAACAAAATATCTATTCCCGATTGCCCCAAAAATTGCACCTGTATTTAGAGTTGCTCTTGCATCAGTTTTTTCTGAAGGAATCAAAAATACCAAGCATGAAATTATAAATGCTAAAAATCCTCCACTGAATAGCTTTAAAAATAACCAAGACCCCTCTCTATTTAGATTAATTGTAACATTAAGTGTTTCAGTAACAATGGGTCTTATTTTGTTAGGTGATACCTCTATAAGGTCAGTTGCGTCAGTATTATATGAGTAATTGTTTTCTATTGATTCTATTAAATAACCGTCCTTCATCCCTTCAAGTATATCATTTATTTTATTTGGTTGGTTAATGGATGGAGTAAGTTTAACAATTGATGTATCTGCTAATGTAGTAAACTTGAATTTCAGCTGCTGATCATCAAACGGGAAATCTCTGAAATTCCAATTTACATCAAAGGGGGCTTCAACTAAATAAACCTCTTTGTAATGATTCTCGGATTTAAAAAGATAGGGATATGATTCTTTTTTAAATATTTTTTTTTCACCGAGATAGCTTCTCTCAATATCTTTCAGATATATTGAAAACCAATCAGAATGTCTAAGCGAAATTGTATCATTATTCTTAGTGATATACTGATCATTGTAGCTTGAATAAGAAGAAACCAAAAAGTTGGAGATAAACTCATTTGAATTTATATCAATATATTTTATATCCTTTATGTCAACTGATAGTTCAATTTTAAGAGGCCATTTCAAAGAATCTTCTTTTTCCAGTTTAACCTCAGGGTAGTAAGGAGGGCCATAATACTGATAATTAGTCTCCTCTTGAGAAAAAAGTATTAACGAAAAAAAAAAACTAATTAGGTACTTCAAAACTTTTCTTATCTAACTTAGTTGAACTTGCTTTTCTTATTGAAGTATTTGAGTCAATTACAGAGAAATATTTCTTGAACTGATAATCACTCTCCAAGGATTCATCGGCTCCTGCAAAACCTAACTCATTCCAGTCTAAAAACTCTCCGTTACGAGCATTAGCGGTATAAATTCCATCATTATCAATAATAATAGTGAAACCATTTAATTGTGAATTAATGGTTTTCCCTATGAAAAACATTTCATTATAGTCAGTAGTATAGATTCCATATCCATAGGCTTTATCGTATCGTTCTTGGCCCTCATAATAGGAGCTTATTTTATACTTGAACCTCGAGTAGTCAGAATCTTGCATTTGAACATTTGCTGTTCTAGCATTTGTTTTTATATTATCATTTAATTCAAGTACATAGGCTTCTCTAGCATATTTTTTAAAATCAGAATACCTCATCCATATATAACCATTATCACCATAATCAGAGCCCCAACTATTTACGATTCTATAGGCTCCCCCAAATTTATAATCATCATAACCAATTATTGTCATAGCATGACCACCCTCATCAACCTCAAGCTCAAGTGGGGACCACAAACCATTTGAGCTTACACCTCTTGGATTAGATGAAGATCTAGGGTATAGAGATTTTGTGATTGAAAAAGCACAAACAACAGGAATATTATTATTTACCAGACCTTTAATGGTTTTTATGACTCTGGGACTTTTTGTTTCAATGGAGTAAATTTCTTTGATTCTGTAAGGTTTAGTATAACTCAAAGTATTTGTTAGAACATTATCTGACCATTCACTATTACAAGACAGGTAAGGTGGAAAGAACATTTTTTTTGCACCTATTTTACCAATTAATTCTATTGCCTGATACATATATAAACCTTCATCACAATGTGATACATCATTTTGTATTATAGTATAAATAAAATAGGGGTCAAAAGCATGAGCTAATTTTGCTCTTGGGTTGGTTATACCAAAGGATATGTTATACATGGTAGACATTGTATAATATAAAGATGCATAACCTACACAGCTCGATCCGTCTTGTTCTAATGGTTGTGGGACGAATCTCTCAAGAGAATACTTATAAGGAATGTTTTCAGCGAAACCATGAGTAGAATTATCAACAATAGAAAAACTATCCATTGTTTCTTCAGGCGTAAATTTTAAACCCTGAGAAAAAGATATATTACCAATAATAGTAATTATTATGGCTATTAAAAATTTTTGTTCATTCATTTCAGACGGCTTTCTGGAAATATTTTTATAACTCATAAATAATTCCTATTCAATTAATAGATTACAGATCAATAGTAACAATTTTTTTAATAATCTAAAAATTATTAAAAATTAATTTAAACGTCATTCTTTGAGAAAAATATTATTCCTTTTATTGATTCCTATTGGTTTTAAATGGGGATTTTTCTTGATGTAAATTAATTGCCTTATTTGAAAACCTCACCGCGAATATTAAAACTATCATACTAAATAGTAACCCATAACCAGCAAACAGAAAGTAATCGTAAAGACCGTGAATTATCATAGCAAAAATTAGACCCATTGAAAGGTTAATAAAAGCATTACTTGAGTTAATCTTGTTTTTACCCATATAATATCCCATTATTACACCACATGAAGCATGCATCGGTATAGCGGTAAAGCACCTTAAAATTGCTACACTCATTTCACTACCTTCATTTCCCAACACATAAAGTATATTTTCGACAAGTGCAAAACCCATGCTTACAACGACTGCATAGAAAATTCCATCGTAAGGTTCGTTAAAGTCTTCTTTTTTGTAGCTATACAGTCTTAAGAAAAGAAACTTAAATCCCTCCTCAAAAAAAGCTACACCAAACATGGCGAACATAAAGTGATTAGGATAATAAGTTTCATCAAAAGAAAATAATAAAACAGGTATCGGAACTAGACAACCGATTAGAAAAGTCTTAAAAATAAGTTTATGTGGTTCCTTCTCGTACAAATCATTTCTGTACAAATAATAAATGATAAATAAAGGGGGGGAAATAGCTGCTATTAAATTTTGAAAAAAATCCATATTAAATATTTTTTAAAAGTAAAACAGTATTATCATAAGTACAATTAAAATATTGTGGCCTACAAAATATTTTTTTCAAAATCTTCTCGATTGATAATTGTTATAGCGTATAATTTTATTTCTTTTATTTAATAAAAGTATAAAAAACAATATCATTCACTAAATTGTCTTAAATCAATATTTTAATGCGAACCTTATTAACCTGTTTAACTTTCCTATTCTCTTTCTTTTTTATTAATTCCCAAGGGTTAATTCCTATTGATGATGATAATCTTGAAAAAATTGATAGATTTAAGCCTACCGAATTTGGTTTTTCACAAAATCTTCCAGCTAAATTTTCTTTAGAAAAATTTGTTCCCTTGGTTTTAAATCAAGGACCATGGGCTACATGTGTTGGTTTTGCTATGGCATACTATGGAATGTCTACAATTCATAATACATTTTTTAATAGGACAACTGATTATGAAAAATTTGCTCACTCATTTGACCCACTATACGCATACACTTTAACCGATTCAGATTGTAATAACGGATTGGATATAAATGATGCAGTTTTACTTTATACAAATTATGGTTCGAAAAAAAATTTTTTTAGTCCAGATGATGTTGATTGTAATAACCCAATAATTATTGATTCATTATATAAAATTGAGGAATATTTAAAACCCTATATGCTTAAAGGATTTGAATATATAAATCCATGGGGCGATAGTTTTGTGGAAGATGTAAAAAAGGCAATTTTTCAAAAGCTACCTGTAATTATTAGTTTATTCATTACTGAATCTCTAAAGAATTTAATAATAGAAGATGGAGATGCTATTTGGCTACCTAAGAAAAATGAAGTTGAAAAGGACGGACATGCAATGTGTTTGATTGGATACGATGATGAAATCAATGGAGGAAGTTTTAGAATAGTAAATAGCTGGGGGGCTGATTGGGCTGATAGTGGTTTTTTTTGGATGTCTTACAACGATTTTATAGATAAGGTCTTCAGGGCTTATGTAATGCGACCATCTTTGATTGAATTTAGAAAAGAAAATAATATCGAATTTAAATTCAATAATGATTATGTGAATATTTCTACTGATCAGGGCTCATATAACTATGAAGGACTTATTAATGATTTTGGACCAAATGGACAAGGTATTGAAATAATTAAATCTGATGAAAATAATCACGCTTCGGTTGGTAGTTTTATTGATGGAAAAAGAAATGGAACACATTTACTTTTCAATGAGTCAAGCTCCTTTATTGTCAACTATCAAATGGGAGAAATAATTGAATCCAAAGATTTTGGATTTGTAAGTACTGAAATTGAGATTGAAAAAAAAATGTTGAATTTCGGTTACAAATTAAAAATAAAAAATCCTACAAAAAGGCAAATTGATTCAATTAGAAAATTTGGTGGAGCTGGAAAATGGAAAATCAGAAAGAACAACTAGTAATTAGAGCAATTATCACGGATTTATTAATTTATTAGGAACTTAATAAAACAAAAGGCGCCCAATAATAAGGATGGGGATAATCCTCTCTTATTTTTAATTTGGTAACCTTTAAGGACGAATTTATGCTATTTCCTTTAGAAAGATTTTTATAGAAGATCGTCATAAATTTTTGAGTTACTTCATCATCAACTTTCCATATAGTAGATAGAACATTTTTCACACCAGACCTAATAAATTCATCAGATAAATTGTAGTTTCCAATCATTAAACTAAAGCTCACAGCCGTCTCACATGCACTTAATACCAACAATTCAGTATTACTTAAATTCAGATACTTTATTTCATCTCCTCGTAGAATATTATCATTGTCGTCAAATAAAGGGTCACCTTTCTCTTTAAATATTTTACTGTTTCCCGAATTTGCAAAGAATAGACCAAATTCAGGAAAATCAACTATCTTTTTATAAAATCCATGTGTAGCAATATGGATTAAATCACTCTTTAAATTATTTTTAAAATTAAGTTCAGTTGCAGTTTCACCTAAAAGAGAAATGGTTTTTATTTTATTTTTTTTAAGTATTTTATTAATAGATTCAATTTCAATTCTGGTTGACGGTAGTTGATATATTCCAGATCGAGTTCGACTATTTTGAGTTGATTTTTTATTTTGAATATCAAAAATCGGATCTCCGATTAATAATGAATTTCTTATTTCGGCTATTTTATTGTTTCGATTTGCTATAGATAACAAGTCAGATAAATAACTAATATTCATTATATCATATAAAAATTCACCAGAATGTAATTTTAAACCTTCAAGATTGATATTTGCATAAACTCCTTTATTGATAAAAAAAACATCCTTGATTCCATTAAGTTTCTTATGGATTTTTTTAAATAAAAAATCGTACGACATTGAATCATCAGATCTGGAATTTAGTTTGTTTAAATAAAATTTATAGACTCTCTCAAAATCTACATTATCATTTAAGTTTAAAAAATCGATAGAATTTGAAGTTATAATTATACAATAGTAATCAAAGTATTCACCATTGAAATCTTGAAGAATTCGAACAATTGCTTGATCACTTAATAATTCATTTTGAATATCTTTTAAGAAAATTTCAGAAAACATGAGATTTCTCTTCATGTCTTGTTCAAGAAACTTTACACGCTCTTGAATTTTATTAAGATTCAGTACTTTCATTGTTGGGTTTAATTTTTCTTTGTGAGATCGATTATACTCAATAAATTCAGCTAATTTTCTTTTCTCATTAGTGAGTTTATTTATTTTTTCATAGCTGTTCTTTCTATAAATTTCTTTATTGTTAGTATTGTAATTTTCAAGTTTTATAATGTATTCAATAAAATTTTTTAGGTTGGATTTTTTTGAATCATGACTCAAATCAATAAAATTACCTTTGAGAATCATGAAATCTTTAAATCTATTCCCGAACTGCTTTATTTGGTCCTCATTACTTAAATTATTATAATAGGTTAACCCAGTAAAATTTCTTAAATATAAATTCAAATTTGCTTGATACTGTTCTTCTTTATTTAGATAACTGATTACTCTTGAATCATATGGTTTATCCCAATAATCAAATAGTGAAACGAGTTCCTCGGCGTATTTATTTTTGGAAATTAAATTTAAGTTATACTTGTTTGTCAAATCAATGATTGAAATGTCAAAACTACCATCGGTAGAATTAATTAATTTATCTATGAAAATTCTTTCTTTTTTGTAATCCTTAGTTTTAAAAGCATAAGATCTATTAACATTGTTTTTAATAGTTTCTGCTCCTTTATATTTTACCTCTGATAAATCAACAGAATTTATCCATAAAAGAAATTCCTCCGCTTCTTGAAGGCGAAATTTTTTATCAGAAATTTTATTTGAAGAATAACTTAAGTCGAGGTTTATATAAAATAATCTGCCTAAGCACTCCCATAAACTATATTCAAATACCTCATAATATTTTTCGATATCTAGATAGTTTATTGCTTTTTCATAATATTCAACAGCAAGCTCTTTGTTCTCAACTAAATCATAATAATTAGCTAAACCCCATGAAAGTATGGTAAGCTCAATATCAAAAGAATCAGGTTTAAGTTCAGAATTAGAAATTTTATTTTCTTTAACATGATCATTTATTTCAAATAATAATCTAAAAAGTTGATTCATGTCTTCTCTGTAGATTTTATTCTTGTTTAAATGAAACATTACATCGGTTATTGAAGCCCAGGTAATAACTCTGTTAAAATCAATTAAATTTTTATTAGCTAGGAATAAGTCGATTATAAAATCTAGGTATTGACCCTTATTTTCATCGCTATTACCTATTAATTTATTTAACAGAATTATTCTGTTAGTATATAATTCCTCATTGGTAAATTTAGAGGTGATTTCAGCTTTGTAACTTAAATTAAAGTGTTCCAAAAGTTGATCTTCAGTCCCTAGCTCATGTACTTTAGATAAAAAAGATTTTTTTATATCATCTGTATTTTGTGAATACACTAATGAACAAGCTAATATTAATGGTATTAGATATTTCACTTTTAATAAAGTTTTTGTTTATAAAATTAAAAAAATCATATGATCAGACTCTTCAGTTAATTAACTCCAAGCGTCGGAAATAGTCTTATTTAATTTCTTATCAAATCTAATATATACCTCTAGCGTTTTAAGGCTTTCCTTGTATTTGGATTTAAGGGTGGGTGTCAAAGGCTTTCTGGTATTCGTTTAGTTCGTGAGTAATGTTTCTGTTAGCCTCTCCTGTTTTTCCCCTTCTAGCTTTAGGTCTTTGAGTTTTTAAATCCCACTCTGATCTGTCTATTTTTATTTTAGTGGAATATGTGTACCTTTTGCTATTAATCCAATAATGAAAATAAACTTCTTTTGATCGTTTTAAAAAAAATCCCATGGATACGGTTTTGGGTACGGTTCAAAAGTATTAAAAAACGACTAAAACGATTAAAAAAATAAAAAAGATTATATTTAAAGGAGATTTTTGCCTGTTTTAGTAAGTTTTTTACAGCATTTAATTTAGGTACGACTCCCTTCCTCTCTGCTAACCCAAATTCAAACTTATAACCCTGAGAGTTATCGAATTAATTAGGATTGTTATCAACTCCAAACTTAAAGACATTCCTTCTATCTTAAACTAACGCATATAATTTAAAGTTTACCAACTTTTTTTTAACAATTCTTAATTAAAAATTTAAATTTGTTAAATTTTATAAAAATGATAAAAATACCCCCACCTATCTTAGTTTTAATTTTAATAATATCCAACTATTTTTCCCAAAATCAACTTGAAACAATGTACTTACCATATAAGCTTTCAATTTCAATCTTAATACTTTTGGTTGGTATTATTATTTTGATAAATCCTGTTTTTAAATTCATAAAATCCAAAACAACAGTAAACCCCGTAAAGTTCACAAAAGTAAGTAAACTTGTTACCAATGGAATCTTTAAGTATTCAAGAAATCCAATGTACTTGGGGATGATTTTTGTTATTATTTCAACTTCAATATTTTATTTAAATTATTATTCTATTATAACTCCATTCATTTTTTACTTTTGGATAAATAGATTCCAAATTAAAAGAGAAGAAATTTTTCTTGCAAAAAAATTTGGAAAAGAATACCTATCATACAAGTCCAAAACTAGAAGATGGATTTAGTGATTTCAAGAAAAAATCTACAATCATTTAAATTACTATTCAAAAACCATTAGATTCAGTAATACTATCATCATTTGAGCTGAAAAATAAAATTAAGAAAAAAGTCAAAAACAATTTTTTTCAAATTCATAAAGCCTTATTATCTTATTTATTTATAAAGTCATTTAAATGAATGCTTTTATTAGATTTACTTTAAAAAGCAACAATAAAACAAACAGTCTTTAGTTTAGAAAATTAATCAAATACTAGTTAGAAAATGATCTTAAAGAGTTATTTAAATTTTGGATTGCTGACAAATTTATTTTTTATGGTTTTTTCTAATAATTTTTCTTATTGTCAAATTATAAACAATAATGTAATTTTCAATTTCAAAATTGACAAATTTAACTTTCAAAAAAATATTACTGAAACGACTTTTGAGATAATAAATAAGTCCGATAAAAATTTTAATGCAAACAATTGGGAGCTTCATTGGAATCAAATGAAGGGCTCAATAATTAAAAAATCTTTACCAAATGGAATAACATTTGAATATGTTAATGGAGAACATTACTATAAGATTTATTTTGGAAATAATTGGAAACTAGATAGAGGAGAGAGGATTTCATTTAAAGTCAATTTTCACGGAATCATTGACAGAAAAATTATGGGACCTGATGGCGTTTTTATTGTAAATAATAAAATTGCTTTTGATATTAAATTAAATACCATTTGGGAAAAAGCTGAGGGTATCGATCTACTTGAAATACCAAGTTCAATTCAACTTTATGATACTTATCCAAATAAAATTGATGATAAATCATTAAATATAAATTTACTACCAACACCTGATTTAATTATTTATGGAAATGATAATCAGTCACCAATCAAAGGTTGGAATTTGAAAATTGATCCTTTTTTTAAAGAAAAAACAACCTTAATAAATCAACTATTAACTAGTTTTTTTGATGTAAAAATAAGAACCGATAAATCTGATGATTATAATTTAATAATTAAAAGAAAAATTGATTTAGAAAAAGAATCATATACTTTGGAGATAAATACTAAATCAATAGAAATTTCTTCTTCTGATATTTTTGGCGTGAGACACGCAATACAAAGTTTAAGGCAAATTAAATTTTTTCACAAAGACAATTCAGTTGGACTACCAACTCTCAGAATAGAGGATAGTCCTAGATTTGCCTACAGAGGATTTCTATTGGACATTTCAAGGCATTTTTACTCTAAGGACAAAATTCTTCAGGTTCTTGATATTTTGAGTTTATTAAAATTAAATTATTTCGAATTGAGGTTAACTGATGATGAGGGTTGGAGAATCGAAATTCCTAATTTACCAGAGTTGACTGAAATTGGAGCAAAAAGAGGATATACTGAGAATGAAAGAGATAAACTTATTCCTGCATATGGTTCTGGAGCAAATGGTTCAAAAAATGGGAATGGATTTCTTTCAAAAAATGATTTCAAGGATATTTTAGTCTATGCTAATAAATTCGGGATAAAAGTTATTCCTCAAATCAGTTTTCCAAGTCATGCTAGATCTGCAATCAAAGCAATGGAGACTAGATATTTTAATTATATGGAAACTGGTGATATAGAAAAAGCTAATGAGTATCTATTGACAGATTTTAATGATGAAAGTCAGTATAGATCTGCCCAGGGTTATAACGATAATATTATTTGTATATGTTTCGAAAGTTCATATAAATTTTACCATAAGGTATTTAGTGAAGTAAAGGCTATGTATGATGAGGCTAATATTAAAATGGAAAAGTTTAGTATTGGAGCTGATGAAGTACCATTCGGGGCGTGGAAAAAATCAAAAGTTTGCCAAGAAAAATATGGAATAGACTTCAATGTAAGTGATTTGTATTTATCTAACCTAAAAAGATTATTAACAATGATAAAAGAGCGTGGGGTAACAATGACAGGCTGGGAGGATATTTTATTAGTTCAGTCATCTCATAGTCAAAATGAGAAAAATATAAGATTAGAACATTTTGATTATGAACCGATTCCATATGTTTGGAATAATACATGGGGGGAAGGCAGAGAGGACATGATATATAAATTTGCTAATCTTGGCTTTAAAACTGTTATGAGTAATTCCTCAGCTTTTTATTTTGATATGTCAGACAACAAAGATTTTGAAAATTATGGCTTAAATTGGTCAGGCTATGTTGATTACTTTGATACCTGGGCAATTGACCCCTTGGATATTTTTTCCAATCAAGTTTTAAACTCGAAACATAGATTAAATCAAAAATATATCGATAAAACTGAGAAAATAAATCCTAAAAATTTAAATAATTTTTTAGGTATACAAAGCCAATTATGGACCGAAACAGTAATTGATAATGAAGTTTTTGATGAATTATTTATGCCAAATATCATCGTTTTTTCAGAAAGAGCGTGGGGCAAAAGACCCAAATGGATTTTATCTAAGAACTTCGAAGATCAGAAAAGTAAAATGATTTTAGATTGGGAAAAATTTACTTCATTTATTGGTGGCAGTTTTCTTCCTTTCATAACTGAAAACTTTCAAATAAAATATCATTTACCAAAGCCTGGAGGAAAATTAATTAGAAATAAGTTATTTTTAAAAACCCAATTTCCAGGTTTAAAAATAAGATATACTACTGATGGTTCCATACCAAATATGAATTCAAAAGTTTATTCAGGGCCCGTGGTAGTTAAAAAGTGGAATGTTATCTATGCTAGATCTTTTGATAAGTCGGGTAGAGGTGGGTTAATAACAAAAATTGAGCAAGATGGAAATTATTAATAAAAGATTACTTTCAGTTGACATTTTAAGAGGTATTACAATTATTTTTATGATTATTGTAAATGATCCTGGATCATGGTCGCATGTTTATTCTCCACTATTACACGCTGACTGGAATGGAATAACACCAACTGATTATATCTTTCCTACCTTTCTATTTATAGTTGGTGTTTCTATAGTACTTTCTCTTTCAGAAAAAGTTGAAAATCAAATTTCCAAAAAATCAATTTTAAAAAAAATTTTTTGGAGGTCTTTAAAAATATATCTGGTTGGACTTTTCTTATGGCTTTGGCCTAATTTTGATTTTGAAAATATAAGATGGGCTGGGGTTTTACAAAGAATTTCTTTGGTGTATTTATTTACTTCTCTGATTTTCATTTACTTTAATCTAAGGTCACAAGTAATACTATTATTTTTTATAATAATTGGATACACCACCTTAATGTGTTTTACTCCAATCCCTGGCTTAGGGTATCCCGATTTGTCTGTACCTGAAAAAAATTGGGCACATTATATCGATAGTATTTTACTTCCTGGAGTAATGTGGAGGGATACATGGGATCCTGAAGGTATTTTAAGTACAATACCGTCCATTGGAACTGGTGTACTTGGTCTTATTGCGGGAAATTTATTAATCAAAAAAAATAATATTGAGAAGAAAATGCTGTATCTCGGAGTATTTAGTTTTATTCTGCTATTTTTTGGAGATATGTTTCAATATATTTTTCCTTTAAATAAAAACATATGGAGCACTTCATTTATGTTATTAGTTGGAGGTATTTCCTCTTTTTCTTTATTTTTCTGTATTTACATATGTGACTATCTAAATCTCGGAAATAAATTAAAGTTTGCTCATTCATTTGGAGTAAACTCCATATTTAGTTATGTTCTAGCAGGTATGCTAACATTGATATTTTACAGTGATAAATTATGGGGTATTGGACTAAATAAGTTATTCATGGATAATTTTGGAGAGTTAGGAATATCTTTAAAGCTATTATCTTTTATTTATGCATTTTTTTATGTAATGATTATTTGGCTTCCAACTTTATTTTTATTTAAAAGAAAAATTTACATAAAGCTATAGTATATGTATGAGTATCATTCAGAGATAAAAAAATTACTTGATAAAGTTGTAGATAAAAATAAGTTCATTTTAGATAAAGTAATTGAGCTAGTCAGTGAAACTATCATAAATGACAAAATAATACATGCTTTTGGAACGGGACATTCTCATATGATTGGATTGGAACTATTTGCTAGGGCAGGAGGAATTGCTAACGTTAATGCAATGCTAGATTCAACTGTTATGACTTCTGAAGGTGCTCGAAGGAGTGCTGAAATTGAGAGAATAAGTGGCTTTGCAAAAGTTATTTGGGATCAGCATAAAATTGAAAAAAATGATATTTTTTTTATAATCTCGAACTCTGGAAGAAATGCTATGCCAATTGAAATGGCTCAACTTGCTAATGCTAATTCAAATAAAGTAATCACTATAACGTCTATAGACCAATCAAGTAAGTATCCAGCAAGGATAAAAAATCATAAAAAACTATATGAAATAGCTGATTTTGTAATTGATAATTGTGTTCCTAGTGGAGATTCAATTATTCCTATTGGAAAAGACTTTACAGGTGCTGTTTCCACTATTTTGGGATGTTTCATTGTAAATTTAATCGTTACAGAGTCATTAAAATTGGTTCAAAAAAAAGGAAAAAAATTACCCTTATTTTATAGTCAAAATATTGATGGTATTTCAAATGAGGAATTATTTTCTAAATACGAAAATAGAGTAAAACATCTTTAAAAAAATACATTAATAAAGCCTTCTATTGGAAAGGTTTTAGAATTGGTCAATTAAAATTAACTTAATTAACATGTTAACCAAACTTAAATATTTAGGACTTTCGATTACTTCATTCGCTGTTTTATTTAAACTTATGTCTTGGCAGTATGCTCAATATTTACTCATTGCAGGGTTAAGTTTTTTGGGTATTTACTTTTTGATCAAAGTGTTTAAGTAATAGATTTTATTCCAAATCATTTAATCCATTTAAGTAAAACCATCTATTAAAATTTTTAATTTATATATTTAATTCAATATAAACTCATTTTCATAAATTAAGATTTAATCTGTCTTAGTTAAATTATCCTTGAGAAGGAATTGCTCCCTCAAAACCACAGACATGGCTAGCCAAATTAGTAGCTTCTTTAACGATTTCATTTAGTGGCTTTTTATTAAGCCATCCCATGACAACTGAAGCAGTGTAGGCATCGCCTGCTCCAACAGTACTGACAACATTGACTTTATTTTCGGGGATATGAACAATATAATCGTTTTTAGTGGCCAATATTGATCCATTTTCTCCCAATGTTATGATCACTAATTTCAAATCATATTCATGGATTAAGGAAAGAGCTCCTTTTTTCCATTCTTGAGAAATACAAAACACATTGGCAATTTGATAAAATTCAAATTGATTCATCTTTACAATATCTGCTCGCTCAATGGATAACTTTATTATTTCTTTATTATAAAATTCTTGTCTAAAATTAACGTCAAAGACCTTTAGACAATTTAGGGGAGTTGAATCAACTATTTTTTTTAATGCTCTTTTTGAATTTGAGTTTCTCTGCACTAAGGTTCCGAAACACACGATATCAAGGGACTGACAAATATTTCTCATATTCTCGTCGAATATAATATGATCCCATGCAGATTCTTCGTCAATTTTATAAGAAGGATTCCCCATTTGGTCTAGATTGACCACAACCCTTCCAGTAGGAAAATATTTATTGACCTGAATACCAGAAGTATTTAAACCAAAATCATTTAATAATGTTTGTGCTTCTTTTCCTAATGAATCGTCTCCAAGACAGCTAATCAAAAAGCTATTTGCTCCCAATTTCTGAGAATGTATTGCAAAATTTGAAGGAGCTCCTCCAAGAGATTTAGACTCAGGATAAATATCCCATAGTACCTCTCCAAACCCAGCTACATTATATTTTTTTTGCATTTAGTTAAACTATTTATCTAAAATCTTTTTCAAATATTAGTATTTTTTACCTAAAATATAATATCAACATAGATGTCAAAACACATATGCTAATCCCCCAGTATTTTACTATTGGACTTAGTTTGTAATCATTGAAATATTTATTAGGCATTATTATTGAGTCTTTTTGTGGCCATATTAGTGTATAGATAGTTATGAATAAAATTATAGATAGAAATGTGATTGCTTGACTGTGTAAAAAAGGTATCTCAGGCCTAAAAATGATCAAAAAGCCATAGATTGGAAAGTTAAGAATCATACCAAGTAAAGCTGCTTTCCAAGAAATTTTTTTCCAAAAAATTCCATAAAAAAATGCTGCAACGACTCCAGACTGCATAAATCCCCAGAACTGATTTATAAAAATGTATACACCGCCCTCAAAAGATGTAATTACTGGAGCCCACAAACAAGCAATTAAAATTAAAATTAAAGTTGAGAGTTTACCAACTTTAAGACTTTTTAAGGAAGATGCATTTTTATTTATAAATGGTTTGTAAATATCAATAGTAAATATTGTTGCAGCAGAATTTAATAAACTATCAAGAGTACTTAGAATAGCACCAAATAAAGCAGCTAACATTATTCCAATATAACCGACTGGTAAAAGTTTTTTTATTAATAATGGATAGGCCGAATCCCCACAATTTCCTGTATCACAACTAGCTCTAATTTCTTCTCCAAAAAGATCAAATGCAATAATACCTGGAATAATTATTATGAATGTAATTAATACTTTTAGACTAGCTCCGAGAAGAACACCTTTTTGACCAGCCTCTATATCTTTTGCAGCCAAACTTCGTTGTACAATAAATTGGCTAAAACCCCAATAAAAAAAATGTGGAATCCACATACCACCAAAAAAAACAGCTAACCATGGTAGCTCAGGGTGATCCAATGGCATGACAACATGTAAACGATCACTATTTTTTAAAACAAATTTTTCCCATCCACCAACTTTTTCTAATGCAAGAATGAAAATTAAAAAACCACCAATTAATAACGTCACACCTTGAATTAGATCTGACCATACTACTGCAGAAAGCCCACCATAATATGTATAAAAACCAGCGATTATACCAATCCCCCAAATACCATAATAAATAGGTATATCAAAAATAGTTTCAAGAGTAAGAGCGCCTGAATAAAGAACAGTTGCCATTGAAATAAAGGCATAAAAAATCAACATATAAACTGACATTAGGGTTCTAACTGCTCTATTATATCTATATTCAAGAAATTCAGGAAGAGTATAAATTCCAATTTTAAGGTACTTTGGCAATAAAAATATCGCCATTATTACCATTGCAAAGGCAGCCATCCACCCCCATGTTGCTATAGCTAGACCAATTCCATCTCTAAATCCCTGGCCTGCTTGACCTACAAAATGTTCTGATGATATATTTGTTGCAATAATTGAAATACCAATTAACCACCAGCTAAGCTTTCTGCCAGCTAAAAAATAATCTTCATCTGTTTTTTTCTTCCCAGATTTAAATAAAGAAATTATTATAACGAAAGCTATAAAACCAAAAAAAGATATTATATCAATGAGTTCAATTTTCATAGTGTAGGTCAGATTGATTTATCATAAAAATTTTACTCAAGTAAATATTAAAAAAATAAATTTTTATTTTAAGAGTTTCATTCCAAAACCTGGTTCATCTGAAACACTAATTTTGCCATTAATAATTTTGTAATTTCCAAAATCAACATCGTCAGAAAGACAGGTAACGCCCTCGATGGTAACAATATTTCCAAATGCTGCTGCAAGATGAGTGATATAATGGGTTTTTAACATACTTCCAAAGGCATGAGGACTTGCGAACATTCCATATGACTTTAATTCACCCATCAATTTTCTCCAACGTGTAAATCCAAAGGAACGAATGTCTGCTAGATATACGTTCATAATATCTTCTTTACCCATTCTCAAACATAACTCATGATTTCTATTTGCTTCACCGTCAGCATAAAGAGTATTTTTAAACCCATTCTCGTCCATCCATTTTCTTAGTTTTTTACCTTCTTCATAATCCTCCCTGAAAGGTTCTTCAACCCAAAGTAGTGGAATATCGCCAATTCCTTTTAAAAAATTAATAGTGTCTTGAAGGGTGTATTTATCATTTGAATCTACCAATAGTGTGATATTAGGGAAAGCATTATTAATTTGTTTAATGACTTCAATATCTATTTTCATTCCATCTACGTGAGAATACCATTTTCCACTTCGCCCAATTTTAATTTTTAACTGTTGATAACCATATTCAATATCCCAATTACAGTTTTCTAGAATTTTATCAATACCACCAACCTTTCCCTGGTGTTCTAGTTCATCAAAGTAGATCATACCACTATAAATTGAAGTATCTTTCATACCATTGTTACCAATTAATTGATAAACCGGTTTATCAAGTATAACACCCATTAAATCGTGAAGGGCCAAATCCAAATAAATATTTAGTTCCTCACTTATACCAAATTCAGGGGAAATCAATTCTGAAACGAACTTTCCTTCAAGTTGAAGTAACTCGTCATCTCTTAAATCTTTTCGTCCCAGTCCCCAACCAGTTGCTCCCTGGTCAGTATATAGTTTGAAAGCATCATCAGAATGGTATTGACCATGATTTCCTTTCCTGGCATTTTTGCCTACATGTCTAGGCCAATTATAGCTAAACTTCAACCTTTCAGCCCTAGTAATTTTGTGTTTTTTAAGCTCAGGAAAATTTTCACCATTAATACCTGAAAATAATTTTATGTATTCGTGTGGAATCATAGTCCCAACTAAACTGTTTTTAATAAAATTTCTTCTTTTCATGATGGGTTTTTTAATTTGATTTTTTTAAAAAAAATTTATATAAGTTAAAAAATTCTAACAAAAATATTATGAAGATTGAGATAGTTTAAAAAAGATGATTTGGTATGTATTTTTTTTTATCTTTAAAAAATTAAAAAACACAGAACAAAATTTCAATCAAAATGAGAAAATTATTTTTTGCCCTAACCTTTTTTGGGATTTTAATGACCCAATCATTAACATATGCAAATACCTTATTATTAACTCCTCAAGAAGCAGAAATGCAAGAAGAAGCTGAATCAGACTCTATCCAAGTTGATGAGACGGCTAACTTTGAACAGGTTTCCGAAGAAGTTGAAGAGGAGGCACCACCGGCAGAGGCTTCATTTACTCAAGAGCTAAAGAAGAGATTTATTGAAGGAGGCCCAGGCTTTATGGGAATTGTTTTGATTTGTTTAATTCTTGGACTTGCCATAGCTATTGAACGTATTATTTACCTTAATCTTGCAACAACTAATACAAAAAAACTAACTTCTGGTGTTGAAGAAGCAATTTCTTCAGGAGGAGTAGAGGCAGCTAAAGAGCTTTGCAGAAATACTAAAGGCCCCGTGGCTTCAATATTTTATCAAGGTCTTGACCGAGTTAATGAGGGTGTAGAAAGTGCTGAAAAGGCGGTTGTAGCTTACGGAGGAGTTCAAATGGGACAATTGGAAAAAAATGTTTCTTGGATTTCTTTATTTATTGCACTTGCTCCAATGCTTGGATTCATGGGGACAGTAATTGGTATGATTCAAGCTTTTGATAAAATTGAAGCCGCTGGAGACATGCAGCCTTCACTTGTTGCAGGTGGTATAAAAGTGGCACTTTTGACTACAGTATTTGGATTGATTGTTGCAATTATTCTTCAGGTTTTTTATAACTATATTATTGCCAAAATCGATAGTATTGTAAATGATATGGAAGATGCGTCTATTACTTTAATAGACATACTTGTAGCCCAAAAAAAATAAATCATCAATCTCATGAAAATTCAAAATATAATAAAAAGCATTAGTGCAGTTATTGGTTTGCTCGCAGCTTTATTCCTGATAAGGATTATTTTGGCTGGTGATGAAGATATCAAAATAGCTGCTTCAATGGGTGAGTATGGAAAGGTATCAGCATTGGTTGAATTGGCAAGAATTGTCCTTTTACTCTCCGTGGTTGTCACACTGATTTTCACCTTAAGAGGATTGTTTTCTGATATTAAAAAATTAAAAAAAGCTGGAATTTCAATAGGCTTCTTCGTACTTGTTATAATGATCTCTTTCTTTTTGTCTGAGGGAGTTGAGACTCCTATGAAAGATGGCGAATTTCTCTCTGCTAGCGGCTCTAAATGGGTTGAAACTGGAATTAGAACTTTTTATTTATTAACTACCATTGCTTTGGGCTTGATGATTTATTCTGGATTAATCAAAATATTAAAAAAATAAGTTAATTATGGCCAAAAGATCAGCCCCCGAAGTAAATGCGGGATCAATGGCAGATATCGCATTCTTGCTATTGATTTTCTTCTTGGTTACTACTACAATTGAAACTGATAGTGGTATCAACAGAAAACTTCCACCAAATGAAGAACTAGAAGATCCACCAATTATTAAACAAAAAAATATTTTTACTGTAGTAGTTAATAAAAACAATCAGCTCTTAGTTGAAGAAGAATTAACAGATATTTCAGATCTACGTCCACTTGCTGTTGAGTTTCTTGATAATGGTGGTGGAATAGATGAGGAGTCTTGCAATTATTGTCAGGGTTCAAGAGATCCAAAATCTTCTGATAATCCAGAGAAAGCGATTATTTCCCTTAAAAATGATAGAGAAACGTCTTACAAGGTTTATATTTCTGTTCAAAATGAACTAGTTGCTGCTTATAACGAATTAAGAGATCGTGAATTTTTACGATTGTTTCCAAATGAATATATGAGTTTCGTTGAAGCTAATAAGAAATATTCTGACCCAAGAACTTCACCTGAAGAAAAGGCACGTCTGAGGCCCCTGCTAAGTGAAGTTAAAATTATGTTTCCACAGAAGCTTTCTGAGGCTGAACCAAGTAAAACTAAATCTTAAAAAAGATGTCAAAGTTTAAAAAGAAAAAAGGAGGTGAATTACCAGCGATTTCTACTGCATCTCTACCCGATATTGTCTTTATGCTATTATTCTTTTTTATGGTAGCTACGGTTATGAGAGATAGCACTTTGATGGTAAAAAATCAATTACCTGCTGCAGATCAAGTTCAAAAATTGGATAAAAAAGATCGTGTCATGTATATATATGCTGGAGAACCCTCCTCCCGGTATACAGATAAATATGGTTCACAACCTAGAATCCAATTGAATGATAAGTTTGCCTCAGTCGGAGAGGTTGCTGCATTTGTTTTAGCAGAGCGTGCTTCCAAACGTCAAGAGTTACAGAACGTTTTAACAACAGCACTTAAAGTTGACGGTGATACTAAGATGGGCTTGATTAGCGATATAAAGCAAGAGCTGAGAAAAGTGAATGCTTTGAAGATTAATTATACCACACGTATTGGAGGTTATACTCAAAATATTGATTAATTTTTTTGAATAATATTTTAAAAAAAGTGCCTAATAAAGGCACTTTTTTATATCATTATTTTAAAATTATATTTAGAGTATGAAGTAATATGAATTTAAGGTCTCTCCTTTTTTTATTAATTTTCTGGCTTGGTGGCAAAGCTCAGGGACAGAACGAAAAGTACTTATTGAAATACCGTGAAGATCAATTCTACGTAAGTTTCTCAATTGTTTTTCAGAAGGAGTCAATAAGTGGGTTTAAACAAAATGGTTTTTCTAATAACTTCCAAATAGGTTTTTTAAGAGATATTCCTTTTAATATAGAAGGAAATTTAGGTATAGCATTGGGCTTGGGTTATAGCTTTGATAAGCTCGTTTCCAATTTAAATTTAAATAACGATGAGCAAAATAATCTTAATTTCTCTATTTTGGATAATGAGAAAAATAGCCAAAAAATATCTAATATTATTTTACCTCTGGAATTTAGATGGCGAACATCAACAATAAATAAAACTGAGTTTTGGAGATTATATGGGGGATTAAAGTATAAAATTAATTTAAATTCTCAATTCAATTATTTTACAGGTGGAAACTCCAGGGTGAGCTTTATTAGAAAACAAAATACAGCCATTTATATTTCACTTGGTTATAACACTTGGAATTTATTATTTGAATATGATTTAAATAGTATCTACAATAGAGATATTATTCTTGTAGAAGGATTGAATCCAAATGTTAGTACGATAAAAATTGGGTTAATTTTTTATATTTTATAGTTAGATGGATTTACGAAGTCTTGCTACTGGAATATCCATTTGTTCTCTATATTTTGCTACTGTTCTTCGAGCGACATTATAACCTTTTTCTTTTAGAAGAATTGAAATTACTTGATCCGTAACTGGCTTTTTCTTATTTTCATGGGTAATTAAATCCTTTAGAATTTTTTTAATTTCAATGGTTGATACATCTTCTCCGTCATCTTTTTTCATTCCTTCTGAAAAAAAACTTTTCAATAACTTGACTCCATATGGGGTATCGATATATTTACTATTTGCTACCCGCGAAACTGTCGAAATATCCATTTCGATTTTGTCTGCAATATCTTTTAAAATCATTGGTTTTAAATTTTGCTCATCTCCCGTGAGAAAATAGTTACTTTGATACTCTACGATTGCGCTAATGGTTAAAAATAAAGTTTGATAACGTTGTTCAATAGCATCTATAAACCATTTTGCGGCATCTAATTTTTGTTTGATAAATAATACTGCCTCTTGCATTGACTTATTCTTTTCAGGTGCAACAGCATAGCCAGAGAGCATTTCCTTATAACTATTTGAAATTCTTAAATCAGGAATATTTCTTTTGTTTAGTGTAACTTTAAGCTTTCCATTATCAATACTAAGTAAAAAGTCTGGGACAATATGGTTATTTTGACTTCCTTCTGAAAGAGCCCCCCCTGGTTTTGGATTTAATTTAGCAATTTCATCAAATACAGATCTAAGCTCTTCTTCATTAATATTAAATCTATCTTGAAGTTTTTTATAATGTTTTCTTGAGAACTCATTAAAAGCATTATCGATTATTTTCTTTGATAAACTAATCAAAGGTCTGTCCCGTTCTTTTCTTGACAGCTGGATGGAAAGGCACTCTTGAAGTGATCTTGCTCCAACACCAGGAGGATCTAAGGACTGAATTTTACTTAATACAGACTTTAATTGAGATTCATTAACAACTATATTTTGGGTAAAGGCCAAATCATCTATCAGATCTTCTTCTGCCCTTCTAATATAACCACTATTGTCAATGCTACCAATCAAAAACTCAGCAATAGGTCGCTCAAAATCATCTAAAATTAAACTTTGTAACTGAGATCCTAAATATTCGTGAAAGCTAACTCTTCCAGAAAAAGGAATCATTTTCTCGTCCTCGTCATTGGACTGATTATTGGCTGAAACTCTGTAACTAGGTATTTCGTCATCACTGAGGTAAGAATCAATATTGATATCTTCAGTATTTATATTTTGATCTTGTTGACTGTCACCATATTCATCGGATGGGATACTATCAACTTCAATTTCCTTTCCTTTTTCTAATGCTGGGTTTTCTCCAATCTCAGACTGAATCCGTTGTTCAAGGTCTAAAGTAGATAGCTGAATAAGCTTCATCAATTGAATCTGCTGTGGAGAGAGTTTCTGAGAAAGTTTTAATTGGAGCTGTTGTTTTAACATAAAAAAATACTTATGTAAAGATATGAAAAAGTTAATTCAGCAAATTTGATTAAAATGACGCGTTTTGAGGGGTACGTGGAAATGGGATTACATCTCTAATATTACTCATGCCAGTAGCGAATTGAACAAGGCGTTCAAAACCAAGTCCAAATCCACTATGAGGGGTACTTCCGAATTTTCTCAACTCGATATACCACCATAGTTCCTTTTTATCAATTCCCATTTTTTCAATTCTACTCTCTAATACTTCCAGCCTCTCTTCCCTCTGTGAGCCTCCCACAATTTCTCCAATACCTGGAAAAAGAATATCCATTGCTCTTACTGTCTTTTTATCATCATTCATTCTCATATAAAAAGCTTTTATCTTAGCTGGGTAATCGTACAATATAACTGGCGCATTGAAATGCTTTTCAACTAGAAACCTTTCATGTTCACTTTGAAGATCTGTTCCCCAATTTTCAATAAGATATTCAAACTTTTTCTTTTTATTAGGCGTAGATTTTTTTAAGATATCGATTGCATCAGTGTAGGAAATTCTCACGAAATCATTGTTAACAACAAAATTTATTTTTTCGATTAAACCCATAGAGCTTCTCTCATTTTGTGGTTTTGACTTTTCCTCATTAATTAGTCTTTGATCCAAAAAAGTTAAATCTTTTTTACACTTTTCTAAAATATGATTTAGAGTGTATTTTATAAACTCCTCTGCAAGATCCATGTTTTGATTTAAATCAAAAAAAGCCATCTCGGGTTCAATCATCCAAAATTCAGCTAAATGTCTAGTAGTATTCGACTTTTCTGCACGAAAAGTAGGACCAAAGGTATATACATTTCCTAGACCTTGAGAATAGGTTTCAGCTTCAAGCTGCCCTGATACTGTCAGATTAGTTTCCTTTCCAAAAAAGTCATTTTTAAAATCTACATTTCCTTGGTCATTTAACTTAGGATTTTTTGAATCTAAAACAGTTACACGAAACATTTCACCTGCTCCTTCAGCATCACTGCCAGTTATTATTGGAGTATGGATATAACAAAACCCTTTTTCATTAAAAAATTGGTGAATGGCAAACGAAAGGATAGATCGAATTCTCATCACTGAGCTGAATGTTTTGGTTCTAATTCTTAAGTGGGCTTTTTCTCTTAAAAATTCGAAGCTGTGTTTTTTTGCTTGTATTGGATAGGTATCAGGATCTGCTTCACCATGAACGACTATTGACTTTACCAACACTTCTAGTGATTGACCTTTTCCCATACTCTTAATTAGCTCTCCTTCAATTTCTAATGCTGCTCCAGTGTTTATTTTCTTGAGAAGAGATTCATCTGTTTGCATATAATCAACCACACACTGAAGGTTTTCAATTGTAGAGCCATCGTTTAAGGCGATAAATCTATTGGCTCTAAAGGTTTTCACCCAGCCCTTAACAATTACTGTTTTATAATGATTGGGTTTACTAAGAAGGTCAACTATTCGATAGCTTATCATTGTGTTGCTTTTTCTCTGTAAAGATAGGCTTATTTACAAAATTTGTTTAAGCTTTTTTATTATCCTCAGAAGAAATAATTTTGACTTTAGGTTCTTTAAACACCTTTTCGTTACTTACTGTATCCTCAAGAGAAATAAGTATAGAAGGTAGTAGGATAAGGTTAGCGAGCATCGCAAATAATAGTGTAACTGATACTAAGCCACCCAAGGCAACAGTACCTCCAAAATTGGAAGACATAAATACTGCAAAACCAAAAAATAGTACAACTGACGTGTAAAACATACTAATTGCAGTTTCTCTTAAGGAGCTGAAGACAGCAGATTTTATCTTCCAGTTATTTTCTATTAATTCTTGCCGATATTTTGCTAGAAAGTGAATCGTATCATCAACAGAAATTCCAAATGCAATACTGAAAACCAAGATGGTTGAGGGCTTAAGCGGTATACCTGTAAAACCCATTACTCCGGCTGTTATGATTAGCGGTAGTAGGTTAGGGATTAGTGAAATCAAAATCATCTTAAAAGACCGAAACATATAAGCCATAAAGATTGCTATCAGAAGTATGGCAAGTGACAATGAGATGATTAAGTTTCGGATTAAATAATGAGTTCCTTTAAGATATAGGAGAGGTTTGCCCGTTAACTTCACATTATACCTTTCATTAGGGAAAATCTTGTCTATCTCTTTGAGAAGATCAATTTCGATTTCCTCAATTCGTTCCGTTTTAATGTCTTTCATAAAAGTTGTGACCCGACTAAATTGGGCAGTGCTATCTTGATAATTTTGCAACAGATCACCTGAGTCATTTAAATTTTTTAAATATCGCGCTATAAAGCTATTTTCTTGGGAACTAGGTAATTTGAAATAATTAGGATTTCCATTATAATAGGCTTGCTTGATAAACTTCATTCCTCCTACCATTGATAAAGCAGGTGAAAGTTCAGGGGTGTCTCTTATATATTTTTCCAGCTTATCTATTCTTTTTAAAGTTGATAATCGATTAGCTCCCCCCTTTCGCTTTGTGTCAATAATTACTTCAATGGGTACTATCCCATTAAACTCTTCATCAAAGAATAAAATATCTTTGAAAAAGGCTGATTTTTTAGGCATGTCTTCAATAATGCTTCCTGATATATTAATTTGATTAATCCCAATTATTCCAAAAATTAAACTGAGAATAGAGATAATGAAAACATTAATTCGTTTGTGTCTTACCTTATCTTCCATCCATTTTACAAACCTATTTATAAAGCTGTTATTGAGATGTTGCAGGTGCTTTCTATTTGGAAGATTCATGAAACTATAAATGATAGGTATGATCAATAATGAAAGTAGAAATATAGCTATAATGTTGATTGAAGCAACCGTTCCAAATTCTTTTAGTACTTTACTATCAGTTAGAATAAAAGTTGCAAATCCAGAGGCGGTAGTTAAGTTTGTCATCAATGTTGCATTCCCAATTTTCATGATTACGCGTCGTAGTGACTTTGCTTTGTTTCCGTGTTTTGCGACCTCTTGTTGGTATTTATTAATCAGAAAAATACAGTTAGGAATTCCAATGACAATGATAAGAGGGGGAATTAATGCAGTAAGTATAGTGATTTCATATCCCATCCAGCCCAAAATCCCAAAGGCCCACATGACGCCAATGACAACAACAAACATTGAAATAAATGTTGCACGAAAAGATCGGAAAAACAGGAAAAAAATAATGGTAGTGACTAGCATTGCTGAAATAACAAAAATCCCAATTTCGTCTACTATATTTTGTGCATTTAGTGTCCGGATGTAAGGCATTCCAGATATCCTTACATCAAGTCCGGTACGTTCCTCAAATGAATTAATTAAGGGTATAAAGTTTTGAAAAATAAAATCTTTTCTTCTTGAAGTATTGACAATATCTTTATTCATGTAGATGGCAGATCGAATAGATTTTCCATCGTTACTGTAAAGGATATTTTTATAGAAAGGTAATTCTATTAGTAAATTTTGTTTAAACTTTTCTAATGCAACAGAATCAATTTTTTTATTGGGGAGAAGGTTTCTTAGACGGAATTTTTTTTGATTTTCGTCTTTTATGAGTTCTTGAACATTATTAGTTGAAATGGTAAAGTCTATTTCTGAGAATATATTTATTTCATTATTTAATTCAACCCACTCATTGAAGATTTCTTCAGTGAAGAAATTATCATCTTTTAATGCAATAACAATTAGATTTCCCTCTTCTCCAAAAGTGTTTATAAAATCTTTATATTGAATGTTTTCTGGATGTGTATCGGGAAGAAGATTTGCCTCAGTAAACGTAAAGCGCATATTTTGCCATTGGGAAGCAAGAAAAAGTGTCATCACGCTTATGGTGATTAAAATCAGAAGGCGATTTCTTAAAATTAAATTAGCAACAGTACCCCAAAAATTACTTTTTGTACTCTTAATCATAATTTAGTCACCCATTATTCAAATACTATAAGGTTAAAATATCTTTTTCTTTAGATAGAAAAATATCATCAACTTTTTTAATATAATTATCTGTTAATTCTTGAATATCAATCTCAGCATTTTTTTGTATGTCTTTAGAAATGTCAGATTTCTTTATTTCGTTATTAGCGTCTTTCCTGGCATTTCTAATACTTACTTTGGCATTTTCAGTTTCTGCCTTTGCTAATTTTACAAGTTCCATTCTTCTTTCTTCAGTCAACGGAGGAACATTTATTATAACTGATTCACCGTTATTCATAGGGTTAAAACCTAAGTTAGCATTTAAAATTCCTTTCTCAATTTCAGCAAGTAAAGGTTTTTCCCATGGTTGCACAGTAATGGTTCTGCCATCTGGGGTATTAATATTTGAGACTTGACTTAGGGGTGTAGGTACACCATAGTATTCTATCATCACACCTTTAAGCATAACTGGATTAGCCCTACCTGCTCGAATATTGACCAACTCTTTCTCTAAATGTTCAATTGAAAACCGCATGCTTTCATCAGCAGCTTCAATTATAAAGCCTATTTCTTCATTCATTTTGTAATTGGTTTATAAATCAACACGAGTCCCAATTTTATCTCCATTGATAATTTTACTTAGATTTCCTTTGATGTTCATATCAAAAACAATAATTGGTAAATTGTTTTCTTGACTTAAGGTAAAAGCAGTAGTGTCCATTACTTTAAGCCCCTTTTTTAATACCTCTTCAAAAGAGAGTGAGTCAAACTTGGTTGCCTCTTTATTTTTTTCGGGGTCTTTATTGTAAATTCCATCTACTCTAGTTCCTTTTAGGATGACGTCTGCATTGATTTCAATTGCTCTGAGTACAGCTGCAGAATCAGTGGTGAAAAAAGGATTACCAGTCCCAGATCCAAAAATTACCACACGTCCTTTTTCTAAATGGCGTGTGGCTCTCCTCTTTATGAAAGGTTCGGCTATGGCTTCCATATTTATAGCAGATTGCAACCTAGTTGGAATATCAATATTTTCAAGAGCACTTTGTAAAGCCAGTCCATTAATTACAGTAGCAAGCATCCCCATATAGTCAGCTTGAACACGATCCATACCTTTACTAGCACCTGAAACACCCCGAAAAATATTTCCCCCTCCAATAACAACTGCTATCTCTGTTCCTTTTTCATGAATTTCTTTAATCTCAATGGCGTAGTCATTTAATCTTATTGGGTCAATTCCGTGATTATGATCACCCATAAGAGCTTCACCACTAAGTTTTAATAATACTCTTTTGTATTTCATACTTAAAAAATCTTATAAATATAGCAAATATAGAGGGAACGTTACAGGGCTTTTAAACTCAAGTCTATATTCTTTGCAGAGTGTGTTAGTGCACCAATAGATATAAAATCTACTCCTGTCTCTGCATATTGAATTAAGTTGTCCTCATTAATATTCCCCGATGCTTCTGTTTCAAAACTATTATTTATCCAAGATACTTTTTCCTGAATTTGACTAGGCTCCATGTTGTCGAGAAGTATTCGTTTAACCCATGGAAATTCCATTACAGCCTCAATTTCAATTTGGTTTCTAACCTCTACAACCACATCAATTTTTAATTGACTTATTTCCAAATAATCTTTAATTTTTAGCAATGTATTTTGCATACCTCCACAAAAATCTACATGGTTATCCTTAATCATTATTGCGTCAAATAGTCCCATTCTATGATTGTACCCTCCTCCAATTGTAACGGCCCATTTTTCAGGATAGCGGAATCCTGGGGTTGTTTTTCGTGTGTCGAGAATTTTACACTTTGTATGTTTTATTTTTTGATTTAATTGGTGCGTAAAAGTTGCAATTCCACTCATTCTTTGCATACAATTTAGAACTAACCTTTCAGAGGATAGTAATGACTTAGCAGGCCCTTTTACAGTATAAGCAACTGTTCCCTTTTTTAGAGATTCGCCATCCTGAAAATTGCGAGTTAATTTTATGAGGTGATCAAACCGCTTGAAGATTTTTTCGGCTAAATCAATTCCAGCGATGATACAGTCCTCTTTCACTTTTAAAACGGTCGATTTTTCTAGTTGATTATCAAAACAAGCTTGACCGCTATGATCTACCATTTCGATATCCTCAGTTAAAGCATTCTCGATAAATCGATTGATTGCTAAATGGTATTTTTTGTAAAAACTATGCGACATTATCATGGTTATAAAACACCCCAATATTTTCTTTTAGCTCCTGTGATTGTTTAATCATCAAGTAGGCTACACTAACCATATTTCTCAATTCACAAACCTCTAGTGTAAGTTTGTTTTCATTGTAGATATCCTTTGTTTTAAGAAATATCTCTTTAAGTTCACTTTCTGCTTTTACCAGCCCTTCAGATGTTTTAAAGATTCCTACCTTAGATGCCATGATTTTTTGAAGATCTTTTTTTAACTTTTCTATGGCAGAAATTTTTTGATCATAAATGTATTGGGCTCCATTCCATTCCGGAACATTTACATAAAATTCTTTTGAAGGTAAGTTTCCATTAATTTCTTTTAAAGAGTTCAAGGCAGCTCTATGAGAAAAAACTAAAGATTCGAGTAAAGAGTTAGAAGCTAACCGATTAGCTCCATGTAATCCAGTATAACTACATTCTCCAATAGCATAAAGGCCTTTTAACATTGTTTCTCCAAAAGGATTAACTTGTATACCACCACAAAAATAGTGCGCAGCTGGAATGACAGGAATTAGATTTATCAGCGGATTTAAATCTATTTTTTTACAATTTTTTAAAATAGTAGGGAATTGATTAATGAAGTCCTTTTTATTAATAGTTCTACAGTCCAAATAAACATATTCTTGATCGGATTTTAGTATTTCATTCGCAATAGAACGAGCTACAATATCTCGTGGTGCTAACTCAGCATGAGCATCATATTTTAGCATAAAACGTTCTCCTTGAGAATTTACAAGAATGCCCCCTTCACCTCGAACTGCCTCGGATATTAGGAAGGTATTGCCTTCAATTTTTGGATATAATGCAGTGGGATGGAATTGAACGAAAGGCAATGCTTTCATGAGCACCTTAGCTCGGTAAGCAGCACCAAGCCCATCGCCAGTAGCATTAAGTGGATTGGTGGTGTGAGAAAAAAGCTGTCCAGCTCCACCAGTACTCAAAACCGTTATTTTTGATGAAATCCTAATAATCTCTTGTTCTAAGTTTTGGATGACATATGCGCCGTAGCAACGATTATTGACACTTCCCGTATGGTGATCAGTAATTAAATCTACCAATGTATGATTTTC
>CACHZY010000009.1 GCA_902584445.1 uncultured Bacteroidota bacterium | reverse complement strand
TCAGTATGATTTTCAGAATAAATTATGGTTTTAAACGAAAATTTATTTTAGAAACATCTTTTAGAAGGGATGGATCATCAAAATTCTCAAGAGAAACGCGCTGGGGGTCGTTTTTTTCGACAGGTGCTTCATGGATTTTGTCTAATGAAAGTTTTATTAAAAATATTGATTGGATAAATAATTTGAAGGTTAAAGCTTCCTACGGTGAACTGGGTAACAATAGAGGAATAGGCTTTTTCCCCTATATGCAAGTTTTTGAAACCGGATTTAGTCAGCTTAACAAACCAGGAATATTATCACTTGAATTTGTAGATCCAAACCTTAGTTGGGAAAAAACTGCACTTACAAATATTGGAGTTGAATTTTCTTTTTTTGAAAACAGAATAAAGGGTAGTGTAGAATATTACAACAAGGAGTCTATTGATCTAATTTATGATCAACCCCTTGCCTTATCTACAGGTAACGAATTTGTAAAAACAAATGTTGGTGCGGTTAAAAATTCTGGATTTGAATTTTCTTTTAACGGTAATATTTTAAGCCGAGCTAATGGTACTTCTCAATTCAAAACTGGTCAAAGTAATTTTGAATTAAATCTAGGATTAAATTTTTCATTCGACAAAAATGTTATTACTGAGCTTACCCAAAAAGAATTTATTGATGGAAATAAAAAATGGCAAGTGGGAAAATCCCTTTACGAATTTTTCATGCCTAAGTCTGCAGGTGTTGATTTTAGAGACGGCTATCAAATGTGGTTTAAAGATATTGTAACAGACCAAGGTGTTCGTACAGGTGAACAAATAAAAACAAAAGAATATTCAGAAGCTACAAGGTATTATACAGGAAAGTCATCTATACCTTCATTTGTAGGAGGATTTTCAATTAATTCATCATTCAAAAATTTTGATTTGAGTGCGCTTTTCAATTTTAGCTTTGGATCCTATATATATGATAGTGTCTACGCTAGTCTGATGAATGGATTTGAAACAGCTGGTAGGCAGGGTCATCCTGATCTTGAAAAAAGATGGCAAAACCCCGGAGACTTAACCGATGTTCCGCTGTTTTTGAATGGTCAAAATGATTTTAACTCGGAATCGACAAGATTTCTTTTTAAAAACGATTACATTAGGTTAAGAGGCTTAAATATTGGATATAACTTAAGTCAAAATTTTATTGGTAAATTAAACCTAGAAAAAATTAGAATTTTTTTCCAAGGTGATAATATTTTCACCTATCAATCTCACAGAGGAATTGATCCAGAACAAGCTTTATCTGGTCTAACTGATAACCGATCACACCAAATGAAAACTTACGCCCTTGGGATTAATCTTCAATTGTAAATTTTTAAAATGAAAAAATCTCTAATTAAATTTTATTTTTTTATTGTAAGCATTTTATTGTCATGCGATAAGTATTATTTGGAAGAGCCAAAACCTACCGGAACAATTAATTCGGATGCTGTTTTTAAATCTAAAGAAAGTGCTGAGGCTTTAATATCAGGTATATTACGTCTTAGCAGAATATCCTACGAAAAAACAGACTCAGGGGGTTTATATTCCATTTTTTTTGCTAGAGTTGTTAAGGGAAATGATTTAATTTTAGGAAATGGATGGTATTTATTCGATTATGAAAATGATAATCGTGAACCAACCTATAGAAGAACGACCTTTACCTGGGAATTTCCTTTCACAATAATTAACCAAATTAATATTTTTATTGATGGTGTCAATAATAGTGAATACCTTTTGGATTCCGAAAAACAACCCTTGCTTGGCCAAGCATTTGCTTTAAGAGCTTTTTACTATTTTCAGTTAGCAATGGAATTCCAACATACCTTTAGCTTTGACCCTAGTCTGCCTGCTCCGCCAATTTATAGAGAGCCTGCAAATGAGGGAAAGGCTATGTCATCTTTAACTGAATTGTATAATTTTATTTTAGAGGATCTTAATTATGCGGTTCAATTCACTCCAGAGACTAGAATCAATAAATCATATGTAAATCGTAGTGTTGCTTTCGCTATATCTGCTAGGGTCCACCAAGTAATGGGAAACTGGCAAGAAGCAGCTTCAATGGCCAACAGTGCAAAACAGGGTTTTGAATTTAATGCAACTGAATTTAACGAGGGGTTTGATGATATGAATAACAGTGAATGGATATGGGCAATGCCCCAACAATTAGATCAATCGAATTATTTTGACATTGCTCCGCACTCATTCACTGATATTAATAGCGATGGATATGGCTTAGCCTATTGGAATCGTGACTTCGTTTCCTTATTCAGTGATACTGATGTTAGAAACACTTTTACTAACCAATTTGAAGGAGAGGAAGAAACTCGCTTTAATACCTGGGCATCAACAAAATTCAAATTTGCCTTCACATCAGACATTCCTATAATTCGTTCTGTAGAAATGCACCTAATAGAGGCAGAGGCAAAGGCCAGGTTAGGAGATGAAACAGAGGCAGCGAATTTACTCTTTGAGTTGCAAAAGAATCGAGATGTAAATGCAATACCCTCAGGAAATATTGGCGAATCGCTTATTGACGAAATTTTAGTTGAAAGAAGAAAAGAACTTTATGGCGAGATGGGTGTTGAGTGGTATGATGCAAAAAGACTTCGCCTTGGAATTTCCAGGACAGGAAATCATAGAATTAAAAGTGCTGCCGATTTACAACCCGATGACAAAAAATTCTTCTTGAAAATACCACAAAAAGAAATTGATGCAAACTATCTCATTGACAATAGTGTCAACATCGATCGATGAATTAATATTTTTAAACAAAATTCCGCTAGGTTATTTCTAAATTATTAAAATGAGAACGGAACAGGATATCTATGGGATAAGAGCAATATTAGAGGCTATAACTCATAAAAAGACAATTGATAAAATTTGGCTCCTTAAAGGCCAGCAGGGAAGTCTATTTAAAAGCCTAGAAAAGAAAATCTATGAATTGGGTATTTCTCATAGTTATGTTCCAAAAGAGAGGCTAGATCGTTTTTCAAAACAAAATCATCAGGGAGCAATTGCCAGAATTGCTCCAATTCAATTTGAATCGTTGGAAAATCTGATAGCCTTTAACGAAGGAAAAAAGGTAACCTACCTTCTTTTAGATGGTATTACAGACACCCGAAACTTAGGGGCAATTATTCGAACAGCAGCCGCAACGAATGTCGCTGGAATTATATTACCTCAAACTGGCTCTGCACCTATCAATTCCGATACTGTAAAAACTTCTGCTGGAGGAATTTTTTCTGTTCCTTTAGCAAAAGTAAATCATCTAAAAGACGCTATTTATCTTTTACAAGCAAGTGGCATTTCAATTGTGGCGGTTAGCGAAAAAGCTACTGATAGTGCCTTCGAATATAAATTTAAGGGATCTAATGCCTTAATTATTGGTTCCGAAGATAAAGGGATTCAGCCCGGTATAATGAAAGTTATAACAGATAAAGTAAAGTTGCCAATGGGAGATAAAATGGCATCGTTAAATGTAAGTGTAGCGTGTGGAATAATTTTGTTTGAAATGCTTAGACAGGAGAAATTCGTTCAAATTAACTTAAAATGAATATACCTCTTGCCGAAAGAATGCGACCAAAAAGCCTAGAAGAATATCTAGGTCAACAACATTTAATAGGATCTAATGGAGCCTTAACCCCAATGTTGAAAAGCGGTAATCTACCTTCAATGATTTTGTGGGGACCACCTGGAACTGGAAAAACTACACTAGCTAGGCTCTTAGCAGCTCAAAAAGAAAGACCATTTTATCAACTTTCTGCAATTAATTCAGGTGTAAAAGAAATAAGAGAAATTCTACAAAAAGCGGAACAAAGTGGAGGATTATTCACAAATAAAAGCCCACTATTGTTTATAGATGAAATACATCGATTTAGTAAATCTCAACAAGACTCACTGTTAGGAGCAGTTGAAAAAGGGAGTATTACACTTATTGGGGCAACAACAGAAAATCCAAGCTTTGAAGTTATAAACGCACTGCTTTCAAGATGTCAGGTTTACACCTTAAATCCTCTAGATAAAAATCAGTTGCGCAAGTTGTTGGACAATACATTAAATAATGACCCTGAAGTTTCTTCAAAAAAAATTGACATCTTAGAGGATGATGCTTTAATTAAAATTTCGGGAGGTGATGCCCGAAAGCTTTTATCTGCTCTGGAGCTTGTTATAAATAGTTCTACTGAGCCTATTAGAATAAACAATAATATTGTTTTTGAAAAAGTACAAACTCAGATGGCTCTTTTTGATAAGGATGGGGATTTACACTACGATATCATTTCTGCTTTTATAAAATCTATAAGAGGAAGTGATCCCAATGCGTCAGTATATTGGCTAGCAAGGATGATTGAGGGTGGTGAAGAAGTAAAGTTTATAGCTAGAAGGATGCTTATACTAGCTGCTGAGGATATTGGAAATGCTAATCCAAATGCCCTGGTGCTAGCAAATAGCACTTTTCAAGCAGTGAATGTTTTAGGATTTCCAGAGGCGAGAATTCCATTGAGCCAATGCGCCATTTATTTGGCTTGTTCCGAAAAGAGCAACGCTTCTTACGAAGCAATTAATAGTGCTCAGGAATTGGTTAAAGAAACTGGCAACCTAGGTGTGCCATTAGATCTTCGCAATGCTCCAAATGAATTATTGAAAGAGTTGGGTCATGGCAAGAATTACCAGTATGCCCACAGTCATGAAAATAATTTTACTAAAATGGAATTTTTACCCAACGAAATTAAGGGGCATAGAATATTTGAACCTGGAGATAATTCAAAAGAATTACAATTGAGAAAATTCCTGAAAGGTAATTGGAAAGACAAATATGGATATTAGTTTTTTTTCCAAAAATATGGTGTAAGTAAGATCAGCACGGTGAATAACTCTAAACGTCCCATTAACATTAGAAACGAAGACCAAAGTTTACCCACTTGCGGCAATTGACTAAAATTACTAGCAGGACCAAAATCTCCAATTGCTGGGCCTACATTACCAAGCGATGATGCAGCTACACCTATTGCAGACTCGAAATCTAAGCCCATAAATCCAAAAACCAAGCTACCTATAATAAATGATAGCATATATAGTATAAAGAATCCAAGAATATTTCCGATAATTTCCTGACTGATAACTTTTCCATTGAACCGAGGTTGAATTATTGCGTTTGGATGAAGAGCTCTTTTAAATTCAAGGACTCCACTCTTGATCATTAATAAATGTCTTACAACCTTAATACCCCCTGAGGTACTTCCTGCTGATCCACCCAAAAACATTAGACCAAAAAAGAAAACTGTTAAAAAAGAATTCCATGAAGTATAATCGGCTGTTACAAACCCTGTAGTGGTAACAATCGCCAATACCTGGAAAACTGAATGTCTAAGACTGCTCTCTATTTTACCAAATACCTGAGGGTGATGGAAAGAATCAGAGTCTAAATCTACCTGAGTAATCAAAACGCTAAAAACAATAATTGAGAATACAAAAATAAATTTTGCGAAAGTCAAAAACTCATTGTCTTGAAAAATCTTCTGAATTTTACCAGTGAAAGCAAAATAGCTCAAAACGAAGTTTGTTCCAGCTAGGAACATAAAAATAATTATTATATAATGAACCCATGGTAGATGGTTCCAATGGGCTAAACTATCATTTTTAGTAGAAAAACCTCCAGAAGCCATTGTACTCATTGAATGATTCACAGCATCAAAAAGTGACATTCCAGCCAGATATAGAAGTAATGTCTCAACTATGGTGTAAGCGACATAAATAAACCAAAGTCTTTTTGCAGTATCAGTTATTCTCGGGTGGAGTTTGTCACTATTAGGACCTGGAGCCTCAGCCGAAAATAACTGCATACCTCCAATACCCAAAAGTGGAAGAATTGCAATCGCCAAAACAATTATACCCATACCTCCAATCCAATGCATCATACTTCTCCAAAATAAAACTCCTGCAGGAAGCGACTCGATATCTGTTAATATAGTTGAGCCGGTAGCAGTATATCCAGACATAGTTTCAAAAAAAGCATCATAAACTGAGTCAATCGAACCCGTAGTCAAGAAAGGCAACATTCCTGTTACTGCCATCAATAGCCAACCAATTGTAACAATAAGATAACCTTCTCTTTTTTGGATATTTGTATTGTGATTTCTAAAAATAAGCACCATGGAGGCACCGATTCCCATAACAATAAAAGCACATAATGTAATTTCAGAAGAAACTCCATCCTTCATTAATATGCTTATCAAGGCAGCAAGAAGCATCAATCCGCCATTAAAGGCTAGAAGAATTCCGATCACATATAAAATTATCTTTAAGTTAAATTTGAACATTTTAGTGTTATAAAAACAAACCCTCTACACGCTTAATTGCTCTAGGTAAAGCACAAACTACTACTCGATCTCCAGGAAGAATACGGTAATCCCCTAATGCAATTATTCCTTTGTTTTCTTTTATTACTCCACCGATAGTAGCTCGCCTAGGGAAATCTAAATCCTTTATTCTACAATTAGCAACTTTAGAATCTGACTTGACGACAAATTCTAAAATCTCTGCATTTAGGTTATTCAATGTAGTCATATCAACAACTTCTCCTCTTCTTATATAACGAAAAATAGTATTCGCGGTTAATAATTTTTTATTAATTAATGTGTCAATTCCAATCGCTTGAGACAAATGAAAATAGTCCATATTTTCTACTAAAGCAATTGTTTTTTGAACACCTTTTGAACTTGCCATCAGACATGACATTATGTTGGTTTCAGAATTTTCAGTGACTGATATAAAAGCATCCATAGATTCTATCGCTTCTTCATCTAATAACTCAGAACTTCTGCCGTCTCCATGTATAACCATTGCATCAGGCATAAGCTCATCAATTTCCATGGCTTTAAGTTTATTTTGTTCCAATAAAATAACTCGGAATTTTTTTTCGCAAAGTTCTTTTGCAGTATTGATTCCTATTTTACTACCACCTAAAATCATGACATTTTTTATCGGCTTATTACTTTTTCCTGATAGTTTTTGGATTTCTTCAACCCCCTCCTCGAGTGTAATAAAAAAAACAGTATCTCCCTCCTCAAAAATGGTATCACCTCTAGGGATCATAGTAAATTGAGTTCCTTTTCTTTGAATTGCAATAGGCATAAAATGAACATCGGAAAAAACAGAAGCAGCCTCTTTAATTGTCTTTCCAATGAAAGGTACTTTGGCTCCTAATTTGGTACCAATCATTGTGAGTGCGCCCTCTTCAAACTCATAACTATTACTAAAGGCAGACTGATCTAGAAGCTGAAGAATTTCGGACGCAGCAAGGTCTTCTGGAGAGATTAATTCGTCAACACCGATATCAACAAAACTGACGTTTTCATCTGCATTAATAAATTCAGCGTTAGAAATTCTAGCAATAGTTTTTTGAGAGCCTAATTGCTTCGCTAGTATACAAACGGTAATATTTACAGACTCAGAAGCGGTTACTGCAATAAATAAGTCGGATTCAGCTACATCAGATTCTTTAAGTAATGCCAAAGACGTGGCATTACCTCTCAAGGTTTTGATATCAAGGTGACCTTCTGCATAGTTTAATCGGTCTTTGTCGATATCAATTAAAGTAATGTCAAGAGATTCATAAGAAAGAAGCTTTGCCAAATGAAATCCTACTTCCCCTGCTCCTGCAATAATTATTTTCATAATTCAAGTTCGAAAACTTATTACGAATATACAAAATCCTTCGGTCGAGGTTTTTTATTTTATTTAAATCACTTGGTTAACATTTGTTTTATCTTTGAATATGGCTCACAAACAAGTGGTTCCCTATCAAGAAAAAAAAATTAGTAAAAAAACTCAAATTCGCAAGATGTTTGACAAAATATCGTCAAATTACGACGTTTTAAACAGAATTATTTCTGGGGGTATAGATATATTATGGCGAAAAAAAGTTGTTTCACTATTGATTCCAGAAAAGCCAAAAAAAGTTCTCGATGTAGCAACAGGCACTGGAGATTTAGCGATAGAATTGATTAAGACAAATGCTAATGAAATTGTTGGAGTAGATATTTCTGAAGGAATGCTTAAAATAGGTATTAATAAAGTAAAAAATCGAAAGCTTGACAATACGATAATTATGGAAATTGGTGATAGCGAGAAATTAAGTTATCCAGACAACTATTTTGATGCAGCTACAGTTGCATTTGGGGTAAGGAATTTTGAAAATCTTGACAAAGGCCTGTCAGAAATCCGAAGAGTACTAAGAACAGGGGGTAATTTAGTTATATTGGAAACTGCAGTTCCCCAAAGATTTCTGGTTCGACGATTCTATAATTTTTATACCAGTAAAATCATGCCTTTATTAGGACTTATGTTCGCTAAGGATATTTCTGCCTATCGTTATCTTTCTAATTCAGCAGCTGCATTTCCATTTGGGACAGCTTTTAACAATATTTTAATAAAAAATGGGTTTATAAAGGTGAAAAATCTACCTCAAACCTTTGGGGTAGCATCAATTTATTGTGCAAAAAAACCTGACTAACATAAAAGCTTCTATATTTCTCCTTATTCTACTGAATGGATTAAATTTTACTTTCGCCCAATATCCAACGGTAAGAGAGAGGGTTATGAATCTTCCTAATTTTGACGACCGTTTTCTTCACTATGGCTACTTTATAGGAACTAACTCCTATGATTTTAAATTTGAATATGAAAATAATTATTACTCGAGTAAAAATAAAGATATTGAAGTAATTTCAAACACTGGCTTTAATGTTGGACTTGTTGGTGATTTGAGAATTAACAGATTTATTAATTTAAGATTAGAACCTGGTCTATATTACTCTAAAAGAGATTTGATTTATCCAGAATTTTCTCAATTCGACAACCAGGACGACCGGTTTAGGGAGGTCAAATCTACTTATATTCATTTACCTCTTTTAATAAAAATAAGCGCTGAAAGGATAAATAATTTTAGACCTTTTATTCTAGCAGGTATATCAACTGATTTTAATTTATCAAGTAACCATAAAAATACCGACGATAACTTTAGTAATGTATTTAGAACACAAAAACAAAATATTAATTATGAGTTAGGTCTGGGATTTGACTTTTATTTATTCTATTTTAAATTTTCCCCGTCTATAAGAGGAATTTTTTCACTTCAAAATGAAATAATCCCTGATAATACTGAAGGTAGTCCATGGACTGGTCATATCTCAAAAATGTTTAGTAGAGGTTTTGCTATTAACTTTACTTTTGAATGAGGATTAAGGTCTAAAAACTTCTCCTAATAAAATTGCAGTAGCTGTTGCAACATTTAAACTTTCTGCTTTAGTTCCAATCCCTTTGGAATTAATAGTGACGAGTTGATCTATTTCCTTAAGAACCTGAGGACTGATTCCATGAGATTCACTACCTAAAACTAAAATTCCTTTTTTATCATATAAATTATCATAGTGAGTCATGCCATTAAGAGTGGCGCCATAAACAGTTGATTTGCTCTTAGATAAAAAAGTACTCAAGTCAATATAATGGCATTTAACTCTCGCTATTGACCCCATAGAGGACTGAACTACTTTTGAATTATAACAGTCCACAGTATCTGAACTGCAGTAGATGTTTTTGATGCCAAACCAATCACACAAACGAATAATTGTGCCTAGATTTCCTGGATCAGAAACTGAATCCAAAGCTAAGGAAAATGATTCTATATTAAAACTGTTTGAAGATTTAGGTATTTTGAAAACTCCAATAATACTACTAGCATTTGTGAGTTGTGAAACTTTATTCAAGGTAGATTTATCAATTAATTTATAGGGGGCAAATTCTATTGGTTTAGATGAATAAATAGATTCAAATGCATACCCCTCCTGAATTAATTCCTTAACAATTTTTAAACCCTCAGCAATGAATAGACCAAATTTAAATCGGTATTTTTTTTCACCCAGTAGGCGAATTTTTTTTTGTTCATTTTTGCTTAACATCCAAAAAATGTAATTTTGTTTAATATTCCTTTATGGCCCAACCTATCCTTTCAAAGTTAACTATTCTATTTCTTTTCATAATATCTGTAAAGTCATGTAAAAGTATTAAGGAGATAGCAGGGGATAAATACTTACTCGAAAATAATATCATTTCAAAAAACAATGAAGAATTAATCAACGATCCTGTAAAATTTATTTCCATAGATAAACCAAATAAAAAAACTTTGGGAATTCCATTCAAGCTATACCTGCATGAAATGGCTGTTGAAAAGCCAGATTCTCTTTTTGAAGAATGGCTGGAAAGAAAGTCTAAACGTAAAAAACTTTTAAATTATTTACTTTCTGCAAAACAAATCAATGAGATCAAAAGGTATAAATTAAATTTTAATAATTGGCTTAAAAGAAATGGGGAGGCACCAGTATTTATTGATAGCTCTACCATAGTAAAAAATATCCAAAGATTTGAGCAATATTATAAAAACAAAGGTTACTTTAATACGAAAGTGGAAGTGCAAAAAGTGTTTTCACCTGTCCAAAAGGGAACAGTAAAATATTATATTCAAACTCGTGACCAATTTACAATTGATAGTATCCGGAAAGAAATTAATTCTCCTATAATTGATTCTCTTTACAATTTATCTTTAAATGAACGATTAATTAACAAAGGTGATCCTTTCGAAATCGATAGATTTGAAGCAGAGCGAAATCGGTTAATCAGTTATTTTAGAAATAACGGAGTTTATAATTTCCAGCAAAATAATATTCAATTTATTGCTGCAATTGACAGTAGTGGAGTCGACACAAAGATTCCTGTTGTAGTGGAAATCTCAAACCTTCAAAATAGGGAAAATGATTCATTAAAAAAAATTCAATATAAAATTCATAATGTAAAAAAAATAAATCTATATATAGATAATGCAGGTCAATTAGGACAACTTTCGCCCTTCACAGATAGCTTAACTTATAAAAATTTTAATATACTATATAAAGGGAAATTAAAATACAAGCCAAAAGCTCTTGAAGAAGTTATTTTCATTGAGAAAGACAAACCTTATAGTGATTTTTCCAGGGCGTTAACTTATCGCTATATTTCGAATCTTAGAAATTTTAAGTACCCAAGTATTACTTTTAAACCCGTGGGTAATACTTCAGATTTAGAAGCTAATATTTTTTTAAGTCCTAAAGAAAGGTTTTCAATGGGCTTTGATTTGGATTTTTCCCATTCAAATATTCAAGACTTTGGATTTTCTTTAGGAAGTTCTTTTGGAATTAGAAATATTTTTCGAGGTGCTGAAGTTTTAGAAGTAAGTTTAAAAAATACACTAGGATCTTCTAGTGATATTACATCTTTTGATAATCAATTATTTAATCTTTATGAATTAGGGGCTGATACCAGTTTAAGATTTCCAAGAATCATCTTCCCTATTAATCTAGATAGGTTAATACCAAAAACGATGAATCCCTCAACATCAATTAATTTTAATGCAACACTTCAACAAAATATCGGACTTGATAAACAGTATTTTGGGTCAAGCTACCAACTTAACTGGGAACCTAATAATCTTGCAAAACTAAACTGGAAAATAGTTGATCTTGAGTTTATTAATAATCAAAATATAAATAATTATTTTAATGTTTATCGAAATTCTTATGATAGATTGAATGAGATTGCAAAGCGATTCAATTCAAATCCTAATTACTATGACTCTATGGGAAATTTAATTATTCCAGAGGGTGCAAATAATTTTATTTCTGATGTTTTGGAAAACAAAACCTCAATAATTCCAGAAAATATTGCCTACCAAAATGTTAATTTAGTTAAAGAAAGGCAAAATAGACTGACTACTAATAACTTAATCTTTGGATCCTCTTTAGGAGTCTATTACAATAGTCAGAAAAACTTATTGGATGAAACATTTTTCCAGATTCAATGGAAATTAACTCTCATCGGCTCTTTATTAAATGAAATTCTAAAGTCCTCTCAAACTAAGAAGAATGAAAACGGTCAATATGAAATAGCAGGCGTTACAGCCTCTCAATATGTAAAGACTGAAATTAATTTGATTAAACACTGGCAAGTCTCCCAAAAAACTGTGCTCGCTTTCAGAGCATTCAGTGGCATTGCCATACCATTTGGGAATGCAAATAGTATTCCATTTACCAGATCTTATTTTTCAGGAGGCTCAAATGATATTAGGGGTTGGAAAGCATATAAACTCGGGCCTGGAAGTAGTAATAATATGAACGAATTTAACGAAGCAAATTTTAAATTAACATTAAATCTTGAATATCGTTTTCCTTTTACAAGCAAGATTAATGGCGCCTTTTTTTTAGATGCAGGCAATATTTGGAATATTCTTGATAATATAAATGATCCTGCATATAGATTCGATGGTTTTAAGGACCTAAACGAAATTGCTATCGCATCTGGCATAGGTATTAGATATGATTTTGACTTTTTTGTATTTAGATTAGATACTGGATTTAAAACTTATAATCCAGCCCTACCAAATTCTTCTAGATGGCAAAAAAAGTTTAGATTAAAAGAGGCAGTTTTTAATATTGGAATAAATTATCCATTTTAAACTGAAAAAGTTTGATACTTTTGTTTCGTAAACCCAATATAAATGAGTGAAAACTTTCCAAGCGGTGTACTTACGGGAGATCAAGTACAACAACTATTTAAATTTGCTAAAAAAAAATCATTTGCACTTCCAGCTGTAAATGTCGTAGGAAGTAATTCGGTTAATAGTGTTATGGAGACTGCTGCTGATTTAAATAGCCCAGTCATTATTCAATTTTCTAACGGTGGGTCTCAGTTTATTGCTGGAAAAGGCATGTCTAATGAAAATCAAAGTGCGGCAATTGCAGGAGGAATTTCAGGGGCAAAACATGTTCATGAGTTAGCAATACATTATGGAGCCTCAGTTATACTCCATACAGACCACTGTTCTAAGAAGCTATTACCTTGGATTGATGGTCTATTAGATGCTGGAGAAATCTTTTTTAAGCAAAACGGAAAACCTCTTTACAGTTCCCATATGATTGATCTGTCTGAAGAACCTCTGGAAGAAAATATTGAGATATGCAAGAATTACCTCTCGAGAATGGATAAGATGGGTATGACCCTTGAAATTGAATTAGGAGTAACCGGAGGAGAAGAGGATGGGGTAGACAATACAGACATTGATGCTTCAAAACTGTACACGCAACCGGAGGAGGTAGCTTATGCTTTTGAACAACTGAGTAAAGTTAGTTCTAGATTTACAGTAGCCGCTGCTTTCGGAAACGTTCACGGGGTTTATAAACCTGGAAACGTAAAACTTACCCCTAAAATTCTAAAAAATTCTCAAGAATATATTTCAGAAAAACTTAATCTCCCAGATAATACAGTTGATTTTGTTTTTCATGGAGGTTCAGGTTCATCCATCGAAGAAATCCGCGAATCAATAGGATACGGAGTAATTAAAATGAATATAGATACTGATCTCCAATTTGCCTTTACAGAAGGTATAAGAGATTATATGGTTGATAATATTGATTATCTCAAAAAACAAATTGGAAACCCTGAGGGATCAGATGTACCAAATAAAAAGTTTTACGATCCAAGAAAATGGCTTCGAGAGGGTGAATTAACCTTTAATAGTCGATTGAAAAAGGCTTTCGAGGATTTGAATAATATCAACACGCTCGATTAGGCGTTTTTAATATCTTTGAATTAAATAGCAGCTGATAAAATGAGTTGGTTTAAACGAAGTGAGAAAGGAATTCAAACCCGCACTGAGGAAAAGAAAGACATACCCAAAGGACTTTGGTATAAAACGCCCACTGGCAAGATAATTGAAACACAGGAACTAGCCTCTAATTCTTATGTTTCACCGGAGGATGATTACCATGTTCATATTGGAAGTAAAGAATATTTTGAAATCCTATTTGATGATAATCATTTTAAGGAATTGGATATTAGGCTTAAATCAAAAGATTTTTTAAAATTTAAGGATTCTAAAAAATATTCTGATCGCTTAAAGGAAGCTCAAAAAATATCTGGACTATATGATGCAATAAGAACCGCAGTAGGAAAGTCTAAGGGTAAGGACCTAGTAGTTGCATGTATGGATTTTAATTTTATTGGTGGGTCAATGGGTTCAGTTGTTGGTGAGAAAATTACTCGGGCCGTTGATTATGCCATAAAAAATCATCTGCCTCTTGTAATTATTTCAAGATCTGGTGGAGCAAGGATGATGGAATCTGCAAACTCTCTGATGCAGATGGCAAAAACCTCTGCTAAATTAGCTGAGTTATCAGAAACAAAATTACCATACATATCCGTATGCACTGATCCAACTACAGGCGGAACGACCGCCTCATTTGCAATGTTGGGGGATATAAATATTGCGGAACCAGGAGCACTAATTGCTTTTGCTGGTCCAAGGGTAGTTAAAGATACCACAGGAAAAGATTTACCAGAGGGGTTCCAAAGAAGCGAATTTTTATTGGAAAAGGGGTTTTTAGATTTTATTTGTCATAGAAAGCAACTCAAAGACAATATTAACCTATATCTTGATTTAATTCTAAATCATCCCTTGAGGGATTAATTTACAAATAGAGTTGTAGATCAAAGAATTACATATATATTTGCACCTTAATTTACAATACATAAAAATTATTAAAAAAATATTTGCATGTATCTAAACAAAGAAATAAAAAAAAAGATTTTCAAGAAACATGGAAAATCTGAGATTGATACTGGTTCTACAGAGGGACAAATAGCATTATTTTCTCACCGAATTGACCACTTATCTAATCATCTTAAGAATAATCAGAAGGATTTCAATACGGAACGATCACTAGTTAAATTAGTTGGTAAGCGCCGACAACTTTTAGATTATCTTAAGACCAAAGATATTGAGCGTTATCGATCTATTATCAGTGAATTAAGTTTAAGAAAATAAGCTTTAAAAATATTTCAATTTTTAAATAGTTTTTCGTTGGTTGCTTCAACACACAACAAGAAAAATTTTCAACCAACAAAAGAAAAATGATTCCAAAAATATTTACACAAGAAATTCGTTTAAACGACGGAAGAAAAATTACTATTGAAACTGGAAAACTTGCAAAACAAGCTCACGGTTCAGTTGTGGTTAGAATGGGAGACTGCATGTTACTATGCACTGTAGTCTCCAATTATAAATCTGCACAGGTGGATTTTTTACCCTTAACAGTAGACTACAGAGAAAAATTTGCTGCCGCAGGTAGATATCCTGGTGGATTCTTTAAAAGGGAAGCACGTCCAAGTGATGGTGAAGTACTAACCATGCGTTTAGTTGACCGTGTATTGCGCCCCCTTTTTCCAAAAGATTATCACAATGAAGTTCAGGTCATGATTCAGCTAATGTCTCATGATGAAAATGTGATGCCTGACGCTTTGGCTGGTTTAGCAGCTTCAGCAGCAATTCAACTAAGTGATTTTCCATTTGAATGTGCTATCTCGGAAGCCCGAGTAGCTCGAGTGGAAGGTGAGTTAGTTATTAATCCAAGCCGCACTCAATTAGAAACTGCAGATATCGATATTATGGTTGGCGCCTCTGCAGACTCTGTTATGATGGTTGAAGGAGAAATGGATGAGTGTAGCGAGGAAGAAATGGTAGAAGCTATCAAGTTTGCTCACGAAGCCATTAAAATTCAGATTGAAGCTCAAATGAAACTTGCAGCGGAAGTAGGTAAAAAAGAAACTAGAGAGTACGATGAGGAAGAGGAAGATTTAGAACTTGAGCAAAAGATTCACAGAGCTTCTTATGATAAATGTTATGAGATTGCGAAAAGAGGAACTGGAAAAGTAGAACGAAATCATGCTTTTAGTGAGGTTAAAGAAGATATAAAAGCAAGTTTTTCTGAGGAAGAGCTCGAAGAAGTTGCCCCCTTGATCGGAAAGTATTTCAGTAAAACTCAAAAAGAAGCTGTTAGAGAAGTTGTGTTAAGCGAAGGGATCCGTTTAGATGGAAGAAAAACAGATGAAATAAGACCAATATGGTGTGAAGTTGATTATCTACCTTCTACTCATGGATCTTCTATTTTTACTCGTGGAGAAACTCAAGCTTTAGCTACAGTTACATTAGGAACATCAAGAGAAGCAAATCAGATTGATATGCCATCTTATGAAGGAGAAGAAAGATTTTACTTACACTATAATTTCCCTCCATTCTGTACGGGAGAAGCAAGGCCTATTAGAGGAACCTCAAGACGTGAAGTGGGTCATGGTAATCTTGCTCAAAGGGGGCTTAAGTCAATGGTTCCAGATGATTGTCCATATACTGTTCGTGTTGTAAGCGAAGTGTTAGAATCTAATGGATCCTCTTCAATGGCAACAGTTTGCTCTGGAACTATGGCATTAATGGATGCTGGAATTCAAATCAAAAAACCTGTCTCTGGAATTGCTATGGGATTGATAAGTGATGGCGATAGATATGCCGTTTTAAGTGATATTCTAGGAGATGAAGATCACCTTGGTGATATGGATTTCAAGGTAACTGGAACGGTGGACGGCATTACTGCTTGCCAAATGGATATAAAAATCAAGGGATTATCCTATGAGATTTTAGTCAAAGCACTTAAACAAGCTCGTGATGGTCGTCTACACATTTTAGATAAAATTACAGAAACTATTGAAAAGCCAAATGAAAGTGTCAAAACACACGCTCCAAAAATGGTAAGTTTAACTATACCTAACGAATTTATTGGTGCAGTAATTGGCCCTGGTGGTAAAGTCATTCAAGAAATGCAGAAAGAAACGGATACTACTATAGTCATTGAGGAGGACGGAGAATTGGGTGTTATTGAAATTTTAGGGGTTAATCAGGAGAAAATTGATGCTGCAATTGAAAGAATAAACAACATAACTTTTAAACCAGAAGTTGGTAAAATTTACAGTGTCAAAGTCATCAAAATACTAGACTTTGGAGCAGTTGTAGAATTTGTACCTGGCAATGAAATATTACTTCATATTTCTGAGGTTTCTTGGGACCGAATTGATAAGGTTACTGATGAAATAAATCTCGGTGATACTTTTGACGTAAAATATTTTGGAATTGATCCTAAAACAAGAAAACCAAGGGTTTCTCGCAAAGCATTACTTCCAAGGCCTGAGCGGTCTGATAGAACTGATCAAAAAAATAGATCTGATCGAAAGGGATAATAAAAAAATCAACCTATTTGAAACATTATTTATTTTTTAACGTATAATAAGTATAAAATAATAACTAAATGAGACAGCTTAAAATAACCAAGCAAGTTACAAACAGGGAAACCGCCTCTCTAGATAAATATCTACAAGAGATTGGTAAAGTTGATTTAATAACTGCCGAAGAGGAAGTTGAACTAGCTCAGAGAATTAAAGCTGGTGACCAGATTGCCTTGGAAAAGCTAACTAAAGCTAATCTTCGTTTTGTTGTATCGGTAGCAAAGCAATACCAAAACCAAGGATTAACTCTTCCAGACCTTATTAATGAAGGCAATTTAGGTTTGATAAAAGCTGCTCAAAGATTTGACGAAACACGTGGATTTAAATTTATTTCTTACGCGGTATGGTGGATTCGTCAATCTATTTTACAAGCTCTTGCCGAACAGTCAAGAATTGTTCGCTTACCACTTAATAAAATTGGATCAATTAATAAAATTAATAAAACATATGCTTTTTTAGAGCAAGCCCACGAAAGAGCTCCCTCTGCTGAGGAAATCGCCAAAGAACTTGACATGACTATTAATGATGTTAAAGAGTCTTTGAAAAACTCTGGAAGGCACGTTTCTATGGATGCTCCCCTAGTTGAAGGAGAAGACTCAAATCTGTATGATGTATTAAATAGTGGAGAGTCTCCTAATCCAGATAAAACTCTTTTACATGAATCCCTTAGAACTGAGATCGAAAGAGCCTTAGAAACCCTAACTCCTAGGGAAGCTGATGTGGTTAGACTTTATTTCGGTTTAGGTAACCAACATGCAATGACATTAGAGGAAATAGGTGAGACATTTGACTTGACTAGAGAAAGAGTAAGACAAATCAAAGAAAAAGCCATTAGAAGGTTAAAACACACCTCAAGAAGTAAAATTTTAAAAACTTACTTGGGATAATTTTTTTAAGCTTAGTTTTTCTTTTTTTAAAATAGATTAAATGGGTTCATTAATAGCACCATCAATTTTAGCAGCAGACTTTGGCAATCTTGAAAGGGACTGTAAAATGATTAACGAAAGTCAAGCTGATTGGTTTCATATTGATGTTATGGACGGTGTTTTTGTTCCAAATATTTCCTTTGGAATGCCAGTTTTAAAGTCAATTGCCATTCACGCTAAAAAGCCATTAGATGTGCATCTAATGATAATTGAGCCTGAGCGTTATATTGAGATCTTTGCTGGATTAGGTAGTAAAATTTTAACTGTCCACTACGAGGCTTCAAAACATCTTCACAGGACATTACAGTCAATCAAATCCAATGGAATGAAAGCTGGTGTAGCACTAAACCCCCATACACCTGTAAAACTTTTGGAAGCAATCATTGATGAAATAGATTTAGTTTGCTTAATGAGTGTAAATCCAGGTTTTGGAGGGCAAAATTTTATAGAAAACACCTACGACAAGGTTAAGGAATTAAAAACAATAATTAATAAAGCTAAAGCTTCAACAATTATCGAAATCGATGGTGGTGTAACAAATAAAAATGCAAAGGCTCTTGTTGATTGTGGTGCTGATGTTTTAGTTGCTGGAAGCTATGTATTCTCCTCAAAGTATCCTATAGACACAATTGCTACACTTAAAAATTTTTAAAAAAGTTACCTTATATTTTTATGAATTTAAAATTCTGCTCTAAACTGAACTCTACGGTTAGTAAGTCTTCCCTCCATTGTGTCATTATCTGAAAGAGGTCTTTCTTCCCCATAACCTTCTGTTTTTAATCTGTCAGGGTTTACCCCTACACTTATTAGGTAATCTCTAACAGCATCTGCTCTTTTTTTAGAAAGTTCAAGATTGTCCTCTTCCTCACCATCACTCGATGTATGTCCTTCAATTATAAGGTTTCCATCAGGGTTATCATCTAAAAGAATTTTAATTTCTATAAGTGCTTCTTTTACGGATTTTCCTTGAATTCTATGTGATGAAGCTGCGAAATTAATTTGTGTGGATAATTCATTGATAGTAGTTACTATTTCAGAGGAAAGCTCAGGACATCCACTATTTTCTAATGTACCTGGTTGATCAGGACATGAATCAATATTATCTGTAATAGTATCTCCGTCAGTATCAGGCCACGGACAACCTTCATTTTGAGGATCACCTAATTCATCAGGGCATTTATCCTCACCATTAATAACTCCATCTTGATCTGAATCAGGGCAACCATTAAGTTCTTTTAGACCCGCCTCATTTGGACAAGAATCATTTTTATCAATTACCCCATCATTATCATTATCAGGGCATCCATTAAGTTCAATTAAGCCAAAATCTTCTGGGCAACCATCTTTATTGTCGGGAATTGAATCTCCATCAGTATCTGGACAACCTTCAAATTCCTTTAAACCAGGGATTTCAGGGCATTTGTCTTTTTTATCTTTTATTCCATCTTTATCTGAGTCACGTCCTCCAAAATTAAAACTTAAAGCGGCTACGTTTTGAATGTGATTGAAACTTCCATTTTCACTAGAAGACCTATAAGTAGATAAAAGCTTTAAGGAAAATTTTTGAGTAAAAAAGATATCAAAACCAATTCCACCAAAAATTGTCCTCCCAGCACTCCTAGAAGGAAAATAACCATCTGCATCTGGATCATTTTCAAAATTAGATAACCCATAGCCTCCAATTATAAAGGGAATAAACTTTTTGTTGGATAGATTGTATTTTAAAAAACCGTCAATTGATACATAATCTTTTATTAGATTATTAATTTTAGCTTTTCCAATATTGTATTGCGAACCAATTGAAAATCCACCCTTAATATGTCTTGAGACGCCTATGTATGGAAATCCAAATCCCATCTCAGATTCAATATTACTTTCATTCATTAAACCAACGGTATTAACTCCAAATCCTAAAGACCAGGGATTATTTGCAGTTTGGGAGTATGAAAAAGTAAAAGCGAAAATTAATAAAGTATAGGAAATTAATGATTTGAATTTCATTTTAAGTGATATTTAGTTTAGATATTATTTAAAAACAATTATAAATTTAACATTTAAATTTAACATTTAAATTTTTTAAAAAATTTTAAAGTAAGCCCTATTTAAATAACTTATTCGTTGAAATTCATTGCAGTATCAATGAGTGCTAAATGTGAATATGCTTGAGGGAAATTTCCTAAAAGACGTTTCGATTTGAAGTCAATGTCTTCACTAAAGAGTCCTAAATGATTACTGTAAGATAATAACTGGTCAAACATTAATTTTGATTTTTCTTTCTCACCAATTTTGTAAAGGCTATTGATAAACCAAAAAGTACAAACAGTAAATGATGAGCTCGGAGTACCAAAATCATCAACATTTTTATATCTAAATAAAAGCCCTTCGTGCGAGAGTTCTTTTTCTATAGCTTTTACAGTTTTAACATACCTAATGTCCTTTGCATCAATGAATCCATAAGGTTCCATCAATAATACAGATGCATCCAAATGAGATGTACCATAGGATTGGGTAAATGCTTGTTTTTCATCACTCCATGCATTATCAATAATATCATTATAAATTTCAGTCCTTAAAGATTCCCATTTCTTAGCAGATTTACCACCTTGAATTAACTCGGATATTTTAATTGCACGGTCAACGGCAACCCAGCACAAAAGCTTTGAAAAAGTGAAATGCTGATCCTCCTGTCTAAATTCCCAAATTCCTTTATCTGGCATTTTCCAATTATTATCAACCACCCAAACAATATTCTTAACAATAGACCAAAGTTCCTCATGTTTGTCATTCTTATCAATGTATTTTTCTATTTGATAGTGAATAGCGTCAACTAAAATGCCATATATATCATTTTGTTTCTGAATAAATGCAGCATTACCAACTCTAACAGGACTTGAATTTTTATATCCAGAAAGATGATTCAAAGTTTCTTCGGTTAACATTTTTTCTCCATTAATACCATACATTATCTGGAGTTTTTCATTTTTATCTGGAATAATATTTAAAATAAAATCAATAAACTTTTTTACAATTTTAACGTGTCCTAATTTTGTAATTACTTTTATAACCATTGAAGCATCACGAATCCAGCAAAATCTATAATCCCAGTTTCTAACTTCTCCAATTGTCTCTGGCAGTGAAGTGGTTGCTGCGGCAAGTACCGCTCCGGTTTTTTCAAATGTTAATAATTTTAATGTCATAGCGCTCCTTAATATTTGAGAATTATAATTCTCATAACTGGGAGTTTTAAAACACCAGTTGAGCCAATAAACCTTTGTCCTCTCAAGTTCGAAATTAACATGACCTAAAGTTGGGGGATCGATTTTTTCATTATAAGAAATTGAAAGGAAATAATCTCTATCAAGACAAATTTCTGATGATTCTAAAATACTTTTTTTATTCAGATCAGTATACAAATAGAGCGTGTCATATCTTTCCTCATTTACGACACTTACTATAAAATCGTTTTTTTCGTAATTATTAGTTTTCCCAATGGAATACTCAAGTTTTGGATCGTATAAAATTTTTAATTTTGGATTCCCTTTGATGAGTTTTAAAATTCTACAAATCTCTGGGGGAGCATAATAAACCCCATTTTCCTTTTGAAATCTAGGCATATAATCCAGCAATTCAAATGAATCTGAACCATTATCAAATTTAGTTTTTAAAATACAGGTTTTATTTAAGTATTTCTGAGTAATTCTATAACTCTTATCACATGAAATTTTAAATGATCCACCTATTTTTTCATCCAGAATTTTACCAAAAACTGAAGGAGAATCAAATTGTGGTAAACAACACCAATCTATTGAAGAATCCTCATTTATAAGCGCAGATGACTTACAATTTCCTATAATTCCATAATTTAGGTTATCCAACATAGGTTGCAGCTTGTTTAAATCCATAAATTGTAACCACTATTTTTTAAACGGTTTATGGCTAAGAATGTTATAGTTTCTAATCGACTACCTCTTCAAATAACGAAGTTAGATAATTCTTTTGAATTTACGCCAACTAGTGGGGGATTAGCAACAGGTATGAACTCTGTTCACAAGGATCAAGAATCCCTATGGATAGGCTGGCCAGGAATCAATGATGAGCAGATTGATAAAAAGTCGTGGGGTCCGTTAAAGAAATTACTAAAAAAAGAGGGCTTTTTTCCTGTATCCTTAAATAATACAGAAATTGAAAATTTTTATTTCGGGCTATCAAATAAATCACTTTGGCCGCTTTTTCACTACTTTATCGAGTTTTCAGTTTTCAGCGAAGATCAGTGGATCTCGTATTATGAAGTAAATAAGAAATTTGCTGATAGTGTTCTTAAGAATATTGAAAAAGGAGATACGGTATGGATTCATGATTACCAACTCCTACTTTGCCCAAAAATGATTAAAGATGAAAGACCTGATATTATCATAGGTTTTTTTCTGCATATTCCCTTCCCTTCTTTTGAAATTTTTAGAATTTTTCCATGGAGAGAGCCTCTTTTAGAGGGCATGCTTGGTGCAGATCTTATAGGGTTCCACACCTATGATTATGAGCGTCATTTTTTAAGCTCCGTCAAAAGAATTTTAAAAAAAGATGTTTCATTTAATCGTGTAAGTTTAGGAAATCGTGAAGTCGTGGTCAATACCTTTCCAATGGGGATTGATTATAATAAGTTTAAAAATGCTGCTTTGACTCATAAAGAAATGAAACAAGGGGAAAAATCTGATTTAAAAAAACAACTTGAACTACATAAAAAGGGTGCTGAAAAAAGCAAACTAATACTATCCATCGACCGCTTAGATTATACTAAAGGGGTAATCAATAGGATAAAAGCTTTTGAACTTTTCTTGACTAAGTATCCCGAATACCTTGAAAAAGTAAGATTGGTAATGCTAACCGTCCCTTCTCGCTCTAGCGTGTCAGAATATCAACGGCTAAAAAAGGAAACCGACGAGATTGTTGGAAGGGTAAATGGAAAATTCGCTACAGTCAATTGGACGCCCATATGGTATTATTATCGAGCGATGGCTTTTGATGATCTTATTGATCTTTATATGACCTCAGATATTGGAATGATTACTCCTGTTCGGGATGGAATGAATTTGGTAGCCAAAGAATTTGTTGCAACCAGAGTTAGTGGTGACGGTGTTCTGATTTTAAGTGAAATGGCAGGAGCTTCAAAAGAGTTGTACGAGGCATTGATGGTAAATCCATTTGACTTGAACCAAATGGCCGAGTCTATTTTGACCGCTATAAATATGCCTATTGAAGAACAGAAAAAAAGGAACTTCAGCATGCAAAAGCGTCTGAGTCGTTACTCAGTTGAACTTTGGGCCAATGAGTTTATGAAGTCATTGAAATCAAAACCAGCTTTAGATGATGAATATTCTGCTAAAATACTTAATAAAAAAATTAAACAGACTCTGATTAAAAAATTTAAATCTTCGAAAAGAAGAATGATATTATTGGACTATGATGGAACTTTAGTGGATTTTAATGATGACCCAGAATTGGCTCAACCTGAAGAAAGTTTAATATCACTTATAAAACAACTCTCTGAAACACCTAAAACAGATTTGGCGATCGTGAGTGGAAGGGATCAATATTTCTTAGATCAATGGTTTGGTGACCTCTCGATAGCTATGGTAGCAGAACATGGAAATTTTATGAAATTTAAAAAAGGTGGGTGGACAAGTAAAGGAGTCAATCAAAAAAAATGGCAAGATGATATAATGCCCTTATTGGAAACTTTTACCGATCGAACTCCAGGTACTTTTATCGAAGAGAAAAGAAATAGTTTGGTGTGGCATTACAGAAAAACCGATCCTGAGCTAGCAGCGGAGAGAGTTGTTGAGTTAAAAACAGTGTTAAGCAGCCTTATCTCTGATGACCTTAATATTCTTGATGGAGACAAAGCGATTGAAGTTGCCTTTGGAAGATTTAATAAGGGTACAGCTGTTTCAGAAATTATAAGTAACAAAGATCTAGATTTCATTATTTGCTTTGGTGATGACGTTACTGATGAGTTCATGTTTAATGACCTTCCCCAACATGCAATCACAATTAAAGTTGGGAGGAAGAAAACTCAAGCTAAGTATTTTATCGAAAACCCAATTATGGTCAAAGACTTTTTAGCTAGCCTAATAACTTAATCAAATTACATAGTATTTTTTTTATTGACTCATAATTGATATTTTAAACTTTTAAAAAATCAAATGATTAGTAGAAGTACTTTTATTAAACTAACAACTTTGGGGCCAATTGGAGCAATAGTCTCATCTTATGGATTTTTAAGTGATATAAACAATTTGCCAAAAGTCCTAATTCTAGGAGATTCTATTTCCATCGGCTATTATCCGTTTGTCAAAAAGGCCCTTTTGAAAAAAGTCGACATTCACCGACCCATATTACCCAATGGCGGATTTGAAAACTGTGCAGGAACATCAAAAGGTCTTAAAAATATATCTAAGTGGTTGGGAGATAATACTTGGGATTTGATTCATTTCAACTTTGGGCTTCACGATATTAAACATATAAATCCAATAAACGGAAAAAACAGCAATAGTTTTGATGACCCACATCAAGCTTCTCCAAAACAATATAAAGATAACCTCGAAAAAATTGTTAAAATATTAAAAAAAACAAAGGCAAAATTGATCTTTGCAACTACAACACCATACCCAAATAGTAAGCTAAAACCAGCTAGAAAACCTGGTATGCATAAAATTTACAATAAAGTTGCCTTAAGTGTGATGAAGAAATACAATGTCAAAATAAATGACCTTCACAGTTTTGTGCTTCCTAGAATGGACGAATTACAACGTCCTTATAATGTTCACTTTTCAAAATATGGCAGTGAAGAATTGGCTAAGGTAGTTGTCAAATCAATACTTCAAAATTTATAGTGGTTATTCATGTCAATAATTAAAATATTCGTAGTCCTAATTTTGCTAATTTTTTCAATTTCGGCTAATGGGCAAAAAACAGATAAAAAAACAGTAATCAATTCGGTTGATTTCCCCAATATTTCAGGACCAATTCAATTAACTGACAAACCATATGAACATTTTTTTGCAAGTTATTATGGAATAAACTCATTTAGTGCTAATGAGCATTTCGCCACTGTATTAAGAACAACTATAAAGGATCATTTACCTAATGAAAATGAGCCCGCTACCCTCGGCCTAGTTGATCTTAGAAATAAATCTTTCATTCCAATTACAAAAACTCATGCATGGAATTTTCAGCAAGGATGTATGGCACATTGGTTATCAACTAATCCAGATTCTTTAATAATTTATAATGATTTAAGAGAAGGAAAATTTGTCTCGGTTATTCTAAATGTACATACTAAAAAAGAAAAAAAAGTAATTCCTTATCCAATTAGTGCTGTATCTCCGAATGGAAAAGAAGCAATAAGTATAAATTTTTCTCGCTTAAGGGCCACAAGGGACTCCTATGGATATGGAGGTAATGGCCAAGAATCTAAAATAAAAAAAGTTTACCCAAAAGATGATGGTTTATTTTTAATTAACCTAGAAAATGGAGTAGCTAAATTGATCGTTTCTCTTTTTGATATAAAAAAATATGTGCCAGAAATTAAAGAAAACAGTGTTGCATACTTTAACCACACTTTATTTAGCAGAAAAGGTTCAAAAATATTTTGGCTATCTAGAGCAAAACCTATTGGTTTAAATACAACTGCTTTTACAGTTGATCGAATTGGGACTAATTTAAAAGCATGTTTTCCGAATGGATGGGGTGGTTCTCATTTTGATTGGCTAAACGATGAGGAGCTAATGGTCAGTGCGAAGTATAATAAAAAAATGTACGGTCACATAATATTTGATGTTGATAAAAAAAACTACAAACGCTTAGGAAAAGGACTACTAGACTATGATGGACATGGAACTTTTTCACCTGACGAAAAATGGATGGTAACCGATACTTATCCCAAAAATGAGATGAAGGAGCAAAAAATATATCTTATGGATATGAAGACAGAAGCAGTAATCTCACTGGGGCGTTTTCAAAATGATCCAGCCTATAAAAAAGACTGGCGCTGTGATATACATTGTCGTTGGAGCCCCTCTGGAAAAATTATTGGTTTTAATTCCACGCACAACGGAACTAGACAGATTTATATTTTTAAATTAAATCAATAAGATGTTTAAGCAAATTACTTTAATAACTCTCATAATTTCCTCATGGATTTTTGCTCAGGACAATAGTTTTATTATCAAAGTAGATCAAGTAATCGGAAAAAATACAGAGTTTTGGAAAGCCGCAGGGTCAGATCATTTATTCTATCATAGTTTAAAGCCTGCTGGCCAGTTTTTACTTAAGAGAATGGGAGAAAAAGGATCTCACCGTTATCTAAGATCACATCATACCTTTAATAAAGATTTAAAACATGGGGTGATTAGGGGACAAAATGTCTATAGTGAAGACCAAGACGGGAACCCCATTTATGATTTTTCAAACGTAAACAAGGTTTTTCAATCCTATGTAGAAAACGGAATAAAACCTATTGTAGAATATGATTACTTACCAGAATTATTAATCAATAATGTAGTGGAATCTTCAAGGGGAAATGACGAGGGTATGATAATAATAAATACTGGACCAAATGATTGGAAAAAATGGTCAGACCTTATGAAAGCCATAACCCAAAATTTTATTGATCAATTTGGAACTGAAGAAGTCCGTAGTTGGTTTTTTGAGGTTTGGAATGAACCAGATGGGTGGCCTAATGACCAATTAGAAATTTTTTACAAAATGTATGATGTATTTGTAGATGCTGTTAAATCTGTCGACTCAGAGCTTCGCGTTGGTGGGCCTGCATGTTACCATGAATATTTTTTAAAGTCATTTTTAAATCATGTAACTAATGGAATTAATTATGTAACAGGTAAAAAAGGAACACAAATTGATTTTATTTCCTATCACATATATGGACTTTCAGGAAAATGGTTAAATAAAGCCCCACATATTCAACCTCAGGTTCAGCGTTTTACCCTTTCTGTCTTGTGGTTACAAAGATTACTAAAATTATTTCCTTCTCTCAAAGGGACAGCATTTCATATAAACGAATGGGGACTTTCTTCAAATTATTTTCGAACAGTTAAGGATTATCCAGATCTAATCTACAGGAATTCAATTAGTTCACCACTATTTCTTTTCAAGTTAGTTAACTCGCTATATGAAATTGAAGATAATTACAAATTCCCAACTTCGTTACTACTTTATTGGGGGTTCTCTTGGGAAGCCGATGAGGATGAATTTTTTGTTGGAAAAAGAGAGCTACTTACAGCAGGAAATGTTCCAAAACCTATTCAAACTGGTTTCGAAATGATGGCTCTCTTAAAAGAAAATCGTGTCAAGGTCATAAAATCAAAAAAAGACAGCAGATTTGGACTAATCGCTACGAAATCAGAAAAAGAAATTGTTCTACTAACTTATAATTATGAGGAATCAGAATCAGAGAAAATAACAGGAAATGATGAAATTAAGATAAAACTAAATGGATTAAAAAAAGGCACTTCTTATCAAATTAAAACAATAATATTGGATAAAGAAAACAATAATACTTTCCAAAAATGGATAGAGATTGGAAGTCCAAAAAATTCTAAATCAATTAATTTATCTCAAATAAAAGAAGCTGGAAACCTAACCTACAGTAAAATTATTAATTTTAAAACTGATGATGAAGGAAAAATAAGTTTTGATCTGCCTCTAATGAAAAGATCTGCTAAGCTAATGATTATTAAAACGAACCATATTCCGTGAGATATTGTTTAATATTTATTTTTTTGTTTACTCAAGCCCAAGAGCAATCCAATGTAATGATTGACAGCTTTCAAACTTTCAAAAGTTATGCGTCAACAAAATATGATCAAGTTTTAAGACCTCAATTTCACTTTAGTTCGAAAAAAAATTGGATAAACGACCCCAACGGCCTTGTTTATTATAAAGGAGAATATCATATGTTTTTTCAACACAATCCAAAAAGTATTAATTGGGGAAATATGACTTGGGGTCATGCAATAAGTAGGGACATGATAAAGTGGATACAATTACCTCATGCAATTTTGCCCTATGGAAATGGTACTATTTTTTCAGGGACTGCTGTTGTAGATAATATAAACAGCTTGGGGAAAAATACTGAAAAAGAAAAGGCTATTGTAGCCTATTTTACGCACGCTCAAAAAAATAAAGATCCTTTTTATCAATCAGCAGCCTATAGTATTGATCGTGGCAGGAGTTTTAATTTAATTGATCAAGGTAAACCGCTAGTTCCAAACCAAGGATTTTCAGACAGAAAAGGTAGAAGAACGGAGAGAGATCCTAAGGTTTTTTGGCACGAACCTTCTAAAAAGTGGGTTATGGTTTTATGGTTAAGCAAAGCAGATAGAAAAAACAAAAAAGACTTAGGTAAAGTTCGTTTCTTCTATTCAAATGATCTTAAAAATTGGGAATTTCTAAGTGATTTTGACAGAAGTTGGGTTTATGAATGCATGGATTTGGTTGAACTTTCTGTGGATGGAAACTCTCAAAACAGGAAATGGCTTATATACGATGCTAGTTTTGATTATGAAGTAGGAATTTTTGATGGTAAATCGATGATTACTAATAAGTCAAAATACCTTGGAGACCTAGGAAAAAATTACTACGCAGCTCAAACTTTTAATAATAGCCCTGATGGAAGAACTGTAATTATTGGATGGATGCGAGCAGGGAATAGTGTGTTTGTTGATAATGATATGCCATTTAATCAACAAATGTCATTCCCATGTACAATGGAATTAAAAACAACACTTGATGGAATTCGGTTATTTAGATGGCCGATTAAGGAAATTGAAAGTTTATACCATAGGACTAATTTATACAGGAAAAATAAGCTCTCAACCATTAACAAAAAACTTGCTAAGAATAGATATGAGCTGATTGACCTATACGGATCTTTCAACCCAGAAAAAGTAAATAATTTTGAAATTAATATTAGGGGGCAAATTTTATCATATCAAAAAGGAAAATTTTATTTTGAAAATACTGAGTTACCCTCTCTTAATGGGAGTTTTAAAAGCTTTAGAGTTTTACTAGATCGTACTTCTATTGAAATTTTTATTGACGAGGGCTATAGTGTTTCAACAAATTATGCTATTTCAGATGACTCCAACAAAACCATCAAATTAATCGGTAATGAAAAGGAAATATTTAACTTATTCAAAGTAAGCTCCTTAAAATCTATTTGGCAGTAACTTTAACATATAGGGGGAAATAATTTCCCTTTTGAAACATATAAAAAGGTGTAAAATCATTGAAACCCTTTGGAAGATAAACAGATTTCATTTCTATCACATCAAGATTATCTTTAGAATTAAATTTTTGCTGTATGCTTTGACCTATTTCTAAATACATATTACCATTAGCTGGCAGTGGTTTTAAAAACTTAAATTTTAGATCATATAAGCCTTCTTTATTAATATCTACTTTCCAGAAGGAATAAGCCTGCTCCTGGTTCCATACAGCTCTTTGACCTCCAGCATCATTTCTATTAAGATAAACTGGATTTTCAAAATCACTTCCTAACATAATTCTTGGAGGGTTTTTTAAGTTTTCTGAATTAACTAGTTCCAAAAAGGTTTGGTGCATTTCCTTCTTGAGAGAAAGAGCAATGGATTTTTTTTGAGTTACAAGATTATTTTTTTCAAAGGGGTCTTTATAAGTATCATATAATTCAAAATTTTCAATTGGAGAATTGTAATCAGTCTTCCCAATCAACTTAAATTGACCTCGCTGCAAAGCAATATTGTTAAATAATTCAGGATATTTTCTAGTCCAATATGAAAAAAAACTTCTCTCTGGGAGTTTCTCACTATTGATTGAAGGTATAAAACTTCTTCCATCTATTTTTCTATCTCTAGGCATTTCAACATTACATAACTTAGAAAGGGTAGGTAATAGGTCAATATGAGCAGTAATTTGATTGACTTCTTGGTTACCTCTAAACATAGCGGGAAATCTCAAAAAAAATGGCACCCTTATTCCACCATTGTAAACACTACTTTTTCTCCCTTTCATACCGGATATATACCTTGCATGCTGGGGTCCATTGTCAGTCATAAAAATTAATATAGTATTGTCCTTTATGCCCAATTCATCAACCTTATTAAAAAGCTTTTTTAGGTTATCATCAATGTTGGTAACCATCGCATATACCTTACGTGTGTTATCTTTTGTTTTTTCGCTAATTTTTTCATTAGGAATTAATTCTGGGTCAATGCCATCAGTTGGATCTAAGGTCTTATAAGCCTGATAGTATTCATCAGGAACCTGAAGCGGGTTGTGAGGTGCATTAAAAGAAAGGTAACAGAAAAAGGGATTGTTTTTATTTTTCTCAATAAATTCAATTGCGTTTTCAGTGAAGATGTCTGAGCAATAACCCTTATAGGGTTTTTGCTCATTATTATGCCATAAAATTGGATCGAAATAACTTGTATCTTTTTTGAAATAATTTGTAAAATCACCAACCTGTCCCATACCACCTGCAAGATGAATTAATGACTCGTCAAATCCCTGGTCCGAGGGTCTGGAAGGATAATTGTCTCCCAAATGCCATTTACCAAAGATTCCAGTCGTGAAATTCGCTTGTTTTAGCATTTCGGCTAAAGTAACCTCAGAAGATGCCATTATTGCTCCACCATTGTATGTATCTCTAACCCCAGTTCTTAATGAATACCTTCCGGTCATTAAACTAGACCTTGTTGGAGCGCAAACAGGAGAGACATAAAAATTATTAAACCTTACACTCTCAGTAGCAAATTTATCCAAGGCTGGTGTTTTTATATTTGGATTTCCGTTAAAATTTAAATCCCCATAACCTTGATCATCAGTGATAATAAGAATTACATTAGGTGGAGTTGTATCTTTTTCACATTTAATCAAAAAAACAAAACATAGTAAAAAAAATAAGGTGCTTTTTTTCATCTAGGGTTTAATGGTTTTAATTGTTTTGTAAAATTTTATGAAGTGAGCAATATAAAAAAAATTATCAAAAATATAAAGTTGTTTTCTAGGAATAATTTTTTAAATAATTGTTTTACAGATATTTACAAAAATAAATTAAGACCCGTAGGGTTATAAAAAAACCCTTTGGGTAAAAAAAACCCACAATTCTTTGTGGGTTTTACGTTTGTGAGGGAGAGAGGATTCGAACCCCCAACCAACAGAGCCGAAATCTGTTATTCTATCCAGTTGAACTACTCCCCCATTTGAAAATCAAAATTAGAAAAAAGAGTGATTATTAATTCTAATAATCATAAAATAATATCGAAAATTATTAAAATTAATGTTCCTTTGAAGGATAAAATTATTAGAGAACAAATCAAAAAATGAAGAATTATAATTTGAAATACAGAAGCTTACTGTGTTTGATTTTTTTTTCCCTAAGTTTTTGTAAAAAAGAAGGAGCAGCTCAAGTTATGGAAAATGAAATTGAGGACACAAAGGTAGATGTGAAACCTGCAAATCCCCCCATTATCCAAACTCCTTCACCAGTGATTCATCTTGCAGACAATCTAGATGAACAAGATCAACTAGGATATTGTATTGATACGCGAGGTAGAGGTTTCAATGAAGAATTACATGCACATTCTTGTAAGGCAAGAGGTGGTGATGTTCAGTTTTTTTTTAACAAAGAAACACTTCAGATTTGTTCGGTTGAGTTTACCGGTTACTGTATAGGAATGCCTGGAGGAGCTTCAAAAGGCATGAGTTTAAGACTTTTAGAAAGTGATACAAGTTCATCCGATCAGAAATTTGTCTATAACGAAGATAGTAGAGAATTTGTGCCAGAAGAAAATCTTACACTTTGCCTTGCTGTAGGTGAAACTAGTCGTGCTGCAGGTATCTATATGGCCCGTTCTCTAACCTTGGAACTTTCTTCTGAAACGGATGTTAAATTAAAGCAATGGGTAATTCTTGAATAATTACGCAAAGGATTTATTTTAAATAGAAAGTTTCCTCTTTACAACATCAGAAATAGTTTTTCCATCCGCTTTACCAGCCATTTCCTTAGTTGCCATTCCCATTACTTTTCCCATATCTTTCATCCCCTCTGCACTTATTTTTAATATAATACTCGACACTATTTTTTCTATTTCATGAAGTGATAATTGTTCTGGTAAAAATTTAGCTATTACCTTAGCTTGTTCTTCCTCCGGTGCAGCAAGGTCATCTCGGTTTTGATCCTTATAAATCGCAGCACTATCTTTTCGCTGTTTTATAAGTCTTTGAAGCAATTTAATCTCGTCATCTTCAGATAATGCATCTCCAGCACCAGATGAGGTTTGAGCCAATAGGACTGCTGATTTAATAGCCCTTAATGCTTCTAGTTTAAGCGTATCCTTTGCTTTCATTGCAGCTTTTAATTCATCATTAAGGTTTTTTAATAAAGACATATTATGCTTAAATTAATCTACATTATCGTGTAAAAATGAATTATTCGACCTTAACTGAATATCATCATTTTTATCTTTATCCAATGAAATTCTAGATTCATCTGAATCTGATGAGGAATGTTGCTCTAAATCCAAGCCCATTCGCTTGTATGCGGGCTGTTTTTCAAATTCATCAATCTTACTCAAACTATGCTTAAAGGAATGATTAAATTTTTTTAGAAGCTCTTTTCTCTTCTCATTTTCAGAGGTCACACTCTCTTGAATACTCTTATCAAATGGAGATTCAGGTTTTAGATTTTCATTCTCGATGGATAAATCCAATAATTCAGATTTTTCAGGTTTTTCAACAATTTCAAACTTAAAATCCATTGCCTCATTCATGCCTTTATCCTCAACTGGATTTTCTATATCATCTAATTTGTTAGCAACCTTTTCTTCATCAATTTCATTCAGATTTTTGGTAGTTAATGCAAAATCAAAAGTGAATTGATTTTCAGAATCTTCATCAGCACAAATAACAACCTCATCCACTATTTCCATATCAAGTATATCATTGCTAAGGTTATTTATAATAAAATCATGATCCGTAACTTCCGAAACCTCCTCAAATTCTAATGGTTGATCTTCAGTGGAATTGAATTCCAAAATTTCAAAAACTACCTCCAAGTTATTGATTTCATCTGATGAAAGAGATTCACTCTCTTTTTCAATATCAAGTTCATCAATATTGATATGTTCGGAAATCACAGGAATATCAAAAATTTCTTGAGGTATAGGCTTCATTGAAATTCCATCAGAATCTAAGTCATATTTCTTCTCTTCATGAAATGTTTCAGAATTATCTTCCTCTAGATCAACTTTAGTTTTAATCGATTTATCATGATCCAAATCAATGGGGGAATCAAATCCTTTGATTTCCCTTGTTTCTCCCATCAAGAACTGTTCAATTGGTTGATCATCTTCAAGGGTATGTATTATTTTCTTTGCCTCAGTATTTACAATCTGATTTTGCTGATCCGAACCGAAACCAGTAGCTATAATAGTAACTGCAATAGAGCTTCCTATATTTTCATCTTCTCCAACTCCCATAATTATATTAGCTTTGTTTCCAGCTTCCTCTTGGATATAATCATTAATGCTGCCTATTTCATCAATTGTAATCTCTTCTGAGCCCGAAACAATTAATAAAAGTACATTTTTACATCCACTGATTTTATTGTCATTAAGTAATGGGGAATCTAGTGCATTTATGATTGCCTCTTGTGCGCGGTTTTCTCCACTTGCAGATCCAGAACCCATTATGGCAGTTCCACTATCTTTAAGAACAGTCCTAGCATCTTTTAGATCAATATTTTGTCGGTAATGATGTGTGATGACTTCTGCAATTCCTCTCGCCGCTGTCGATAATACCTCATCAGCTTTTGAAAAACCAGCTTTAAAACCTAAATTACCGTATACCTCTCTTAGTTTGTTATTATTTATTACTATTAATGCATCCACATTTTTCTTTATATTTTGCAAACCAAGTTCTGCTTGGTCAATTCTTAATTTTCCTTCAAATTGAAATGGCATGGTCACTATTCCCACAGTTAGAATATCCATCTCTTTTGCCATTTTTGCAATAATTGGCGCAGCTCCAGTACCAGTACCCCCTCCCATCCCAGCAGTAATAAAAACCATTTTAGTCTGGGTCGACAGAAGGTTTTTAATTTCCTCAAAACTTTCTTGAGCAGCCATTGCTCCTACCTCTGGGTTAGCACCTGCCCCAAGACCTTCAGTTAAAGTAGCACCTAACTGGATTTTAATTGGAACAGGGCTATCATTTAATGCTTGTGCATCAGTATTTAAAATTACAAAGTCAACCCCATTAATTCCTTTTTTGAACATGTGATTAATTGCATTACTTCCGCCTCCGCCAACACCGATAACCTTGATGACATTACTTTTATTTTTGGGTAAATCAAAACTAAAATTACTATTCATTTCTGAATCCATTGAGAAAAATATTTATGCGTTATCTAAGAATTCTTTAAACTTTTCGACCCACCTATCTAAAATGGTTTTTCTTCTATCAACCATTGGATTAATATCCTCTGACTTATTACTCTGTTCACTATCAGTTTCTCCTTGAATATCTTCAAACTTATCTTCATCTTGACTGACAATTTCTTTATGATGATCAAGTGCGTTCATTAGTAATCCAACCGCAGTGGCAAGAATCGGACTAGTCTCAGCTTTTCCGGTATCCCCCGCCAAGTGTTCACTAGGGTATCCAATGCGAGTATCCATCCCTGTAATATACTCAACTAGTTGCTTCAAATGCTTTAATTGACTTCCACCTCCAGTAATAACTACCCCACCAATAAGTTTCTTTTTTTGATCATCGTGGCCATAATTTTTAATTTCTAGAAAAACCTGTTCAATGATTTCGACAACTCTTGCATTAATGATTTTGGATAGCGTCTTAAGAGAAATTTCCTTGGGCTCTCTTCCTCTTAATCCAGGAATAGAAACAATCTCAGAATCTCTATTTTCACCAGGCCATGAGGACCCAAATTTAATTTTTAATAACTCAGCCTGTTTCTCAATTATTGAACAACCCTCTTTAATGTCCTCTGTGATAACATTTCCTCCGAAAGGAATTACCGCTGTATGCCTAATGATACCGTCTTTAAAAATAGCCAAGTCTGTAGTTCCACCACCAATATCAATCAATGCTACTCCAGCCTCTTTTTCTTCTTGACTTAATACAGCCTCAGATGAAGCCAAAGGTTCTAAAGTAATATTACCCATATTAAGACCTGCACTTTTAACACACCTTCCAATATTTTTAATGGATGACACCTGACCGACTACAACATGAAAATTGGCCTCTAACCTTCCTCCATACATTCCTATAGGTTCTTTGATCTCAGCTTGACCATCCACTTTGTATTCTTGAGGTAAAACGTGGATAATTTCCTCTCCAGGAAGCATAACCAACTTATAAACCTGTTGAATCAGCCGTTCTACATCGTCAATTGAAATGACTTCTTGTGGATTAGGTCTGGTAATATAATCACTATGCTGTAAACTCCTAATATGCTGTCCTGCAATTCCAACTACAACCTCGTCTATAACTTCCCCTGAAAGGGATTTGGCTTCCTCAATTGCTTGATTAATAGATTGAATTGTTTGTGTGATGTTGTTAACTACGCCACGATGTACTCCTAAACTTTTTGACTTACCTACACCGAGTATTTCAACTTTATTAAATTCATTCTTAGTTCCAACCATTGCAACTATCTTTGTCGTTCCAATATCTAAACCAACAGAAATATTTGAATTCTTCATATATTTATTTTTAAGATCCAACTATTTGATTTTTAAATTTTAAACTAATTAGTTTATATTTTTTTTCTAATTCATTATTTTCTTGATAAGTACAGAAAACTTTAAGTTTTAAAAGCTTATCTAAAATCATAGACATACCTCCAATTTCAACTTCAAAATCATAGGATTTAAGTCCCACATAAAAAGAATTAGATTTATTATAAATTGTTTCTATTTCACTTTTCAAAAAAGGGTCTTCATTAAAAAAATTTACCAGTGTCAAAAGGTTATTTTTATTAGAACTATTAAGTTCTCCATTGTAAATAGGAATCAATGGACTATAAGACTCAGAAACAGGAAATTCACTTCCAAAATTATCCAAATAATAAGAATTATCTCCTTGAATCATGACAAGTGGCTTTTTCTCTAAAATATTAATTCCTAAAGTACCTTCTGGAAAACAAAAAGCCTCAGCATTTAAAATATAAGGCGTATTTTCAAGTAAAGTTTCAAGTCTACTCAAATCTAAACTATCTTTAGTCTCACTTGAAAGCTCACCAATATTTTGTATTAACAATTTATTAACGAATGATGGGGATAAGAACTTGGGTCCATCACTCTTAAAATTAATACTTATGGATCCAATTTTACGTCGCTTATTTTGTTGGTGAGCGAATGCCGATAATAAAATTATTACTATTAAAGTTAATCCAAAAAAGATATTGTTTTTAAGTTTCATTATGAATATTCTTTTTGAGGTTTTCTACACAAGTCCCAATGTCACCTGCTCCTAAAATCACTACCAGATCCGCTTTAGGATCCTCAACTGTTGAATTGAAATTATTTCTAGATATAATTTGCTTATTAGGATTGTTAACTAAATCTAATAGAGCATTAGAATTTACTCCAGGAATTGGATCCTCGCGAGCAGGATATATGTCCATTAATGCTACCTGATCAAATCGGCTTAAAATTTCAGCAAATTCCTCTATAAAATCTCTAGTTCTAGAAAAAAGATGGGGCTGAAAAATAACCTTATTTGATTTTTCTTTAAAGAAAGACTGGGTGGTATTAAATACTGCCTTAATCTCCTTTGGATGATGTGCATAGTCATCAATTATTGTCTTCCCATTGTATTTGAAGATATCCATTCTACGCGTCACGCCCTGGAAGTTTGCGAGGCTAGGCAGTGCCTTTTCAACATCCAAGCCTGCAACGTGCATTAGTGATGCAGCACCAATAGCGTTAGAAAGATTGTGCTTTCCTATAAGATTTAGATAAACATCCTTAAACTTCCTATCTGGAGTATTAAAATCAAAATAATAACCTCCCTCATCTACTCTAATATTAGAACCGTAATAATCAGCCTTCTTCTCAACTGCATAACTAAATCCTTCAATATCTAATTCACTAGCTAAAACAAGTTTTTGAGAGATTTTTTTGGAAAAATCAGTGAATGCTTTCTCCATTTCAGAATAATCACCATAAATGTCTAAATGGTCTGGATCAATTGATGTTATACATCCATAATCGGGGAATAATTGTAAAAATGATCGATCATATTCATCCGCTTCTACTATAGTATATTTGTTTCCCCTATTAATAAGATTACTATTGTCAGAATTTAAAATACCACCAATAAAAGCAGTATAGTCCAAATTAGCATATTTGAATAAATGAGATAAAAAAGAGGCCGTGGTAGTTTTTCCATGAGTCCCCGCAATAGCAAAGACTATTGAATCTTTTGTTATTTCTCCAAGTAATACTGCTCTTTTCTTAATTGAATAACCCTTATCAATAAAATAGTTGTATTGGGCATGATCTTTTGGTATTGCGGGGGTATAGATTACCTGAGTAGTTTCTTTATTATAATCTGAAGGAATTAGATCCACCTCATCATCAAATAGGATTGGGATTCCAGATAGAACTAAATTTGAAGTATTATCACTAGGTGTTTTATCATAACCCATTACCCTATACCCTTTATCAAACAAATATTTTGCTAGGGATGACATACCGATTCCGCCTATACCCAAAAAGAAATATTTTATGCCATTTTTATCCATTTACAATAATTTTTCAATATGATTAACAATTTCCTTTGCCGCATCAGGTTTTGCTAATTGTCTTAAATTTTGAATAAATTCCTTTTGTTTCTCTTCATCTAATAATGTCTTGAAAGATCCTTCAAACTGCATATTTAAATTTTTCTCAGTTACAACTTCGGCTGCATTTCGATTTGCAAATGCCATTGCATTATGGAATTGGTGATTTTCAGCTACATTTGGCGAGGGAATTAAAATTGCTGGTTTACCAACACAGCTTAGCTCAGATAGAGTAGCTGCCCCAGCTCTTGAAATAATGAAATCTGCTGAAGCATAAAGTTGATCCATTTCATTTACAAAAGCTAAAATTTTAACCTCATCACATGACAATTCTTTATACTTTTCATAGTATAAGGAGCCACATTGCCATATAATTTGTATGTCAAGAGAACGAAACCAATCTAATTTTTCAGCAATTAAGTTATTGATTCTTTTGGCACCAAGACTTCCACCTAAAACGACTAGAGTTAATTTATTAGGATTTAGTTCAAAGTGTTTTTTAGCCTTTAAGGCATCAACGCAACATGTTTCTATTGATTTCCTTATAGGGTTACCCGTAAATACTATTTTTTCTTCTGGAAAGTACCGATCCAGGCCTTCATATGCAACAGCTATTTTGTCTACTCTTCTGGACAGTATTTTATTAGTTATTCCAGGGTAAGAATTTTGCTCTTGAATCAAAGAAGGTATCTTTAATAAATTGGCAACAAAAATTAGTGGTCCGCTTGCATACCCCCCCGTACCGACAACAATAATCGGTTTATTTATCATTACTATAAATAATGATTTGATCAGACTAAAAATTAATTTTATTGGAAACATAAGGTTTTTCAGAGAAAAATTTCTTTGAAATCCATCAACCCAAAGACCAATAATATTATACCCAGCAGCTGGTACTTTTGTCATCTCAACTCTTCCTAATGATCCTACAAATAAAATTTCCACATCTTTAAAACGAACTTTTAGCTCCTCAGCTATTGCTAAGGCAGGAAATAAATGACCTCCTGTTCCTCCCCCCGATATAATTATTTTAGATTTTTTCACTCAATATTGCAATTGGGTTATGTTTATCATCATTTTTGAATTCGGATCTTTCTTTGTTTAGGGTTGCGCTAACACTTAAAATAATTCCAAAAGTTATACAGGTCATCCAAGCCGCAGTGCCCCCGCTACTAATCAAAGGTAAAGTTTGCCCCGTGACTGGCAGAACCTCTAAAGCGACCCCAATGTTAACAAATGCTTGAATAATAATGGGAAGTCCCAAACCTAAAACCAATAATTTCCCAAACACTGTATTGGCCTTATTTGCAATCACCACTATTCTAAACATTATTAGCAAGTACAATAAAATCAAACACGTTCCGCCGATAAGACCAAATTCTTCTACTATAATTGCATAGATAAAATCAGAAGAACTCTGTGGTAAAAAGTTTTTCATTACACTTTTTCCAGCCCCTACTCCTAACAAACCCCCAGTTGATATTGCAATTTTAGCCCTTTCTATTTGATAATTACCATCACTTTCCTCAGAGATACTAAAGTTAACTATTCGATTTATCCAAGTATCTAATCTGTTTGGTAACATGTCAGGATAGGCTTTTACTGTTAGTACAAAAATTACTAAAATTACCAGGCCAACACCAAATATTCCCAAAAGATATTTAATGGGATAACCTCCTAAAAAAACCAAAATCAATATCATCAAAAACAGTAAAGCTGCTGTGGAAAGGTTAGCAGGGAGAATAAGGAATATAACTGTAAATACTGGAAGCCAAAGCGGTATAATTGAACTTTTAAATTTCAATATTTTAGGACTCCACTTTGAAATTAAATGGGCTACGTAAGTTAATAAAACAACTGAAGCAAGATTTGAAGTTTGGAAACTCAAACCAACAAATGGAATTTCTATCCATCGATTTGCATTAGCACCATCTATCAAATTTCCTTGACTTGCAGTATATATTAGTAGAAAAATAGTCAGCGGAAGAGCGAGAATTGAAATACCTTTAAAATAGTGATAAGGAACTCTGTGAATTGTAATCATTAAAGTAAAACCAAATACAATAACTATAAAATGCTTAAAAAGATGACCCCAGGGTGTCCCATGACCCACTACATATGCCAAATTAGAACTTGCACTAAATATTGGAAGAAAAGAGAATATTGAAAGTAAGGCGATGGCTACCCACAATACCCGATCTCCTGAAATTATTTTTTTTACACTTGCCTCCATTTTGTAATTATAATTCTCTGACAGCTTGTTTGAACTGCATACCTCGGTCCTCATAGTTTTCAAATAGATCAAAACTTGCACAAGCAGGTGAGAGTAACACATTTTCATTTTTATCTGCTATTTTGTGAGCTATCATAACAGCCTGTTTCATTGATTGCGTCTCTAATATGATGTCTACAAATGGATTAAAAGAATCAATTATTTTTTGATTATCAATTCCTAAACAAACAATAGCTTTTACTTTTTCTCGAACCAAAGGATAAAGCGCCTCATAATCATTTCCTTTATCGACGCCTCCCACAATCCAAACCGTAGGTGATATCATACTTTCAAGAGCAAAATAAACTGAATTGATATTGGTTGCTTTTGAGTCATTTATAAAGTTAATTTTTTCAATCTTTAGAACATGCTCCAATCGGTGAGGAGCACCCTTAAAATTCAAAAGACTTTCCCGGATAGTCTTTTTGCTTACTTCCAGTAAATTTGCTACCGTAGAAGCAGCCATAGCGTTTAAAAGGTTATGTCGTCCTTTTAAGGTAAAATCTATTGTATTAATCATTATTTTTTCTCTTTTTGTTTTAATGACGATTTGGTCATCTTCTAAGTATGTTGTATTCATATCAAAAGAATTGCATCCAAAACTGTGAATCGTAGCTTTAGTCTCAATTTGCTTAATTACTTTATTCAATTCAGGATCATCAGCATTGAATAGCAAGAAGTCCCTTTGAGTTTGGTTTTGATTGATCCGTAATTTTGATTTTAAATATTTACTAAAATCATGATCATAACGGTCAAGATGATCTGGAGTTATATTGGTAATTACTCCGATTTTTGGAGCAAAATTGATTATATCATCCAATTGAAAACTGCTAATCTCTAAAACGTAATACTTATGATCGTTTTCAGCAACATCTTTAGCAAAACTATTACCTATGTTTCCTACTAGCCCAACATCAAGACCAGCCATTTTAAGTATATGATGTGTAAGCATAGCAGTAGTGGTTTTCCCATTACTACCAGTAATTCCAATTAATACAGCATCGGTGTATTTTGATGCAAATTCAATTTCTGACACTAAAGGGATTTGTAAAGATTTGAGTTCGTCTATCAAAGGAATTTTAGATGATATTCCCGGGCTTTTCATCACATACTTTGCTCCCTGCATTTTAGATAGTGTATGAGTGTTCTCCTCCCAATCAATTCCCAATTTATTAAAATGTTCTTTCGTTCCTTCCGCAATAGGAGACTTGTCCGAAACAAAAACTTCATACCCATGCTTTTTAGCTAAAATTGCAGTACCGTTTCCACTCACTCCAGCTCCCAAAATGACAATTTTGTCTACCATTATCTAATTTTTAAGGTTACAATAGAAAGAACCGCTAGTATTATTCCTATTATCCAAAAACGAGTAACTATTTTGCTTTCATGATAACCCATTTTTTGAAAATGATGATGAAGAGGAGACATCTTGAATATTCTTCTACCAACTCCCATCTTTTTTTTGGAGTATTTAAAATAACCTACTTGAAGAATTACTGATAGATTTTCAACTAAGAAGACTCCACAAAGTAATGGAATCAATAATTCTTTTCTAACAATCAAGGCGATAACTGCAATTATCGCCCCAATTGTCAGACTACCAGTATCTCCCATAAAAACTGTAGCTGGGTAGGCATTGAACCATAAAAAACCAATCAGCGCTCCAGAAAAGGCCGCTACAAAAATTACTACCTCACCTACATTTGGTATATACATGATATTTAAATAATCAGAAAAAATTGAATTTCCCGAGACCCAGGCAAACAGTCCCAGTGCAATTACTATAATGGCAGATGAGCCAGCAGCCAAACCATCGATACCATCTGTTAGGTTTGCCCCATTTGAAACTGCTGTTAGGATAAAAATGACAATTGGAATAAATACCGCCCAAGTGTAACGTTTCATTGCAGGTGAGATCCAAGTAACTAAATCAGAATAATCAAAAGCATTATCTTTAATTAAAGGAATAGTTGTTAATGTTGATTTTTTTTGATGATTAAAAACTTCCTGTATTTTAATATTTTTGTCACTTTCAAAGATTCTGATTTCCTCTCTAACAGTTACTTCAGGATGAAAATATAAAACTGAACCTATAATTGCACCTAAAAAAATTTGTCCAAATAATTTAAACTTTCCCTTTAAACCATCTTTATGTCTTTTGAATATCTTAATATAATCGTCTACCAGTCCAATTGCTCCCATACTGAGGGTGGAAATAATTAATAAAATGATATAAATATTTTCCAATTTGGCCAACAGAAATACTGGAATAAGGGTACCCAAAATAATAATCACCCCACCCATTGTGGGGGTACCTGCTTTTTCTTTTTCCCCTATTAAACCAAGATCTCTAACTGATTCTCGTATTTGTTTAGCTTTTAAAAATTGAATGATGATTCTTCCATAAATCAAAGAAAAAAGTAACGATATGATAATTGCTAATGACGCTCTAAATGATATGAATTGAAAAAGAGTTGCTCCTGGAAACTGAAATTTTTGCTCAATAAACTCAAATAGATAGTACAGCATAATTTAAAGGATTTTAGAAAATATTTCTTTAGCAATTTTATAGTCATCAAAAGGGTACCTTTCTCCTCTTATTTCTTGATAATTTTCATGTCCTTTTCCTGCGATCAAAATAATATCTCCTGGTTTAGACATCTGACAGGCCAACTTAATTGCCTCCCTTCGTTGGGGGATACTAATTGTTTTTTTATAATCAATTGGTTTAACACCTGCGTTAATTTCTTCTATTATTTGGTCGGGGTCTTCATATCTTGGGTTATCGGATGTGAAGATTACTTTGGAGCTTAAACTTGCAGCAGTGCAACCCATTAATGGTCTTTTTTCTTGATCTCTATTCCCTCCACAACCAATAATAGTATATAAACTCTCGTTTTGAGTTCTAATCTTATTTATGGTTTTCAATACATTTTTTAATGCATCAGGAGTATGTGCATAATCAACTACTAACATAATACCGTTTTTTGTTTGATATGTTTGGAATCTGCCAGGAACATTTTTCAATTGACTAACTGCCTTGAGACATAACAATTCATCCTCACCGAGAAGCTGCGATGTGGCATAGACTGCCAAAAGATTATAGGCATTAAACTCTCCTAATATTTGAGTCCATATCTCATTTTGATTTATCTTTAAAAGCATACCATTGAATTGATGCTCTAAAACTTTGACTTTAAAATCTGCATATCGATGCATTGCATAGGTTTGCTTTTTACCCTCACAATTTTGTAGCATAAGTCTGCCGTTTTTGTCGTCGATATTGGTTAATGCAAATCCATTTTTATTAATACTATCGAAAAGCTGTTTTTTAGTATCTCTGTAATGTTTAAAAGAAGGGTGGTAATCTAAGTGATCATGTGTTAGGTTAGAAAAAATAGCGCCTGTAAAAGCCAGTCCAGTAATTCTTTTTTGATCAATTCCATGTGAAGAGACTTCCATAAAACAATGAGATACTCCAGAATCAACCATTGCACGTAAGTGTTGATTAATGGTTATAGGATTTGGGGTGGTATGTGTAGATACAAAATCTTTATCATCGTATTTGATGGCAACAGTAGAAATTAATCCTGCTTTCTTTTTTATATTATTAAAAAGATCAAAAAGTAGGGTAGCTACCGTTGTCTTACCATTGGTTCCAGTAACCCCAACAAGCTTAAGGTGTGATGAGGGTGTTTCATAAAAATTAGCTGCCATATATCCTAATGCGACTCTTGAATCATTTACTTGAACATATACAATCTCTTGATTAAGTTCTTTGGGTAGTTGCTCACAAACAACAGAACTTGCCCCTGATGCCAATGCTTTATCTATATAATCGTGTCCATCTTTCTCAGAACCGTTGATGGCAACGAACATGCTATTTTTAATCACATCTCTTGAATCCAAAGCAATATCTGTAACCATACAACTAGTAGAACCCAAAACCCCTTCAATAGGAACTTTATACAATATTTCTTTTATTTTTTTCAAGTTTCTTCTAAAAGGTTTAATATTTATTTTCCAACTTATTTTCTACTATTTCTGGTGATAATGATTTTAGTTGTTCCAAATCAACATGAACTTTTTTGGGGGTAGCTGTATAGATTTTTTTTGCAATTTTTTTAAATACTGGTGCAGCTACAGTCGAACCGTAATAACCTAATCGTTTGTTTGGACGGTGAATTACGACTATACTCGAATATTCGGGCTTATTAGCAGGAAAATAACCTACGAAGCTTGAGATATACTGAACTTCTTTACCTATTCTATTATAATCTACTTGACAAGTGCCTGTCTTTCCTGCAATTGTGAAATCTCTATCCTTAATGTTGTGAGCTGTACCCCATTTTTTATCTATTACATTGAACATCATGTTTTTAACTTTTTCAATTGTGGACTGAGAACATATCGAAGGATTAAGAATCTCCTTCCCAAATATTTGTTGAGGCAGCTCTCCAATAACTCCAATTTTTTCTATAAATCTGGGTTTAACCATTTCTCCACCATTAGCAATTGCATTATAAAAAGTCAATGTCTGTAATGGAGTCATTGCAACTCCATAGCCATATGCCATCCATGGTAAATCTAAACCATCCCAATCTGCATCATTTGGATAGGGAATTTTTGGATTACCCTCACCCTTAATTGGCAATCCGATGGGTTTATTAACTCCCATATTATAGAGTCTGTCTACAAACCTTTTAGGATTATTTTTATAATTGTCATTAATAATTTTGACAATCCCTGTATTAGAGGAAACTTCGAGAACTTTCCCAGCAGTAATGGTGCCATACCCTCCTTTTTTAGAATCCCTGACTTTATATTTTCCATAAAAGGTAAGTTCTCCGTTACCTGTTTTGATCAATGTATTTTCATCAATAACTTTATCTTCCAAAGCAGCAATCATTGAAATTAACTTAAAGGTAGAACCAGGCTCGTGGGCTTCCCCCACAGCATAATTAAGTTTCTCATAATAAGTACCGACTTCTGTTCTACCTAGATTTGCAATTGCTTTTACTTTCCCTGTAGAAGTTTCGATTACCACTACACATCCGTGGTCGGCCTCAAATTTCTCTAACTGTTCTAATAGAGCAGTATGCACGATGTCCTGAATATTGACGTTGATGGTGGTGTGAATATCAAAACCCTCGGTTGGTTCTTTTTCATTATTGTCATTGATAGGTTTCCATTGACCACCAGCAATTTTTTGTTTTAGCCTTCTTCCTTCATCTCCTTTGAGATATTGACCAAATGCTCCTTCGAGTCCAACCCTTAGAAATTTACCCTTATTATCTTTTACCTCATATCCAATGGTGCGTTCAGCTATTCTTCCAAGTGGATGCTCTCTAAAAATTTGTTGCTCTATAATTAACCCCCCCTTATTTGGTGAAAGTTTGAACAAGGGAAGCTTTTTGACTCTTTTTTGTTGTGAGTAAGACAATCCTTTTGCTATTAATAGGTATCTATTTTTTCTATTTACTGCCTTATCTAACTTCCTTAAAATGTCATTTTTATCAATATTAATAATCATTGATAACCCCTTAGCCAATTCATTTTTGTTAGACTGATAAGTTTTTTTTGATGGAACAGCAGCGTCCCATCGTACCTCATAACGTGCAACTGATGTAGCCATAATACTGCCGTCATCTGCATAAATATTACCCCTACTTGGTTGAAGAATATCATTTTTTAGAGTTCGTTTTGAAGCCAAATCTCGATATTTTTCGCCTTGAAAAAATTGCAAATGAATCAACTTTCCTATTAACACTATTGAAAAAATAAAAAGTGAAAAGATCACTAAATAAGAACGATACATTATCTGCTTGAGGTTTTTATCCATATCAATCTTGGGCTATAATTATTTTGATTGGTGGAATCTTCGCAGGGCCTATTCCCAGTGGTTCTAATTCCTTTATTATTTTTGTTTCCATTTTAAAATTCATTAGGTTGGTACGTTGCTCAATAAATTCACTCTTTAGCATTTTAAGCTCATCATTCAACTGTGCTATCTTAAAAATCTTACGGTCAGTACTGTGTCCACTTGCAATCATTATTAGGGCAAGAATTGATAAATAAATTATCATTTTCCAATTTCTGAACTCAAGGTCATTCACCAAAAAATCCATTTTCAATAGGGATAAAAATTGCTTCATATTCTTTCAGCTATTCTTAGTTTTCCACTTCTTGATCTATTGTTTAACTTTACTTCCTTTTTAGAAGGTATTATCAATCCTCCTACTTTTTTGAAAGGTAAGTTCTTATTGCCATAAAGGTCAGACTCTGCTTTTCCCTCAAATTTCCCTTCACGAATAAAGTACTTAACCAAACGATCTTCTAATGAGTGATAAGAAATACATACAAGCCTACCATTTTGCTTTAGTAGATCAATGGTTTGATTTAAAAATGACTTTATTGCTCCTAATTCATCATTTACCTCAATCCTAATAGCTTGAAATACCTGGGCTATAATTTTATTAAAAACGTGATTAGGAATAATCGGTGTAAATAGTGCAACCAATGCTTGAGTAGATTTGATGGGAGCTTCTTTCCTTTTCATCACTATTGCAGTCGCCAGCTTATGAGCATTTCTTAGTTCGCCATATTGACTTAAAACCAATCGTAGATCCTCAAATGGATATTCATTTATAACTTGACTTGCATCTAACTGACCCAAATGATTCATTCGCATATCGAGTGGCCCATCAAATCGTGTTGAAAAACCTCTTTCTCCTGAATCAAATTGGCTAGAAGAAACACCAAAATCTGCCAGAATACCATCAACAGCTGTAATTCCACAAAACTTTAAATGTCTTTTGATCTCTGAAAAATTTCCTTTAATCAAATGAAATCGATGATCCTCAAACTGATTTTTAAATGCTTCCTGGTCTTGATCAAATGCAAATAATCGCCCATCGGCTGAAAGTTGACTGATAATTTCCTTTGAATGGCCTCCTCCTCCAAAAGTAACATCGACATAAATCCCGTCAGGAGTAATTTTTAATCCTTGAACTGCTTCAAAAAGCATTACGGGTTTATGATAAATCGTTCTCATTTTGGTCGCCCATAACCTCCTCTGCCAATGCGGCAAAATCGGTAGTCGCTTCATCAATCGATTTCTCGTAAAAGGTCTTATCCCATATTTCGAGAATATTAACAACGGATGAAACCACAACTTCTTTGGATATTTTTGCGTGGTTGGTTAAATCTTTCGGAATCAAAAGCCTTCCTGTCGTATCTATTTCCACTAATTTCACCCCTGCGGTAAATCTGCGGATAAAGTCATTATTCTTCTTTTTAAAACGGTTGAGCTTGTTAATCTTCTCCATTAGGTTTCCCCATTGATCAAGCGGATAGAGCTCTAAACATTTATTAAAAACTGCTCTCTTGATCACAAAACCCTTATGGAGGCTCTTGGAGAGCTGCTTTTTTAAGGCAGCTGGTAACATAATACGTCCCTTAACGTCAGCCTTACACTCATATGTACCAATAAAGTGCTGCATTTGTGTTTTACATCTAATTATATCAAATATAAAACTATTTTACCACTTTTTACCACATTATACCACTTTGTTAATAAGTTTTGATAGTTGGTATATTTTTCAATTTTGCATGAAAAAAATTAAATTGAGATGGTAAAACCTAAATGCATATCTTTGTTTTTATATCGTTTATCTTGGAAAAAGAAATAATTACTGAGTCTAATTTCCGCTATATAGAGTCTGGAGAAGGCCAACCTATAGTTATTCTTCATGGTTTAATGGGAGGCTTGAGTAATTTTGCTGGAGTTCTTAATTATTTCCCTGATAAAGGTTTTAAAATAGTGGTCCCCGAATTGCCAGTTTATGATCTTCCACTTTCTGACACTACTGTGAAATCACTTGCTAATTTTCTTAATGAGTTTTTGATTTTTAAGGAATTAAATGAGGTTATACTTTTAGGAAATTCACTTGGCGGTCATATCGCTTTATTGTTTTCCAAATTTCATCCCAAAAAAGTAAAAGGGCTTATTATAACTGGGAGCTCTGGCTTATATGAAAACGCGATGGGTGATGGTTACCCAAAAAGAGGTGACTACGATTATATCAAAACTAAAAGCGAAGAAGTATTTTATGATTCCAAGGTTGCAACTAAGGAAATCGTTGATGAGGTTTTTGAAACTGTAAATGATAGAAATAAATTAGTCAGAACACTTGCAATTGCCAAAAGTGCCATTCGTCACAATATGGCTAAGGACTTGCCGAAAATGAAAACTCCAACTGCTATCATATGGGGTGCTCAAGACAGTGTAACTCCTCCCAATGTAGCCGAAGAGTTTCATTTACTTCTTCCCAACTCAAGTCTTTATTGGATTGATAAGTGTGGACATGCACCGATGATGGAGCATCCTCAAGAGTTTAATAGAATCATGCACTCCTGGATAGAAAAAATTTATTTTTAAATTTTAATTAATGAACGTTGCCCATGCTGAATTTGTATTAAGCAACACCAAGGTGGAGCTGTGCCCTAAAAGTAAAATCCCTGAATATGCTTTTATTGGAAGGTCTAATGTGGGAAAATCCTCCCTAATAAACATGCTTTGTAATAGAAAAAAACTTGCAAAAACCTCCTCTCGACCTGGAAAAACTCAACTTATCAATCACTTTCTAATTAATAAACAATGGCATCTAGTTGACCTTCCCGGATATGGATACGCAAGGGTTTCGAAAACTAAAAAAAAAACTTTCCAAAAATTCATTACCAATTACTTTATCAAACGTAAAGAATTGATTGCCGCGTTTTTACTTATTGATATTCGACTCAAGCCACAAACTCTTGATCTTGAATTTATGCGTTGGTTAGGTGAAAATTATATTCCTTTCTCAATCGTTTTCACCAAGGCAGATAAGCTTAAAGAAAAAGAAATTAAAAAGAATACATCCGAATACTTTAAAAGACTTGAAAACGACTGGGAAGAAATGCCAAAATATTTCATCACCTCATCAGAAAAAAGTTTGGGGAGGGATGATTTATTGAGTTACATAAACCATATCAACAATTCACTATCCTCTTCTTAAGGGTCTTTTTTTAATTCAAGTTTTTCTGCAAAATAATCACAAAAATCTTTCATTGTGGCTGACATCTTATCATCTTGAGTTGCTCTCAGATAGGTATCGCTCATGGTTACTAATGTCTGATGAAAAAATAATTTCATTTGATCTATAGGCATTTCTTTTATCCAGAGATCCATTATCAAGGTTTCTTGATTATGGCCATCCCAAATAGCTAAAAGCATGGCCTGGGCCAACTCATTATCTACCCCTCCATCAGGTGCTGACCATTGGATCTTTTCAGGTATATTGTTTTCATCGAGACTAACATCAATATGGATTGGACTAATTTTTTTGGACATTATTTACGTGGTTTATAATTAGACTTACTAAAAATCGTTTGTGGGGGTAGGTTAAGTAATGTGTTAATATTTGTTTTCGGGTATCTGTTCATATAAGACTTAATGATTTGCCAACCCAGCCATACACCAATCCTCCCCGGTGATTCATTGTCAATTTCTAGATAAAACTTAGAGAAAGGGGCCGGCTCAATAAATCTTTTGACCAGAGATGGAGCAGTATTAAACAAGATTTTCTTTTCAATAAAGTATTGCCAAATGTAGACTTCATTATCATTTACCCACTGAACCTGCTGATCAGTATAACACATTTTGAGAGCATCACTTTTCGATGGAAGCATGATATCCTTAACATAAATTTTCTTTCCATGGTATATCATTTGTGACAATAGCGTACGGTCATTTGGAGGTTCAAGAAGGTGTTGAACATATTTATCTATAATATGAGAGCTTAAATATTTTACATCCATATCCTGTCTCACGTAACTTGGAATTCCTGCATATAAAGGATGATCTGACCCAAAATAAGTATCCAGGGAAATTAGCAATAAAGAGTCAACATAAATGGTTTTCGTTTGATAATCAACATTATTAATCAATCCAATAATTCGCGGTATTTTCGTCTTTGGAAAGTAAAATTTAAGATGTTTAAAAAGGGACTCCAATTCATTTTCAATTGGAGTCATTTCGGGAAAAGATGATTCGACAGTATCTAGCAACATTAACTGTAGACTATCTTTTTGTCTTTTAAACCATACACTATCACTAAATTTTTCAGGAAATAAAAAGGGGTACTCATTTTTTAATTCAAAAATATTTTCTGGATTTGAACGGTGAAATTTTTGATCAAATCGTTCAATAGTAATTGAAACTGGAATTGCCATTATTTCAGATTCCTTAGAATTGTCATGCTTGCATTTAATAAAAGATAAAACAATTAGTAGGATACTTGTAATTTTACTAATTCTAACAATTATAATCTCCATTTTGTTGGAATTTTTTTTGTAACAATGTAATTTCGATATACAAATTTAAGTGACAGCAGATAAATTATTATGAAATCACCTGAAAAAGTAGTAGATCACATTGTCAACTGGCTAAAAAATTATCTGGAAACATCAAAAATCAAAGGATTTGTAGTTGGTGTTTCTGGTGGCATTGACTCAGCTGTAACTTCCACTTTATGTGCCAGAACTGGTGCACCTGTTCTATGCCTAGAAATGGCAATTCATCAAGAAGAAAATCAGGTTTCTAGAGCTTTAGAACACATACAATGGCTTGAAAAAAATCATGAAAATGTAAGTCATCACAGCATTATGCTCACCCCACTTTTTGAAAGTTTTATTAAAAGTTTACCACCTACCGAAGAGAACGAACAACAATTACTGAGTTTGGCAAATACTCGGGCTAGGTTACGGATGTCAACGCTCTATTATTTTGCAGCCCTTCACAATTATTTGGTTGCAGGAACAGGTAATAAAGTTGAAGACTTTGGTGTTGGTTTTTATACCAAATATGGTGATGGAGGTGTTGATTTAAGCCCAATTGCTGACTTACTTAAGACACAGGTATATGGAGTCGCTAAACACCTTAATATAATTGAAAGTATTCAAGCTGCTCGGCCTACTGATGGACTTTGGAGTGATAATAGAACAGATCAGCAACAAATAGGAGTGGATTATGATGAACTAGAATGGGCTATGAATGAGTTAGAAAAAAATCCCTCAATGAAAGGGCTAACTCCAGAAGAAATTAAAACTATTCAAATTTATTTGAACTTCAACCGTCAGAACCAACATAAAATGAATCCAATTCCAGTATGTGAAATCCCAATTGAATTTTTGGTTTAATATAGTTCTGAAGTTTATTATTAAAATTTCATAAAAATTATTTTAAAAGGATCAAAGGTGTATTTAAAACAATTGTAAACGCACCTTCTTTGTGTGGGGTGTTTTTGAGTTAAAATATCCATTATCAAAGGCTTGTGTTTCAAAACCAACCTCTTTCTATGGGTATAAACCAGAGGATATACTTAATACATCACTATTGTAAGAATATGAATTCTTATTTATGTTTTGTATTTAAGTTGTATCCTTCATTAAATTTAACAAAATGTGAGGGTGATTATTTTAATAATTCAACTAACCATAGTAAAGTTATATTTAATATTTTCTTTTCGTTTTATATTGGATTTTAATGAATCGTAAATTAAAAGAGAAGATGTTAAGTAAATTAAATAAGTTCAAATTTTGAACTATTTTTTTTTCAATTCAAATTAACCTAAAAATCTGTAGGTAAAAAACCCCTGGCTCGATAATAAACTTCAAAAAGATCCGTCTATTTCGAAAATCAAACCTTCCAATTACAGGAAGTCTTAATCCATTTTTTCTAAGTTAGATTTATACTATATTTTTCTAGAAAATTAAGAAAATAGAAGATGGGTTTGCTATAACTTAAAGAAGATAACCATCAATCTATAAATACTGCCTTTGCAACACCGTGAGTATTATCTCCTTCTAACTTTGTTAAAAAATCATCTACCCAAATTGCAGGGACTTGAGTTTGGGTTTCGGTAGCTACATCTCCGGCAACTACAATAAACCCGTCTGCAGTAGCTACATCATAGGCTGTACTAACCCACATATTATTAAATACTCCACCTGGAAGATCAAATTTTGTTCCATCGTGCCAATAGTGTGCATAAGTTCCCCCAGTTCCTGGTATGTCGTTCCCATTTTCAGTCTCGATAATCCAATCTATCTTTCCAGCCACATATACACCCGTTTCATCTACAAAACCCCTATAACTTTCACCTCCATAAATACCTTTTTGCCACCCTCCACCATTTGGCATATCGTTTCTTGAATTTAACTTCCAATAAGATGCTTTAGGTACATAACCAGTCATATTGTTAGGTACCATGTTATATCCAAAGAAATATGGGGTTCCATTATAAATTTTAACATCCTTAACTTCACCATCTCCTCCGGAAGGTACACTTAAATTTGATCTATTACCATTTTTCCATCTAGCTGGAATAACATAATGATGATTATTCATATAGTATCCACCTACAAATACATCCCCGTTTTGTTTTATTGCTATACCATATCCTGATGAATCTCCACCAGATAATTTGTTTTTTATTGTGTTTTTCCAGTAACATGCCCCGTCATCTCTACCGGCTGTATATACGTCTCCGTCATGAACAGCTATAGAATAAGCTTCTGCACCATTACCCTCTAAATCAAATGATTCATTATTAATCCAGTAAGAAGCTGACCCTCCATAATTCCATCCGACAGCATAGACTTTACCATCACTTACCACAATATCTTCAAGTTGACCTGGACCAAGATCTACTCTTTTTCCGTTCAGCCAATAACATGCAGTACTATTACCAGATTCATCTGCAATATATCCGGCGACATAAACATTTCTGTCAGAGATTATTTCACTACCAATATCTAGAGTGTCTTTTTCTGTACAACTTATTGAGATCAATATTAGTAATGTAAGGGTAAATAGTTTTCTCATTTATAATATTATTACTTCTTCGTAAAGGTATGTTTTGTGATGAAACCCCCTCAATATTGGCATTGAAAAATTTTCGGGAAATGGTTTTTAATAATTTTCTAATTAATTATATAAAGTTGAGGTTGAAAAATAAAAAATATCAATAAAAACTAATATTGGGTTAAAGGTTTTATTAAGGTTTTTTTTACAATCTTCACAACTGATTATAAATTAGAATTTACAAATAAAATCGGTTCACAGCCATAAGTGTAACTGTAAAACTTGGGTTAAAGAACTCTATTTAGTCTCTTTGAGATAACTTTTTTTAGCTGTTGATAGCTTAAAATGTCTTGAAGAATATCATCATTTTTATTATTTAATTTGGTTTGTTCTTGAAGTTCAATAATTTTTTGATCGATTAAAAAACGTCTCAAAGATAAAATCGTCTCACTTACAAGCTGAACAACTTCAGTACCCTTATTTTTAACAAAAATATTTCGCTTTTCCCACTCGTGAAGCCTATGTTGTTCGTCTCTCATAACCAAGTCTGTAATTATTTCGTTTTGATCTAAATCGTTCGATTGCATTAATTTTTCAAGATTAATATTACCGCCATTTTTTTGATGACTTTCAACTAATTGATAGAAAAGACCTCTGAAGTGATCATTTGATAGTTCAACTTCATCTTCCTGTAAATCCAAAAAAATTTTTTCATAAACCTTCACATTAGTAGTCTTAGACTCCTCGACCAATTCGCCTTTATCATTAGTCTGCATAATAGAATCTTCAAAATCTAATTCTAAATTACCATAAGTTAAAAGAATAAAAATAATTTGTTTTTCTAACTCGAAAATTTGATCAACTTTAAGACTGGAAGTATTTGTTTTTCTTAAAAGGGTTTTTTCAGGTTTCGAAATTATTTTTTTTGAACCTATTTGCTTATTTTTTTGGTTTAATTGAGCTAAGGCACTAAATAATGCTTCTTCAGAAATCTCCATGATACTAGCACAGTTTCGAATGTAAATTTCTTGTTTGATTACGTTAGGTATTTTTGAAATACTATCAATAATTTCTAAAATGGTATTGGACTTTTTAATTGGATCATTCTTAGCTTCTTCAGAAAGCAATGAAGCTTTAAACTGAATAAAATCTTTTGGTGCTTTTTCCAAAAAAGAGATAATATCACTTGTATTATTTTTCTTTGCAAAACTGTCTGGGTCCTCCCCTTCGGGAAAACTACAAACCCTAACATTCATACCTTGCTCTAAAATCAGATCGATTCCCCTAAGCGAAGCTCTTAATCCCGCTGCATCTCCATCAAAAAGAACAACGATATTACTAGTCAATCGGTTAATCATTCGTATTTGATCTACTGTTAAAGCTGTTCCAGAGGACGAAACAACATTAGTAATTCCAGATTGATGCATTTGAATCACATCAGTATATCCTTCTACCAAATAGCAAATATCTTTTTTAGCAATCGCCTGTTTAGACTCATAAATTCCATAGAGCACTTTACTTTTTTGATAAATTTCACTTTCGGGAGAATTTAAATATTTGGCTGTTTTAGCTTTAGCCGACAGTGTCCTTCCGCCAAAACCAAGTACGCGGCCCGACATACTTCTAATAGGAAAGATTACCCTACCTCTAAATCTATCAACTTGACTTGCCTCATTAACAATAACTAAACCAGTACTTTCGAGAAACTTTAGTTGATAGCCATCCTTTTGAGCCTGTTTCGCAAATGCATCTGATTGTTCAGGGGCATAGCCTAGGGAAAACTTTTTTTTCGTTTCTTCTGTAAAACCTCTTTCTTTAAAATAAGTCAAGCCAATAGACTTTCCCTCCTCAGTCTCTGTCAAGGAATTCTCAAAAAATTGAGTTGCATATTCAGTAACCAAAAACATGCTTTCTTTTAAGTTATTAATTTTTTTGTCTTCTGAAGACTGAACTGTTTCCTCAATTTCGATATTATACTTTTTGGCAAGAAAACGAATAGCCTCGGGGTAAGTGAAGTGTTCATGTTCCATTAAAAAGGCAATCACATTACCTCCCTTACCACTACTGAAGTCTTTCCAAATTTGCTTAGCAGGAGAAACCATAAAACTGGGTGTTTTTTCTTGAGAAAAAGGGCTTAGTCCCTTAAAATTAGCTCCAGATTTTTTTAGGGTAACAAATTCTCCGATTACTTCCTCCAGTCGGGTAGTTTCATAAACTTGATCTATTGTGGTTCTGGATATCAAATCAAAAAGAAAATTTGCATAAAAATATAATTATATAATAACTGAGCAAAAAAGGCTAGATAAATTAAAATCAAAATTATAAACATCTTTATATAGTTCTTTCAATAACATAATTGACCATTAGCTCTAGTGATTTCCTGTAAGGACTTTCAGGTAGATCTTTCAGAATTTCAAGAGCTTTAACACGATAATCCTCCATTTTTTTTTTAGCAAAATCTAATCCTCCTACAATCTTTATTTTTCTTATTGCCTCTTTTACTCTTTTTTTGTCTTTATTGTAGTTTTTAACCGTATTAATTAACCATTTTCTTTCACCTGGTTCCATTACATTTAATGCATAAATCATAGGAAGTGTCATCTTTTGATCCTTGATATCTATTCCTGTAGGTTTTCCTATTTTTCCTTCCGAATAGTCGAAGAGATCGTCTTTAATTTGAAAAGCCATACCTAATAATTCACCAAAACTGTACATTTTTTTAACCTCTTCGTCAGTAGCTAAAACAGATTTTGCTCCCATAGCACAGCAGGCAGCTAAGAGAGTAGCTGTTTTCTGACGAATGATATTATAATAAATATCTTCAGTTATATCAAGATTCCTTGCTTTTTCAATTTGCATTAACTCTCCTTGACTCATCTCCCTAACAGCAATTGAAATAATTTTAAGTAAATCGAAATCTTCATTTTCTATTGAAAGCAGCAGGCCTTTTGATAAAAGATAGTCACCTACTAAAACTGCGATTTTATTTTTCCACAAAGCATTAATCGAGAAAAATCCTCTGCGCTCATTACTATCATCTACCACATCATCATGAACAAGTGTTGCAGTGTGAATCAATTCAATTACAGCAGCTCCCCTGAAGGATCTTTCATTAACCTTGCCATTTCCCATCATCTTAGCAACAAGAAAAACAAACATCGGACGCATTTGCTTTCCTTTTCTATTAACTATAAAATGAGTAATTCTATTTAGAAGGGAAACATGGGAGGACATAGATTTGGAAAACTTTTTTTCGAAAAGTTCCATTTCTTCGTAAATGGGCTCCTTAATTTTCTCCACAACTTTCATACCTTTGTAAAGATACCACTATTCATAAATGAATTATAAATTTATGTTTTCATGAATTTATTCGCTAGCTGACCACAGGCAGCATCAATGTCCTTACCCCTAGATCTTCTTAACGTAACAGTAATTCTATTAGCCTCAAGTGCGGATCGATAATCACTAATAGTATCATTATCAGCTTGTAGAAATTCATTTTCACCAATGGGATTGTATTCAATCAAGTTAACCTTGCAGGGGGTGGATTTACAAAGATCTATTAGTGCATCAATATCCTCTTTTTTGTCATTAATATTTTTCCAAACAATGTATTCATAGGTTACTGGCTTAGAAGTCTTTTTATACCAATATTGAATTGAAGTTACCAATTCATTTAGAGGAAATTTCTTTGCAAAAGGCATTAATTGTTCTCTTACCGACTGTCTTGCACTGTGTAATGATACAGCCAAACTAAATTTCACACCGTCATCTGCCATCTTTATTATCATTTTTGGAATACCCGAAGTAGAAACCGTAATCCTGCTAGGTGAAATAGCCAAGCCATCAGGGTGAGTGATTTTCTCAATAGAAGCGATCATGTTTTTGTAATTCATAAGTGGTTCTCCCATACCCATAAAAACAATGTTAGATAATGGGCGTCCATAATAGTATCGACTTTGCTGATCCATTGCTTTCACTTGATCATATATTTCGTCCATGTTTAAATTCCGCATTCGTTTAATCTTTGCGGTAGCGCAAAATTTACAATCAAGACTGCAACCTACCTGAGACGAAACACAAGCTGTTGTTCTAGCTGCTGTAGGAATCAATACAGACTCAACAAAAAATTGATCAAATAGTTTAACTCTGTTTTTAATTGTGCCATCCTCACTTTTTTGCTGAAGATCTATAGCTACATGATTGATTACAAAGTGTTCTTTTAGTAATTCTCTTGTAGATTTTGATAAATTAGTCATCCCCTCAAACTTGTGAATACCTTTTTGCCAAAGCCATTCATAGACCTGATTACCACGAAAAGCTTGATGACTATTTTTTATAAAAAATTCGCGTAATTCTTCGACGGAAAGTGAACGGATGTCTTTTTTATTTTCCTTATCCATCATTTCATTTTGTTCAACTTACAAAATACTTTGAGGATTTAAAGTACCAGCATAGCATCACCATAAGAATAAAAATTATACTTATTCTTTATAGCTTGGCTATACGCCTCTTTAATAAAATCTACGTCAGCAAAAGCAGAAACCATCATTAATAAAGTGGATTTTGGTGTATGAAAATTTGTAATCATTGCATTTGCAATGGAAAAATCATAAGGGGGGAAGATAAACTTATGTGTCCATCCTTCATATGAATTCAAAGAGCCCATTGACGAAACTGAACTCTCTAGTCCTCTCATTACTGTTGTTCCAACTGCACAGATTTTTCTTTTATTTTTTATAGCATTATTAACTGTGGAGGCTGTATCCTGACTAATAATTAATTCTTCAGAATCCATTTTATGCTTAGATAAATCCTCAACCTCAACAGGACTAAAAGTACCCAATCCTACATGAAGCGTTAATTCAGCTAAATCTATACCTTTAATTTGAAGCTTTTTAATTAAATGCTTTGAAAAGTGTAATCCTGCTGTTGGAGCTGCAACTGCACCCTCATGCTTAGCGTAAATTGTTTGATATCGTTCCTCGTCCTCAACTTCAATAGGTCGATTAATATATTTAGGTAGTGGAGTTTGACCTAATGCTTTAAGCTTGGAGCGAAACTCACTGTATGAACCATCAAAAAGAAAACGTAATGTCCTTCCTCTAGAAGTTGTGTTATCAATTACCTCAGCGACTAAGCTGTCATCGTTACCAAAATAGAGCTTATTACCAATTCTGATTTTTCGAGCTGGGTCTACCAAAACATCCCACAATCGCTGTTCTTCGTTTAATTCACGAAGTAAAAAAACCTCAATTTTTGCTCCAGTCTTCTCTTTATTTCCAAAAAGTCTAGCAGGGAAAACTTTAGTATTATTTAAAACCATGACATCCCCCTCATTAAAGAAATCTATTATGTCTTTAAATGTATGGTGAGCAATTGTTTTATCTGCGCGGTTTAGTACCATGAGTCTAGATTCATCTCTACCAGCTGAGGGATGTTGTGCTAATAAATTTTTAGGAAGTTCAAAATTAAAATCTGATAATTTCATATTATAGTTTTTTGCCTTGCAAATATAAGTTCTGAATGGGGGCGTTGTCAAGTAAATTATAAAGAAAAGGTAATCTAAATTATTTCCTTAATGAAATCAATACTTTTGAGATCATCCCAAAAAGTAGGATACGATTTAGATACGACTTGAGAATCATTGATGATTATAGGTACCTTCAAAGCCAATGGAGCAAAAGCCATTGCCATTCGGTGATCATTATAGGTGTTTATTGCGATATTATTCTTTAAGTGAGGACTTGGATAAAGCTCTAAGCTATTACTGGTAATATCGACTTTCGCTCCTAGTTTCTCCATTTCAATTTTAAGTGCACTCAGGCGGTCAGTTTCTTTTATTTTTAAAGTATGTAGACCGCTTAGCTTGCATGCAATTCCTAGTCCAAGACAACTAACTGCGATGGTTTGAGCCAAATCGGGGGTGTTTCTTAAATCAAGGTTAATCAATTTAGTGACATTAAAGTCTTCTACTTTGGATAGTTTAATCATTCCCTTATGAAAGGAAGTCACAACACCCAAACTATTGTATATTTCAGATAATGCTGAATCTCCTTGATTACTTTCTTTTTTAAATCTGCTTAAGTTTATATGACCTCCTTTACACAAGGCTATAATTGAATAAAAATAAGAGGCAGAGCTCCAATCAGATTCTACCGTCCAAATTTTTGGCTCAATACAAGTAGCTGATGCTATTTGAATTTGATTATTTTTATAAGAAGTGTCAAAGCCTAATTGATCTAATATCGTTTTTGTCATTCTTATATAGGGAACCGAGGTCATCTCCCCAATCAAGTCAATTGTCAATCCTTTTTCTAGGGAAGTTGCTATTAACATTAATGCAGAGACATACTGGCTGCTTATATTTGCTGGTAAAGTAACATTACTTTTACTAATTTTTTTTCCTCTTATTCTTAATGGTGGGTAACCATCTTTTTTATCATAACTTATTTCAGCACCTAAATCTTTCAATGCATCCACTAAAAGTCTTATGGGGCGCTCTTGCATTCGTTTTGAGCCAGTGAGAATAATTTCACGATCCGGTTGGATTGAAAAATACGCAGTTAAAAATCTCATTGCAGTTCCTGCGTGATGAATATTTATTATGGAATCAGAAGAATTCAAAGCATGGTTAGTAACCTCTGTGTCATCAGAATTGGATAGGTTTTCAATTTCAATTTTTGGGTACAAAGCTTGTAATATCAATAGACGGTTTGACTCACTTTTCGAACCAGTTATTTCAAGTTCTCCTTGGATATGGCAAGATTTATGCTCCAATCTGACCCTCATAAATTTCAATGATTTATTCTAACTTAGGGTTATTTTTATGCCGTTCGTGGTCTCTTTTAGATTTAAGTTGCATTTTTTTATCAAATGCCTTTTGTAAATTAACTCCCGTTTGATTAGCCAAACATAAAACTACAAAAATCACATCGGCTAGCTCCTCTCCTAAATCTTTGGATTTATCACTTTCCTTTTCGCTTTGCTCACCATATCTTCTAGAGATAATTCTTGCGACTTCACCTACTTCCTCACTTAATTGAGCCATATTTGTCAATTCATCAAAATAGCGGACACCATGCTCTTTTATCCAGTCATCTACTTTATTTTGTACTTTTTGTAATTCCATTTCTTACGAATTTAAAACATTCCAAACGCTATATAAAATAAATCAATAAAATCGTTGTCATTTTTCTATTTCAAATGAAATTTTGAATTTCATTTAGGTTTTTGACAATTGGACAATAATCATGTAAAGGTTCATTATGAGAATTAAAATGTATAGCTCCCATCCCTGAATTTATAGCTCCAAGGATATCAGCCTCTAAACTGTCCCCAATCATAATACTTTCTGAAAATTGTGAAGCAGTTAGATTTAAAGCATATTTAAAAATTATGGGATTCGGTTTTTTATAACCTACTTTTTCAGCCGTTATTATTTTATCAAAATAGGGGGATAATCCAGAGTTTTTAATCTTATAATGCTGAACTTTATCAAATCCATTAGTTATAATGTGAAGTTTATATTTTTTTTTAAGCTCTTCCAAAAGTTTTAAAGTTCCATCAAAAAGATTGGTGAAAGTTGAAAGGTAACGAATGTATAAGTCAGAAAGTGCATTAATTTTTTTTAAGTCAAAATCATAATCAATTGCCTTAAATGTTTGTATTAGGCGTTGGTGTCTTAACTGAATTTGAGTGATTTTATTTTCACGATAAAGTTTCCAAAAATTGTGATTGATTCTTTCGTAAGCGGATAAAAAGGGATCAAGAGAAGTCCGAATCTTCATTTCCTCAAAAACACGTTCAAAAGTCAGAGAAGAGTTTTTTTCAAAATCCCATAAAGTGTGATCTAAGTCAAAAAATATATTGCATAAAATTGCTTTATTGTGCATGATAATGGAGGTAATTTAAGAATTGGTCTCGCCAACTATTTTTCATTTTATCTATAGTCAAAATAGAATTGGAAACCGAAACAATATGAATTGAAGATCTTGTGCTAAGCCCTTCGTACATTTCTTCCAGTTTTTTAAATGCTTTATGGTCTGAAAATTTTCTTATCCCTTCCTCCGTTGCTACGACCGGATTAATTTTTAAAGAAGTTTGTAAATCGTTATTTAAATCATAAAAATAAAAGGGGACTGCAGTTGAAGCGCGATATCCTATTTCGTCATTATATCCCATACTATAGTCTTCCTCCAATTCTTCACTAATTAGACCATAATAGGCTTTTGCAGATGAAAATAGTCCAAAATTAAATCTAACAGACAAGATTTGTTGATGAATAAGTTTTTTTAGGATTTTCCTTTCTTTTGCAAGGATGGAGGAGTCATTTTGTGCATCATATGAGACCAAAAGAGAGACCTTGTTATAATCAGCAACATGCTTTACAAGTTCTCTATAGGCAGTCTTATAAATCGATAAACCCCTCTCAAAATTAGGATTCTTAGTAAAGAGAAAAAAATATTGGGGATATATTTTGAAGTCATTAAACAACCTTTCTAATTCATCAAAGTTATCATAAGGGTCTTTTTTTAATCCAAAAAGGACCAAAAATTGCTCCGCTATTAAAAAAAAATCTAACTTACATAAAAATGATAAAAAATCTGATAAGCAAAATAATAGAGATTTATTTTTGTATTGGAATGGATTGACAACTGAAATTACAGGTAAGAATTTTGGTTTTTTCCATGAAATATTTGAAAGATCTGGAAAAAGACTATTTAGCTGATCCTTTAATCTAACTGCCCATAAATCAATAATAGGTTTTTCTAAAAAACTATTTTTGTAGGCCAAGCTTTGGTAGGGGGTATAGGAACCTAACTCATCCTTAATGTGTGGTAAATATTCCTCATACCTACTAATTAAATAAAAAGAGGCTGCAAAAATATCGAAAGGTAATCGTGATTCAGGTCCAGTTTTAAAAAAAGCTGGAAGTCCTTTCCATTTTTCAATCTCAAATTCAGTTTCGTGAACGCCTTGCTGAAATAATAGTTCGTGTGACTTTATAAAAAACTCATTTCCAAGCGGTTTTTTAGTATAACTCAATTTAGGTCCAGAATGGGAAACAAATTTCTCAATCGTAGAAGTAAATGAAACTGGAAGTTCAAGAATCCTTACAAATATTTGTCTAAAAATATAGGTTAAACGAGGCGTAATTTTGTGAGAATAGACAAGTATCATTTAGAATTAGCTTTCAACTTCAAAGCTAAAATAACTTATTTCTAAAATAATAAGATGATCTAAAATTATAATATTTAAAGAATTAGCAGGAAAAATATTTAATCGAAATATACTTACTCACTTCAATTAAATTATGATCTAAGGGTTGTGATTGACAAATAAACCCCTAAAACATATTTAATTTATTATTAAAATTTATTTAAGCTATTGAAATAGAATAATTAAATAGAAATGATTGTACTTTTTTTTATTAATTTAAGAAAACTTCTTTTTTAAATTATCCCAACTTATATCTCCATAATTTCCTGAGCTCATCATTAAGAGAACACTTTCATCATAATCCTGCATTAATAGAAAATCTTCCAAGGCTTTTGGCTTAATGAAAATCATTATTCTATGATCATTAAAAGCTTCCTTAATCTGTTTTTCAGTAATAGGATGACGATTTTTTATTCTTAAAGCTAAGGGATCATAAAAAATAATTGGAAAGTCTGACAAGCTAAGCGAATCTCGATAATTATAAATAAATTTATTATCTAAGCTACTGTAAGTGTGCAACTCCAAACAAGCAATTAATTTAAATCCCTCAAATTGTTTTCTCACTGCAGTAATGCTAGCCTTTACTTTACTAGGTGAATGAGCAAAATCTTTGAACAAAAATTTGTTTCTGGATGAAGTTATTTTTTCTAGCCTCCTAGTGGCTCCCTTAAAACTGGCAATCGCTTGATAAAATTCATCTTGTTCGACCCCTATTAATTGACAAATCCATTTAGCGCCAGAAAGATTAGACAGGTTGTGTTCTCCAAAAATCTCAAGGGGTAAGGCTCCCTCATCCGTTTCCAGACAGGTACAACCAGAGTCAATAAAATGTGCCGCAGTTTGATATGTTTCCTTTCTAATCGTATTTTCTGATGCATCCACCATGGCGCTCAAAGTCTTATCTTCTTTATTATAAACCAGAACTCCTCCTGGAGTAATAGAATCGATAAAAATCTCAAATTGTTTATTGTAATCATCTAATGTTTCAAAAACATTAACGTGATCCCAAGAAATCCCACTAATGAGTGCAATTTGGGGTTTGTAGTGATGAAACTTGGGACTTGAGTCGATTGCTGAAGACAAGTATTCGTCGCCTTCAAGTAAGATAAAATCATTATTCTCGGTCAAAGAGACTGAATTATTAAAACCAGCGAGTTGCCCCCCCCAGCATAAAATCTATAGAAAGGCTGTGATAGTTTAACACATGTAAAACCATAGCAGAAATTGTTGTTTTTCCATGACTACCAGCAATCACTACCCTAGTTTTTTGATTTGCGAAATGAGCAATAAATTCTGGATAAGAATAAATCTTAAGTTCTAAACTCTGAGCAGCCAGTAATTCTAAATTATCCGCTTTGGCATGCATTCCCAAAATTACCGCATCTAAATCGGTACTTATTTTTTCGGGATACCAACCCATTTTTTCTGGATATATTCCCGCCTTTATAAGCTTAGTCTTAGATGGATCAAAAATAGCATCATCACTACCACTAATATGATTCCCTTGTTCTTTAAGGGCAATTGCTAAACTATTCATGGCACTCCCCCCGATGGCAATAAAATGATACCTTTTCATAATTTATATTTTTTTTTAAAAACCAAAGCAGTTTGAAATTTTGGATTAATCTTCAATGCTCTAGCTAAATAATCACTACAGATATTTAAATTTTGTTTAAAAAAATAAATTCTTGATAAAAGATAATAAACAGTTGCTAGGGGATAGTTATCCATAAAGTCATAAGAATTCGCATAAAATTTCAATGCTGAAATTCCCAAATCAGGAGATATTTCGTGATTTGCCACTACATTGCCAATCTCAAAAATTAAATCACGATCATTTTCCTCGAAAAATGTATCAAACGACTCATAGTTTTTTTCTAAAAGGTAAAATGCCATTTCATATTTTGACTTGGCAGCAGATGAATATTTATCAATATCATTTAAATAACCTTTAATTATGAGTCCTTGAATAGGATCAATGATAAATAATTCCTCTACTTTTTTCTGA
>CACHZY010000008.1 GCA_902584445.1 uncultured Bacteroidota bacterium | reverse complement strand
CGAGTTTATTTAGGATATTTTGAGATTGAACGTTTCTATCAAAAAAAGCCTCTAAAGTACTTTGATCAGACTGCCAATTATAAAAATAAGATAAGAAGGAAACCAAAAACAAAAACCCAATTAGCACAAGAAAGCTTCCGAATAGAATTTCTCTCCTTCTTTTCTTTTGTTCCCTTGAGAACTCAGATGATTCTGAACTTAAACGCTTTTTAGCCATTAATTGAACTTGTAAAACAAAAATACGAATTCATTAGTAAACCTGAGATAAATCATGCTAGGTCATTTGACAGTAAAAAGTGAAAACCTCAAACTTTATAAAAGGTTGAGGTTTTCTGATTTAAAAAAAAGTTATTTATTATTTGAGGTCAAATCATTTTAAATCAAAACGATCTAAATGCATGACTTTACTCCAAGCTGCGACAAAATCATTTATAAATTTTTGTTCACCATCGGCACAACCATAAACTTCAGAAATAGCCCTTAATTCAGAATTAGAGCCAAAAATTAAATCTACACGTGTACCTTTCCATTTTATCTTATTCGTAGTGAGATCTCTTCCTTGAAATTCATTTTCGGAGTCATCGGTAGCTTCCCAGGTAGTATTCATATCTAAAAGATTAACAAAGAAATCATTTGATAGTGTCTCAGGACGATTGGTAAGTACTCCATGCTCTCTACCATTAAAATTAGCATTTAATACCCTCATACCCCCGACCAAAGCAGTCATTTCTGGAGCAGTTAAGGTCATTAGTTGTGCCTTGTCAATCAAAAGTTTTTCTGCTCCTACAGCATATTGCTTTTTAAGATAGTTTCTAAAACCATCTGCGAGTGGTTCCAAAACGGAGAAAGATTCGACATCAGTTTTTTCCTGAGTTGCATCTGTTCTTCCAGCTGTAAACGGAACATTCACATCGTATCCAGCATCTTTGGCAGCTTTTTCTACTGCTGCGCTTCCAGCTAAAACAATAAGATCGGCTAATGAAAGTTGTTTTTTGTTATTTGACTTATTAAAATCATTTTTAATAGCAGTCAATGCGTCAAGTACTTTTCCTAATTGAATTGGTTCATTTACATCCCAATACTTTTGAGGAGATAAGCTTACTCTAGCTCCATTAGCCCCACCACGTTTGTCAGAATTTCTAAATGTAGAGGCTGAAGCCCAGGCTACTGAAATCAGTTGGGAAACAGATAATCCAGTATCTAAAATCTTGATTTTTAAAATTGATTCATCTGAATCATCAATAAGCTCATGAGATACCTTGGGAATGGGATCTTGCCAGATCAATTCTTCTTTAGGAACTTCTGGACCTAAATAACGATCTAAAGGACCCATGTCCCTGTGTGTCAATTTAAACCAAGCCTTAGCAAATGCATCAGCAAATTTGTCAGGATTTTCATAAAAGTATCTTGAAATGGGCTCATAAATAGGATCCATTTTCAATGCAATATCTGAAGTTAACATCATAGGCGAGTGTTTCTTTTCAGCGTTATGAGCATCAGGGACTGTTCCAGATCCGGCTCCATTTTTAGGGGTCCATTGAAATGCACCTCCTTGTCCTTTTGTAAGCTCCCATTCATATTCAAATAGGTTTTCAAAATAATTATTGCTCCATTGGGTAGGTGTAGTTGTCCAAGCACCTTCTAAGCCGCTAGTAATTGTATGTTCACCCTTACCAGAGCCATAATTATTTTTCCAGCCCATACTCATTTCTTCTAAACGTGCTCCAGCTGGCTCAGCTCCTACATACTGATCGGCATCAGCAGCACCATGAGTTTTTCCAAAAGTATGTCCACCAGCAATTAGCGCAACAGTTTCATGATCGTTCATAGCCATACGTCCAAAAGTTTCACGAATATCGTGTGCAGATTTAAGAGGATCAGGATTTCCATTTGGCCCTTGCGGGTTTACATATATTAACCCCATTTGTACAGCTCCAAGAGGATTCTCTAATTCACGGTTCCCAGTATATCTTTTGTCTCCTAACCATTCAGATTCAGGACCCCAATAAACATCTTCTTCTGGTTCCCATTGATCCTCTCGGCCACCTCCAAAACCATAAGTCTTGAAACCCATGGACTCCATAGCACAATTACCAGTCAAAACCATTAAATCTGCCCAGGAGAGTTTTTTACCATATTTTTGTTTAATAGGCCATAGTAAAAGTCTTGCTTTTTCTAAATTGGCATTATCTGGCCAGCTATTAAGTGGAGCAAACCGCAACATACCTGCGCCAGCACCGCCACGACCATCTGCAATTCTATATGTTCCAGCACTATGCCATGCCATTCTAATAAAGAATGGACCGTAATGACCATAATCCGCAGGCCACCATTCTTGAGAATTGGTCATTAATTCATATAAATCTTGTTTGACAGCGGCTAGGTCTAACTTTTTAAATTCATCTGCGTAATCAAAATTCTCATCCATTGGATCAGATAATGAAGAATGTTGGCGAAGTATATTTAAATTTAATTGGTTTGGCCACCAATCTCTATTTATACTTCCTCCTCCAGCTCCTTCTCTTAAAACACCACCTAAATAAGGGCATTTAGTGACGTCTCCTTGTCCGTTTGATTTATTGTCCATGTATAAAATAATTGTTTATTAATAATCAAAATTTATGCTTATCAAATTTAATTTTAATTCTTGTAAAACTTAAAGTTCTTTATAATAATTTCCACTTTAGTCATAAGGAAATCTAATCGTATAATTAAATTGGATTAGACTTTAATTAATGACTTAATTTTTATTTTAAAATAAGCAATTATCAGTGTCATTAAAGGACTAAGCCAGTTAAAGATTGCATATAAAAAATAATCGGCTACATTAACACCTAGTACGCTTGATTGATAGGCTCCACAGGTATTCCATGGAATCAGCACTGAGGTTACGGTGCCAGAGTCTTCAAGAGTTCGACTTAAGTTCTCCGGGGCAAGTTTTTTATCTTTATACGCCATGTTAAACATTTTTCCTGGAACAACAATAGCGAGGTATTGATCTGAAGCTGATAAATTGACTGTTAAGCAAGAGGCAACAGTGCCAGCGAATAGTTGAAATTTAGATTTTGCCCAGTTCAGTAGAGCATTACTTATTGTTTCTAACGCTCCTATTGCATCCATAATTCCACCAAAAACCATGGCACAGATTATTAGCCATATAGTTCCTAACATGCCTTGCATTCCTCCAGAGGTAAATAATTCACTCAATAATTGTTCGGAGGTAGCTACATTGGTTTCGATGGTAATGGCATCTAATATAGCTTGGAAAGCGACCTTAAAATTGAGTGTTTGACCTCCCGCCAACTGAACAAGTAGGTTTGGCTGAAAAATTAAAGCAAAAAATGCTCCTAATAAGGAACCCAATGATAAAGCTATAAGTGGCGGAGTTTTTTTTATAATCATTATTAGTAGCATCACTGGAACAAGAAAAAGCCAAGCATTGATATTGAATTTTTCTGCAATCGCATTTTTTAAACTCGAGGTATCTATTTCTCCTGAGTAAGAAAAAGTTAACCCAAACATTACAAAAATAAATAAGGTTATTGTAATAGTAGGTAAGGTTGTATAAAGCATGTACCTAATGTGTGTAAATAGTTCACTACCAGCCATAGCCGCGGCTAAATTTGTTGTATCACTAAGAGGAGAAAGTTTATCACCAAAATAAGCACCTGAGATTACTGCTCCAGCAATCATTCCAGCAGGTAGCCCCAATGCTCTCCCAATACCAATTAAAGCTATTCCAACAGTTGCTGATGTGGACCAACTGCTTCCTGTGGCTAACGAAATTAGAGTACAAATTAATACACAAGTAGGAAGGAAAAAACTTGGGTTAGCAATCTGAATACCATAAAAAATCATGGCAGGTATAATACCACTTATCAACCAAGTACCTGCAAGTGCTCCGACAAATAAAAGAATCAGTATTGGAGTTTTAACCGAAACTAAATTTTCTATAATTTTTTGCAACATTAATTTATAACTAATTTTATTGCGAAATCCTAACAATGCAGCGAATGCTGCTGCGATCAGTAAAATAATTTGATTTGAACCCATTAATAAATCGTCACCATAAATAGTTATATTACATGTTAGTAAGATGATTAAAAAAATCACTGGAATTAATGCAGTACGAATCGAAAGCTTGTGAGTTTCCAATCTATATACGTTTAAATCTCACAAGTTAGGCTATTTTTATAAATTACTGATTTGAGCAAAAATCATACTTTTGTATTTTTGATTAATATTTGAAACAATAACATATGCAATCTTTTGATGTTGCCGTAATTGGATCAGGACCTGGAGGTTATGTTTCCGCTATTCGCTGTTCACAATTGGGCATGAGAACCGCTTTAATTGAAAAATACAATACCCTTGGAGGAACCTGCTTAAATGTAGGGTGTATTCCCTCAAAGTCTCTTTTAGACTCTTCACATCACTATGAAGACGCCATTAATCATTTTGAAGAACATGGGATTGAAATTCCTGGAGAGGTAAAGGTGAATTTAGAAAAAATGATTGGTAGAAAAGCTGCGGTTGTTGAGCAAACTACAAAAGGTATTGATTTTTTAATGAGTAAAAATAAGATTACTGTTTTTAAGGGTATAGGTTCATTTAAAGACGGAAATACAATTATTATATCTGGAGAAAAAAAGGAAGAAATAACTGCGAAGTATATAATTATAGCTACAGGTTCTAAACCTGCAAGTTTACCATTCATTAATATTGATAAAGAAAGAATTATTACCTCAACTGAAGCATTGGAACTCAAAGAAATCCCAAAGCATCTCATCATTATTGGAGGCGGGGTGATTGGGCTTGAATTGGGACAAGTATATAAACGATTAGGTGCTGAAGTATCTGTTATCGAGTATTCTGATAGGATAACACCTGTCATGGATAGTGCACTCTCAAGAGAGCTGACCAAAGTGATGAAAAAACAAAAAATAAAATTTCATCTTTCTCACCAAGTAAATAGAGTAGTGCGAAAGGGTAATATTGTTACGGTAAATGCCGTTGATAAAAAAGGTTTAGAAGTTTCTTTTGAGGGTGACTACTGCCTGGTATCTGTCGGAAGAAAGCCTTATACCGAAAAACTAAATTTAGAAGCAGCAGGAGTGAAATTAACTCAAAGTGGACAGATTGAGGTCAATAATTATTTACAAACATCTAATTCTAATGTTTATGCGATTGGTGATGTTGTTAGAGGAGCTATGTTAGCCCACAAAGCTGAGGAGGAAGGTGTTATGGTTGCTGAGATGATCGCTGGACAAAAGCCTCATATTGATTACAATCTGATTCCTAATGTAATTTATACTTGGCCAGAGGTAGCTTCAGTTGGTAAAACTGAGGAAGAACTTAAAATTAGTGGGGTTGATTACAAAAGTGGTCAATTTCCAATGCGAGCATTGGGTCGATCACGTGCAAGTGGTGATACAGACGGATTTATCAAAATATTGGCTGATTCTAAAACCGATGAGGTGCTTGGTGTTCACATGATTGGCGCTAGAGTAGCCGATTTAATTGCTGAGGCAGTTGTCGCAATGGAGTTTAGGGCTTCCGCTGAGGATATTGCGCGTATGAGCCACTCCCATCCAACTTATGCTGAAGCAGTCAAAGAAGCTGCGTTAGCTGCCTCTGATAATCGACCTTTACACATTTGATCCGGACTTTAAAGCCTGTTCCATTTTAGTTTGAATTTCATCTAGAGCTAAATTTCCCAAACTACCCAAATGGGTGTGGTCTAATTCTTTTTTTGGTTGGTAATCACCTTTATTGATTGCTTCCCACATTTTTTTATAAGCGTCTCTAAATGGCATACCCTCTTTGACCCATTCGTTTAGTGTGTCAACGCTAAATACATATTTGTATTTAGGGTCCTCCAGAATTTTTTCTCTGATTTGTATCTCTTTCAAACTAAAATTAAAAATATCCAAACAAGCTTTTATATCCTCTATACCTTCAATGATTAGTCCTTTGGTAAGTTGCATTTCTCTGTGATAGCCTGAAGGCAAATTGGATGTTAGCAAAATCAACTGATTTGGTAATCCTTGAAGCATATTACTTTTACCTCTAATCAATTCAAAAACATCCGGATTTTTTTTATGTGGCATTATGCTAGATCCGGTGGTCAAATCTTCTGGAAAACTAATAAAATTGTGTTCTTGGCTCATGTATAAGCAAATGTCATTTGCCATTTTTGAAAGGTTAGCCGACAAAGATGCTATCGCGAAAGCAGTTGTCTTTTCTGCCTTACCTCTACTCATTTGAGCAGCAATGACGTTGTATTTCAAATCCCTAAAATTCAGACTTTCTGTAGTTGCTTTTCTGTCAATAGGGAATGAACTACCAAAGCCTGCAGCACTACCCAACGGATTTTGATCAACTATTTTTCTTGCAGCATTCAAAAGGGTTATATCATCAATTAAACTTTCAGCATAAGCTGAAAACCACAGTCCAAAAGAAGAAGGCATAGCCACTTGGAAGTGAGTATATCCAGGTAATAATTTATCTTTATGTTGTTCAGAAAGTTTTATTAAAAGCTTAAAGAAGTCGTAGGTCATAGTTTTAATTACTGCTATCTCCTCCTTTAGATATAGGTGCATTGCCGCTAAAACTTGATCGTTTCTAGATCTTGCTGTGTGAATCTTTTTACCTAAATCGCCCAATTTTTCAGTTAGTATGAATTCTATTTTTGAATGCATGTCTTCAAAGGAATCCTCAATCACAAACTTGCTATTTTCTGCTTGAGATTTAAGTTCGTTTAAGACGTCCACAATTGCTTGAGCCTCCTGTTTTGTCAATACTCCTATTTTACCCAACATTTCAGTATGTGCAATAGAGGCCTGGCAATCGTATGCAGCGAGATGCAGATCAAAATATCGGTCTTTACCCACAGTAAAATCGGTAATTTTATCGTTAGCCGGTGTATTTTTTTGCCAAAGTTTCATTATTCAGTTTTTTAATTTTTTATTATTTAATTATAATATTTTACCTATAAGGTCAATGTAGATCTTAATAGCTTCCTCTATTTCATTTACAAAGATGAATTCATTAGCTGAATGTGATCTTGATGACAGTCCTGGGCCTAGTTTTACAGATGGGCATTCCAGTGCGGCCTGGTCGGATAAGGTTGGGGAACCATAAGTTTTTCTACCTAGTTTAATTCCTGCCTTAACTAGCTCATGATCAATTGCAATTGATGAAGAATTTAATTTTAAAGATCTGGGCGTCATTTCACAAGGTGCAGCTTCGATCAATATATTTGACAATTCTTGATTACTATATTTATCATTGACTCTAACATCAACGACCAAGTTAACACTAGCTGGTATAACATTATGTTCTTTTCCAGCACTGACCTGGGTTACAGTAACTTTTACATCTCCTAAAAAGTCAGAGTATTTTTGCAGTTTAAAATTTTCGAACCAGTTTAATACTTCAGGGAGTTTCATGATTGGATTATCAGCATTTGGATGAGCCGCATGGCCTGGCGTTCCTTTTATGACAGCGTCAAAAACTATTAAACCTTTTTCCGCAACAGCCAAATGCATTTCTGTAGGTTCTCCCACAATTGCAACATCAATTTTAGGTAGCTTTGGAAGTAAGCCACTTAAACTGTCATCACCTGCAATTTCCTCTTCTGCTGAGGCTACAACCAATAAATTATATTTTGGATTTTCTTTATTAAAATAATGAGTAAATAAAGCTATTAGTGAAACCAATGCTCCACCAGCATCATTACTTCCGAGTCCATAAAGCTTTCCATCTACTATTTTAGCTTCAAAAGGATCATTAGTATATGCAGTATTAGGCTTTACTGTGTCGTGATGAGAGTTTAGTAAAAGGGTTGGTTTCTGAGGGTCAAAAGCTTTATTTTTTGCCCATAGATTATTTCCATCTCTCTCATAGGGAATTCCATAGTGATTAAACCATTCCCCAATCCTGTCAGCTGTTTTATCCTCTTGCTTGGAAAAAGAAGGTAATCCTATCAGATCTTTTAATAAATTAATTGCAGCAGTTGTTAAATCACTCATCATCTAAAAATAGTTTTGTGTACTTTGACTTTCCAGAAATCATATGTGGTGATCCTATTTTCACTTCGGAAACCCCTTTTTTTAATGCGTCAAAACAGTTCTCAATTTTGGGAATCATCCCAGAGTGAATCACATTATTATTTTTTAATTCAGTGTAACTATTTGGGGTGATTTCACCAATGACACTTTCTTTATCCTCAATTTTTTTTAAAACCCCTGGCATTTCAAAACAATATAACAGCGAAACTTCATAAAATTTAGACAAGCTTTTGGCTAGACTAGCGGCGATGGTGTCTGCATTTGTATTAAGTAGCTGTCCATTTTGATCGTGGGTTATTGCGCAACAGACTGGAAGGTGTTGGGATTGTAATAAAAGTTTAAATAAGGACGTGTTAATCTCGGTTACATCTCCAACAAAACCGAAGTCAATTTCCTTCTTTGGCCTTTTTACTGCTTGAATTGCATTACCATCTGCACCTGAGAGTCCAATCGCGTTACAACCTATAGCTTGCAATTGAGCCACAATATTTTTATTAATCTTTCCACCATAAAGCATGGTGATAATATCTAGATTTTCAGCATCAGTTATTCTCCTTCCTTCAATAATTTTTACTGGAACACCCAACTTTTTCGCCATAACAGTAGCTTTTTTACCCCCACCATGCACCAATATCTTGGCACCTTGCATTTGGCTAAATGCACTTAAAAAGTCGGCTAATTGCTTAACATCTTCAATAACATTTCCACCAATTTTTACTACGGAAAGCTTATCCATTTTCTAGAAGTTGTTTTAGCACTGCTTGAGCACTGTAAATTCTATTTTGTGATTGCTGTATAACTAGAGAATTTGAACTATCCAAAACTTCATCGGCCGCAACAATATTTCTCCTGATAGGTAAACAGTGCATGAATTTCCCGTTGTTTGTGAGTTCCATCTTTTCAGGTGTAATCATCCATTTATCGTCTGTTCTCAATATTTGTCCGTAATGTTCATACGAACACCAGTTCTTTGTATATATAAAATCAGCATTTTCCATAGCCTCCTCTTGGTTGTTAATACATTTTACTCCCTTGGTTATTAATGGATTGAGTCCATATCCATCTGGGTGAGCAATTATAAAATCGGCATCTAGGTTTTCCATCATCTTTGTAAAAGAATTCCCAACCGCATGAGGGAGCGCTTTAGGATGGGGAGCCCAAGTTAATACTACTTTGGGTTTATGAGGAGTTTTAAATTCATTTAAAGTTATAGCATCAGCAACCGCTTGCAATGGGTGCGCTGTCGCACTTTCCATATTGATTATTGGTACACTTGCGTATTTAGTAAAACTTTTTAAAACGATTTCAGCTTCATCTTTTTCTTTATTAGAGAGTGAAGCAAATGCCCTTATGGCAATCATATCACAATACTGGGAAACTACTGCAGCTGCTTCTCTTACGTGTTCAGATCTAAGTCCACTCATCTTTGTCCCGTCCTCAAATTCTAAAGCCCATGATTCCTGGCTAAAATTCATAACCATGGTGTTAAGACCCAAGTTTTGCGCAGCTTTTTGAGTACTCAGTCTTGTTCTCAAGCTGGGGATAAAAAAAAGTAGCCCCAAAGTCTTTCCTTTTCCTAGAGTATTAAGTTTACTGGGGTCCTTTTTAAAATCCATTGCTAGGTTAAGGGTCTGGTTAAAATTAGGTAAGTCCGCTAATGTGATAAAATGGTTCATAATAAATTTTCTAATGCATCAAAAAACCGATCGAAATGTTTTTCTTGAACGGTCAATGGAGGAAGAATTCTCAAAATATTTTTGTTGCTACTCCCACCTGTGAAAATATTTTTTTCGTAAATCAATTTTTTTCTTAATGGAGCAACTTCAAAATTAAATGCTAATCCCAGCATAAGTCCACGACCTTTTATTTCAATACCCTTAATCTTTTCGGCTTTAGTTCTAAAATAAGTTTCCATGCTTTTAGCATGTTGTTGTAATTTGTCTTTTTTGATAATTTCCAATACGGCCAAAGAGGCAGTACATGCTAAGTGATTACCACCAAAAGTAGTACCTAACATTCCGTATTTAGGTTTTAAATTTGGGTGAACGAGTATGCCTCCAATAGGAAATCCGTTCCCCATTCCTTTAGCCATAGTGATTACATGAGGCTTAATGTTGTTTTGCTGAAAAGCAAAAAAGTTACCAGATCTTGAAAACCCAGACTGAACCTCGTCAGCAATCAAGCAGCTTTTGTATTTTTCACACAAAGTGTTCATTCCTGTAACAAAATCATCATCAGGTATATCTAATCCACCAACCCCTTGAATGGGTTCAAAAATCACTCCACAGACATCACCTTTTTTCAATTCATTTTCCAATTTTTCCAAATCGTTAAAGGGAATGAAAGTTACCTCTTGTTGTTGGTTTAGTGGTGCATTGATATTTTGATTATCAGTAACTGCTACTGCAGCAGAAGTTCTGCCATGAAAAGCATTTTTAAAAGCGATAATTCTTTTTTTTCCCGTATGAAAAGAGGCTAATTTTAAGGCATTTTCATTGGCTTCAGCACCTGAACTACATAAAAATAATTGATAATTGTGTAAACCTGATTGATTACCAATCTCATCTGCTAATTCTTGTTGCAATGGATTTTCTACTGCGTTGGAGTAGAATGCTATTTTATTTAGTTGATCTTTCAATCGATTTACATAGTAAGGGTGGCTGTGCCCTATTGAGACAACGGCATGTCCTCCATACAGATCTAAATATTCCGTTCCCGCTTCGTCATACACATAGACGTCATTAGCACTTACTGGACATACTTCATAGAGCGGGTATACGTCAAATAGTTTCATTTCTTAATTCTTTATTGAATTTTAATTTCATTGATTTTTTCAAAAGAAGCCATTAGTCCTTTGATAAGTGATGAGCTTAGCCCTTGATGTTCCATTTCATTTAAACCCGTGATTGTACATCCTTGAGGAGTTGTCACCTTATCGATTTCAGTTTCAGGATGAGAATCTGTTTCAATCAACAAACTGGCTGCTCCAAGAGCAGTATGCATTGACATTCTCATCGATTCGTCTGCATCAAAACCCATTTGAACCCCACCCTGAGTCGTAGCTCTTATTAATCGCATCCAAAAGGCTATTCCACTTGCACAAACTACAGTAGCAGCTTGCATTTGTTTTTCAGCTATTTTTATAGTCGTACCCAAACCGTTAAAAATAGCCTCTGCAATAGCAATTCTTTTTTCTCCAGCAAGATTACAACACAAGCAAGTGATGGATTTACCAACAGAAATAGCAGTATTAGGCATACATCTGATAATAGGATAATTACTACCTAATTTCTTATCCATTCTACTGATACTGTAACCTGTGATAGCAGAAATCAATACGTGTTTATCATTCAAAGCACCTTTAATTTCCTCTAGAATTCCGTCAAACTGTATTGGCTGTACTGTAAAAATCAGAATATCAGAGTTTTTGACAGCTTCTTGGTTATCACTAGTTATTTTTACATTATTATATTCTTCCCATTTTTCGATGGCACTGAGGTCTCTTTTGGTCAGGTAAAGAGAAGTATAAGTATTGTTGTAGACTAATCCTTTTGCAATACTTAGTCCTAAATTTCCTGATCCTATAATAGCTATTTTCATTTTTTCTTCGCTTTAATTTAATATATACTGGCTTTAAGTTTAAGCCCTAAATCTTCTTCCCATCCCATTATTAAGTTCAAATTTTGAATCGCTTGTCCAGAGGCACCTTTCAATAAATTATCAATAGCTGAAGTAACCAATAATTGATCTTCATACTTGTGCAAATGTAATACACAATTATTGGTGTTGACTACTTGTTTTAAAGCAATCTCTTTTGCAGAAACATGAGTGAAGGTATGTGAATTATAGTAATCTCTATACAAATTTTCGGCTTGCTCAATACTTTCTTCAAATGGAGTATAGCAACTTGCAAAAATACCTCTAGTAAAGTTACCTCGCTGTGGTAAAAAGTAGATTTTAGGATCCTGCAAGGTTTCTCTAATCTCACCTAAGTGTTGGTGCTCAAAAGGTTTGTACCATGATACATTATTATTTCTCCAACTGAAATGCCCAGTAGAACTCAAACCCACCCCTGCACCTGTACTACCTGTAGTCGCATTTACATGAATAGCCTCTTTGATTAAACCTTCTTTTACCAAAGGTAGGAGCGCTAACTGAATTGCAGTTGCGAAACATCCAGGATTGGCAATTGCATTAGTACCCTGAATTTTATTTTTTTGATACTCTGGTAAACCATAAACAAAATCATAGTCTTGAAATTGAGCATCTTTTTTTAGTCTAAAGTCATTGCTCAAATCAATAATGACGGTTTGGCTGGAAAATTCGTGTTCCTCCAGAAATCCAGCGGATTTTCCATGTCCAACACAAAGAAAAACTATATCAACCTCTGAATTGATATTATCTGTAAAACTCAACTCAGACCTACCTAATAAATCTACATGTGTTTCGTAAAGTGGAGTACCAGGTCTACTAGTACTGTAAACAAAATCCAGAATAAGTGTTGGATGATTAACCACTAACCGGATCAACTCTCCTCCAGTATATCCAGAACCGCCAATTATACCTACTTTTTTCATTTTTCTTTATTTATATGTTGGTAAATCTTATTTTGATTAGACATTATTTTGATAAAACCTTTGGCATCATCTGCTGTCCAACCTATATTTTTTTCACCATAACTTCCGAAGGAGGCATTCATTAAATCATTTGGAGAATCGATTCCTTTTAATTCAAACCTGTAAGGTTGAAGTGCAACAAAGACCTTCCCGTTGACGGTATTTTGGCTGCTGGCTAAAAAAGCTTCCAAATCTCTCATCACTGGATCAAGGTATTGTCCCTCATGGAGTAACATGCCATAGAAGTTGCCCAATTGCTCTTTTTGAAATTGTTGCCATTTACTTAACGTGTGTTTTTCTAAAAGGTGGTGAGCCTTAATTATAATTAATGGGGCGGCAGCTTCAAATCCAACCCTACCCTTTATTCCAATAATTGTATCTCCTACATGAGTGTCTCTACCAATTCCAAACTTTTTGGCTTGTTTTTGAAGCTTTAAAATATTATTTACAGGGGAGTCTATTTTACCATTGATTCCAACTAATTCCCCTTTATGAAATTCTAAAACAACTTCTTCAGTCGTTTTTTTATTGACCTGACTGGGGTAAGCTGATTCAGGTAGATTCTGATCAGAGGTTAAAGTTTCTTTACCACCTACACTAGTTCCCCACAACCCCTGGTTAATAGAATATTGAGCTTTTTCCCATGATAACTTAACACCATTTTCTTTCAGATATTTAATTTCATTTTCTCTTGTTAGCTGTAGGTCTCTTATCGGACTAATAATTTCAATTTCAGGCTCCATTACCTGAAAAATTAAATCAAACCTTACCTGATCATTCCCTGCACCAGTACTTCCATGGGCAATAGCATTCGCGCCAATACTTTTGGCGTATTGTATGATTTCAATAGCCTGCACTATTCTTTCCGCACTTACTGACAGAGGATAGGTGTTATTTTTGAGTACATTACCGTAAATCAAATATTGAACAACCTTTTCGTAAAAAGATAATAAAGCGTCAATTGATGTGTAGGTTTGTGCACCCATTTGCATCGCTTTGGTTTGCATATCCTCAATTTGCAGCTTATTAAAACCTCCAGTGTTAATATTTACTGCGTGGACTTCATAACCCTCTTTTGAAAGTTTCATTAAACAGTAGGAAGTATCCAAACCACCACTATAAGCTAACACTAATTTTTTATTTGCCATTTAACTCAATTTATTGTTTTGCCCATTATTGGGGTCGAATATCATTCCTGTACATAAGCACATACTTCTTTCAGTTCTGGTCAACACATCATAATTTTTACAAGTTTGACAACCCTTCCAGAATTCTGGATCGTCTGTTAACTCCGAAAATGAGACAGGTTTATAACCAAGTTCAAAATTAATACGCATAACGGCTTTTCCGGTAGTTATTCCGAAAATTTTAGCTTTTGGGAATTTTCGCTTCGAAAGATCAAATACGTTTTTCTTTATTATCTTAGCTAATCCCTTTCCTCTGTGCTTTGGTGAGACTATTAAGCCTGAGTGGGCAACATACTTACCATGGCCCCAGACTTCTATATAACAAAAACCTGCGAACTCATTGTTTTCTATAGCTATTACTGCATTGCCAGACTCAATCTTTTTAATTATATATCCTGGTGTTCTTCTGGCAATACCAGTGCCCCTCATTTTAGCTGATTCATCAATACAGCTGCAGATGGATTTGGCGTAAACGATATGTTTTGAATTGGCAATAACTATTTCCATTATTGACAAATAATATTAGAGTTAAAAATTAGGTAAAAAAAACTGTAAAAGGAGACTGGGCACACCAAAGTCTCATGTAGAGAAAATAACCCGCTAGGGGCGGCGTGGACGTAACGGAGCCTGGCTGTTAGCCGAAAAGGTTCCAATGTAATATGTCGTTGCATCAGTCATTTGAACTGCAAATATCCGAATTTTATTTTTTTTTACAAAAAAAGTCTTTGACGAAGTAGTTATTTAGTTGTTGACCCCAATTTCAAAATCCTTAATTTTGCCTATGTTTCAAAAGTTTCAGGCGTACTTATTGAAAAATTTTTCTGACTTAAAGAATCAAAAAATTCTCTTAGCTTTAAGCGGGGGCTTAGATAGCAGTGTCCTTTTATCACTTTGCTTAAAAAATGGGTTAAATATTTCCATAGCCCATTGTAATTTTCAATTAAGGGGCAAAAATAGCGAGGACGATGCACTTTGGATTAAAAAATTAGCCGAATATAAAAAACTAGAATGCCACATTAAAAAATTTGATATACTGACTTATGCTAAAAATAGAAAAACTTCTATTCAAATGGCAGCCAGAAAACTTAGATATGATTGGTTTAATGAACTTTCAATAAAATATAATTATGAAGTAATTCTTGTAGCTCATCATGCTGATGATGTCCTGGAGACCTTTATGATTAACCTAATGCGAGGTTCTGGATTAAAAGGATTGGTTGGAATCCCTCAAATCAGGGGGAAAATTATTCGACCTCTTTTACCCTTTACAAGAACGGAAATACTTAATTATGCTAATGAAAATAACATCAAATGGAGAGAAGATGCCTCAAACGCCAAAACAGACTATTTGAGAAATGAACTAAGACATAAAGTAATTCCAAATTGGAAGGCTACAGATTCTAATTTTCATAATCAATTTAGTACTACGCTAGAATATTTAGGACAAGCTAAAATTGCTTTGGATAATGTTATTAAGGATTTTAAAACAAACTATTTTGTTGAAATGGAACAAGAAATTAAAATTTCAGTAGATAAGTTAAAATTACTAAATCCCATTAACTTTTTCCTGCATGCTTTGTTTGCTAATTATGGCTTTGATAATGTTAAAGATTTAAATCAACTATTGGATGCACAATCTGGAAAACAATTGTTTTCTAAAACTCATAGGCTTGTTAAAAACCGATCTCACTGGCTGCTTACTGAGCAAAGCGAAGATTTTCACAAAACTTACATTATTGAACAAAATTTTAAGATAATTCAAGTTCCAATAAAACTGGAATTAGGCTTAAATACAAATCTCAAAATTGCTGATAGAAATATCGCTTGTTTTAATATAAAATTATTAAAGTTCCCATTAACGCTGAGAAAGTGGAGGGAAAGTGACTACTTTTATCCTAAAGGACTTAAGGGTAAAAAAAAGTTAAGTAAATATTTTAAGGATGAAAAATTCTCGCTACTTGATAAAGAAAAGCAGTGGTTGCTGTGTTCAGGAGAAGATATTATTTGGGTAGTGGGTAAAAGAGTCGATGAAAGATATTCTATTGAATACAATAAAGAAGATAGATGGATTATAAAAAATTATGATTAAGAAGGGATTTTTATTATTGTTTTTTTGGATATTATCAATTCAGTCTCAGTCCCAAGAACAGGTAGTCTGGTCAACAGCATTGGAAAAAGTTTCCGATGAAATTTATTTATTGAAATTTGAAGCTAAAATCAAACCCAAATGGCATCTTTATTCTCAACACCTGCCTGATAATGGTCCTTTACCTACTGAGTTTATTTTCAAAAGGGAAGAAGGTCAGTTTGATTTAGTCGGGAATACTCATGAGGGTAAATCCAAAACAGCCTATGATACAATATTTGAAATGGAGTTGTCTTGGTTCGATGATGAAGCCTTATTTGAGCAAAAAATAAAACTACTGAATCCAAATTTGGCATCAATTGAGGGTGAAATCAATTATCAGGCTTGTGATGACAAACTCTGCATATTCAGAAACGAAGCTTTCCGTTTTGTTCTAGACAAATCAAAACAAGTTATTCGGGAGAAAAAGGTAATTGATTCTGCGAGTTTAGAAAAAATTTCAGTACTAAAACTTGATTTAAAGAATAAACATTTTATAAACCAAAACGAACAAAAAAAGATTGATAATTCATTGTTAAATTTGTTTTTTTTGGGTTTTATAGGAGGCATAATTGCCTTATTGACTCCCTGCGTTTTTCCTATGATTCCTTTAACCGTCTCGTTTTTCCTAAAACAGAGTACAATTCAAGGTAAGGGGCTCGGGAGGGCATTGCTTTACAGCTTTTTTATTCTTGTAATTTATATATTATCTAGTTTACCTTTTCACTTTTTGGATGCAATTGATCCACAAATTCTAAATACCATTTCTACCAACATCGTGATGAATTTAATCTTTTTTGTTGTATTTGTCTTTTTTGCTTTTTCCTTTTTTGGATATTATGAAATTACCTTACCTAGTTCTTGGGGAAACCTATCAGATAGCGCTTCTTCTTCAGGTGGTGTTTTAGGTTTGTTTTTTATGGCATTGACATTAGCGATTGTATCCTTTTCATGTACTGGTCCTATTTTGGGATCTTTATTAGTAGGATCTTTGACTGCTGAAGGGGGAGCCACCCAATTGACCGCTGGAATGGCTGGATTCGGTTTTGCTTTAGCACTGCCTTTTGGACTTCTTGCCCTTTTCCCTAGTTTTCTGAAGTCTATTCCCAAATCTGGTGGATGGATGACTAAGGTAAAAGTGACTTTAGGATTTCTTGAATTAGCTTTGGCATTGAAGTTTCTCTCAAATGCTGATTTAGTTGCTCATTGGGGGATTTTAAAGCGGGAAGTATTTATGGCAATTTGGCTGATTATCTCTCTTTTATTATTTATATACTTGATGGGATGGTTACGTTTTCCAAATGAAGTAAAAGCTTATAAATTAAATAAATTCCAGTATTTTTTCGCTTTTTTGGTTTTTTTGTTTTCAATCTACTTGATTCAAGGGTTTGGGAAGAACCAAACAGGACAATTGGCTTTGCTCAGTGGATTTCCTCCCCCTACATTTTACAGCATTTATAATTCGGATTCTGAATGTCCATTGGGGTTGAACTGTTTTAAAGATTTTGAAGAGGGTAGGGCATATGCGAAAGCAAATAACAAGCCTATTTTATTAGATTTTACTGGATGGGCTTGTATAAACTGCAGAAAGATGGAAGAAAATGTTTGGTCTCAACCTGAAATATTTAGTTTATTAAATAAAGAATATATCATAATCTCTCTTTATGTTGATGATCGAAAATTATTACCTGATGTTGATCAATTTAATTTTAAATATCCCAATGGTCGTGTCAAGAGCATAAAAACTATAGGAGAAAAATGGGCGACTTTTCAAAGTCTTAATTTTGGTTCAGCATCTCAACCTTTTTACCTATTGCTATCGTACAATGGAACACTTCTTAATAGTTCAGTTCAATATACTAATGCACAAATTTATAAGGATTGGTTAGAAGAGGGCATAAGGAAGTTTAAATCCTTACCCTAGTTTTAAAAAAAGTACAATAGAAAAAAGATGGTTTGAGGAAAAATAAGATTTAGGCTTTTTATACAGGTGAGTGTAAATGATAAATTAGCTTTATTAAAGTTTTTGCTATAGTGATTGGTTACTTTTCAAAATAAACTTCATCAAGTGGCACCCTGAAACGAGGTCCGTAAATCCCTTTTTTAGTTCTAATTCCACAACCGATAACCATACTTATTTCCGCACTACTTGGCAAGCCAACTATTTTTTTAACTTTTAATGAATCAAAACCCTCCATTGTACATGTATCATAACCATAACCAGCCATACTTACTAGAAAATTTTGTGCAGCTAAAGCAGTACTTTTATGGACTACTACTCGTATATCAGATTTTTTTACTTGTCTGTAAACAACCTTTTTGATCCCTTTTAAATAGGTGCTGAAATGGTTTATCAAACCCCTTAAACTCCCCATACCATATATTTTGGGAAGGATTTTTTGGTAATATGATATAGCCCCTTTGGTTTTCTTAATGTCCTTTTTTTTAGATTTTTCAAATTCGGATTCAATAAATGCGACATTTGAGGCAATTCTTTTTTCCCAAAGATCCTTTCTAACCACAGGAATTACAAACTGTTTAGCTGTTTTGGCAGCAGGTTGGTTAAAGCAGGCTACGGCAATTTGCTTTATAATCTCATGGCTAGTAATATGATAAAATTCCCATAATTGTAAATTACTGCTGTTTGGAGCTAAAACCCCTTGTTCAATACATTTTTTTACAATTTGGGAATCAATCTCTTTGTCTGTATCAAATACTCTTACTGATCTCCTGAATCCAATTGCTTCACTAACCTTTTTCTCTGGCATTAAATATTTTTAAGTAAAAACTTTAGCAAAGATAATGACTTTGGATAAGGTGCGTACCTTCCGGGTATATCAAACCAAAAAGAACGTTTGATAAATGGTTTTTCGTGAGAAAAATTTTTAAAACTATATTTACCATGATAAGCTCCCATTCCACTTTGGCCTATTCCACCAAATGGAAGGTTATCATTAGCAAATTGAATGATTGAGTCATTTGCAACTCCACCACCAAATGAATATCGATTGAATAATTGATTGATAAATTTGTTTCTATTTGAAAAAACATAAAAAGCTAAAGGTTTTTCTTGTGATTTTAAAAAATGATGGATTTCTACTTCCTCCTGATAAGTAATTATTGGTAATATTGGGCCAAAAATTTCCTCTTTCATCAACATACCTTCCATAGCGGGGGATTCAACTAGTGTAGGACTGAAGAAAAGGCTTTTTTTCTCTGTTTTTGCTCCATAAATGACTTTTTCGCCTTTAATCGCAGCTTTAAGATTTTTGAAATGATCCAAATGAGCGATGCGGCCATAATCTTCTGATTTTTTTTGATCTTTCCCAAAAGCTAGTTCAATTTCTTTAATTAAAGCTGCAATTAAATTTGATTTAACATTTTCATTAACCAATAAATAATCTGGAGCAATACAAGTTTGTCCACAGTTTAGAAATTTACCCCAAACAATTCTTTTTGCTGTAATACCTATTGGGGCCGATTCATCTACAATACATGGACTTTTTCCCCCTAATTCGAGTGTAGTTGGTGTTAAATGGACTGCAGCAGCTTTAGCTATAATTTTTCCTACTCTAGTACTTCCTGTAAACATTATGAAATCCCAACGCTTTTTTAGTAATTCTGTAGCGACTTTAGCATCCCCCTCCATTACCGATACATGTCCAGGATCAAAAACATTTGTAATAATTTTTTTAATAACAACTGATGTGTGAGGTGCGTATTCTGAAGGTTTTAATACCACAGTATTCCCAGCTGCAACAGCACCTATTAATGGAGTGATAGCCAGCTGAAAAGGGTAATTCCATGGACTTATCATCAAAGTATTTCCAAATGGCTCAGGTTTAATGTAATCTTTCGAAGGAAAATTAATCAAACTACTTTTTGCTCGACGAACCCTACTCCAGAGCGGAAGCATTTTAATCATCAATGAAAGTTCCTTACTAACCAAAACAGTTTCAGATGTCATAGCCTCAAAGGCAGATTTTCGCATATCTTGATTAAGAGCCTCATGAATCTCTAATTCCCTTGTAATTATTTCTTTTCTTAAAGCTTTTAATTTTTGAATTCTATACGCATTAGTTTTTGTGATTTGTGAAGCAAAAAAATCTTTTTGCTTTATATATAAATTAGAGACTACTTTACTTACATCATTTGTCATTCTTTGGTATTTTTGGATAATATTCCTTTCTAAATATAAGTCAAATTGATTTGTTCGTTTTTTTAACTTTTGAGTGTATTAATAAATACTATATAATTAATTGATTTACAACAATTTAGATAGAATTAAATTAATTTGAACATAGTGAAAATCATTAGATATGATCACATATTCGATGTCATGCATCTAATTTAGCAGCAAACTAGTCCTAATGACCCTTAATAAATTTAGTAGACAAGTAACGCAAGATCCTACTCAACCTGCTGCTCAAGCCATGCTTCATGCAATTGGAATGACCGATGAGGATTTTCAAAAGCCCCTGATAGGTATTGCGAGTACCGGCTATGAGGGAAATCCTTGTAATATGCACTTAAATGATCTATCTGTTCATGTCAAGGACGGCATTGCTACTTACGATATGCTAGGACTAATCTTTAATACAATCGGTGTCAGTGACGGCATTTCGATGGGAACTCCTGGAATGCGATTTTCTTTGCCTTCAAGAGACGTAATTGCGGACTCTGTTGAAACCGTTGTGCAGGCAATGTCATATGATGGTTTAGTAACTGTAGTTGGATGTGATAAAAACATGCCAGGTGCTTTGATGGCAATGTTGCGTTTAAATCGACCAAGTATCCTAGTTTATGGAGGAACTATAGCCTCTGGTTGTATTCGTGATAAAGAATTGGATGTTGTTTCAGCTTTTGAAGCTTGGGGAGAAAAAGTTGCTGGAAAAATTGATGAAAAAGAATATAAAAAAGTAATAAGAAATGCATGTCCTGGTGCTGGGGCATGTGGAGGAATGTATACTGCTAATACTATGGCTTCTGCAATTGAGACATTGGGGATGGGATTACCTTACAGTTCATCTAATCCTGCAGTAAGTATTGAGAAAATAGAGGATTGTAAGTCTGTAGGTAAGGCTTTACGTGGATTAATTGAGCAAGACTTAAAACCCTTAGATATTGTTACAAAAAAATCATTGGAGAATGCTCTGCGACTAATTGCAGTTCTTGGAGGCTCTACCAATGCAGTGCTCCATTTTCTTGCGATAGCTCATGCTGCAAAAATTGATCTATCAATCGATGACTTTCAGAGAATTAGTGACACGACTCCATTTCTTGCTGACCTAAAACCGAGTGGAAAGTATTTAATGAAAGATCTTCATGCAGTGGGAGGTATTCCAGCAGTCCTTAAGTTTATGTTGGAGAATAATATGTTACACGGAGATTGCATTACAATCACTGGTAAAACTTTATCGGAAAATTTAGAAAGTTTGGAAGGATTAAAAAAAGGTCAAGACATAATTAGACCACTAAATAACCCAATAAAACCAACGGGTCACATCAGAATACTTAAAGGCAATTTAGCTGCCCAAGGTTCAGTTGCAAAAATAACTGGAAAAGAAGGTTTGAAGTTTATTGGGCCAGCACGCGTTTTTGACGGTGAATATGAGGCAAATATTGGAATAGGAGAGGGGAAAGTACAAAAAGGAGATGTAGTTGTAATTCGATATGAAGGCCCTAAAGGAGGGCCCGGTATGCCTGAAATGTTAAAACCAACTGCTGCAATTATGGGAGCAGGATTAGGAAAAAATGTTGCCTTAATTACTGATGGGCGATTCTCTGGAGGAACTCATGGCTTTGTTGTCGGACATATAGTCCCTGAGGCTCAAGAGGGTGGAGTAATAGGATTAATTGAAGATGGTGATAAAATAACTATTGATGCTGAAACAAATACTTTGAGTGTTGATGTCTCAGATGAAGTATTAGAAAGTAGAAAATCTAGATGGGTTAAACCTCCTTATAAATTTACCCGAGGGGTATTACATAAATATATTAAATGCGTAGCGACTGCCTCGGAGGGTTGCGTTACCGATAACTAGTTTAGGAAAATGAAGACAAGAGATCAAATTGCCTTACAGGAGGCTGAATCTGAAACTATTAAAATTACTGGAGCAGAAGCGGTTATTCGCTGCTTGCTTGCCGAGGGAGTTGATTTGATTTATGGCTACCCTGGTGGTGCCATCATGCCCGTTTATGATGAACTTTATAAATTTCAAGATCAGCTTAATCACGTGCTAACTAGACATGAACAGGGCGCAACTCATGCTGCTCAAGGTTTTGCTAGAACTTCGGGTAAAGTTGGAGTTGCTATAGCAACATCTGGCCCTGGGGCAACAAACCTTGTAACTGGTATTGCCGATGCACAAATTGATTCTACACCAATGGTTTGTATTACAGGCCAAGTTGCCTCCCACCTTCTCGGTTCTGATGCATTTCAAGAAACAGATATTATAGGTTTATCTACTCCCGTTACCAAATGGAACTATCAAATAACAAAGGCTTCAGAAATTCCCGAAATTTTTGCAAAAGCTTTTTATGTAGCTAAATCTGGAAGGCCAGGACCTGTTTTAATTGATATTACTAAAGATGCCCAATTTAATAGCTTTAACTTTAGTTACAAAAAATGTTTGGGTGTCAGAAGTTATAAACCTGTTCCTGAATTAGACCTTGATGCAGTCACCCAAGCTGCTGAATTAATTAATAATGCCGAAAAACCCTTTATTGTATGGGGTCAAGGGGTAATTCTTGGTAGAGCTGAACAAGAGTTTAAAGATTTTGTAGAAAAATCAGGAATTCCTGCTGCCTGGACTATTTTAGGTCTTTCCGCATTGGCGACCTCTCATCCACAAAACGTAGGAATGGTTGGAATGCATGGAAATTACGGTCCTAATATTTTAACTAACGAGTGTGATCTTCTTATTGCCATTGGAATGCGATTTGACGATCGGGTAACTGGAGATTTAAATACTTATGCGAAACAGGCAAAAGTGATTCATTTTGAAATTGACCCTGCAGAAGTTGATAAGAATGTAAAAGCTGATTTACCAGTTTTAGGTAATTGCAAAGAAAGCTTAAAAGTACTCCTTCCGTTAGTTGAGAAAAAGTCTCACCCTAAATGGATGCAAAGATTTAATGACTTAATGAAAATAGAGATTAATGAGGTTATTGACAAAGATTTGCGACCCAGGAAGGAAGGGTTAAGTATGGGAGAAGTTATTGTTTCAATAAATAAATACACTAAAGGAGATGCAGTTATCGTTACTGATGTTGGTCAACACCAAATGGTTGCCTGCAGATACGCTGAGTTTATTCGTTCAAAAAGTAATGTAACATCTGGTGGATTGGGTACAATGGGGTTCGCACTTCCCGCAGCTTTGGGAGCAAAAATGGGGGCACCAGAAAGAGAAGTTGTTGCTGTAATCGGTGATGGAGGTTATCAAATGACTATCCAAGAATTAGGAACAATTTTTCAAACTCAAGCTGCAGTTAAAATTGTAGTATTAAACAACGATTTTCTTGGCATGGTCAGGCAATGGCAACAATTATTTTTTGATAAACGTTACGCTTCAACTGAAATGGTTAACCCCGATTTTGTTACAATTGCAAAGGGCTACTTTTTAGATGCCAAACGCGTGGATAAAAGAAAAAATTTAGATGCGGCCGTGGCCGAAATGATTGCTTCTGATAAACCTTATTTCCTAGAAGTTTGTGTTGAAAAAGAGGATAATGTATTCCCAATGATACCCACTGGTGCATCCGTTTCTGATATTCGATTAAAATAATTATGGCAGATAAAGAATTAAAGACTTATACTATATCGATTTACTCGGAGAATAATGTTGGTTTACTAAACCGCATTTCCTCGATTTTTTTAAAAAGACATTTTAATATTGAAAGTCTTACCACTTCTCAATCTGAAATTAAAGATGTTTTTAGATTTGTAATAGTTGTGAATATAGATGAAGAAAGAGTCAAAAAATTGATCCAACAGATCGAAAAACAAGTTGACGTAATCAAAGCCTATTATCACACAGATGAAGAAACAATTTTCCAAGAAACAGCACTTTATAAAGTAAAATCTAGTTCCCTTTTTGAGGAAAGACATATTCAAAATATTATAAAAGAAAGTCATGCTAATATTGTAACCGTCTCTCCTGAGTTCTTTGTTATTGAGAAAACAGGATTTAGAAATGAAACCGACAGATTACATCAGGATTTAGCTCCATTCGGTCTTTTACAATTTGTACGCTCTGGGAGGATATCCGTGACTAAATCTAAAATGGAGATAACAGAACTCCTAAGTAAATTTAAAAAAGACAATTAATTAATAATAATAAAAAAATGGCCAACTATTTTAATCAAATTTCGCTTGCTGAAAAATTATATCAATTAGGTCAATGCCGATTCATGAATTTATCTGAGTTTGATAACGGTGTTACTGCTTTAAAAGACAAAAAAATCGTTATTATTGGGTGTGGTGCACAAGGACTTAATCAGGGCTTAAATATGCGTGACTCAGGTCTAGAAATTAGTTACACCCTTCGTCAAGGAGCTATTGATCAAAAAAGGGCTTCCTATCGAAATGCTGTTGATAACAAATTTAAAGTTGGTAATTATGAGTCGATGGTTCCAACTGCCGATTTAGTCATTAACCTTACACCAGACAAGAATCATTCTTCGGTAATTGAATCCGTTGTTCCTTTAATGAAAAAAGGGGCAACACTTTCATACTCTCACGGGTTTAATATTGTAGAGGAGGGAATGACTATTAGAAAGGACTTAACTGTAATAATGGTTGCACCAAAGTGCCCAGGCTCAGAGGTTAGAGAAGAATACTTAAGAGGCTTTGGAGTACCGACCCTCATTGCCGTTCACCCCGAAAACAATCCCCAAGGTATTGGTCTAGAATATGCTAAAGCATATGCTGTTGCTACAGGAGGTCACCGTGCTGGAGTACTTGAGTCTTCATTTGTTGCAGAGGTAAAGTCTGACTTAATGGGAGAGCAAACTATACTTTGTGGGGTACTTCAAACAGGTTCGATTCTTTGTTTTGATAAAATGGTTGATCAAGGTATCGATCCAGGATATGCTGCCAAATTAGTTCAATATGGTTGGGAGACTATTACTGAAGCATTAAAACATGGGGGTATTACAAATATGATGGATCGTTTGTCGAACCCCTCAAAAATTAAAGCTTTTGAGCTATCTGAAAATCTAAAAGAGATCCTTACCCCATTATTTCAAAAACATATGGATGACATTATGTCTGGGCACTTTTCTAAGACTATGATGGATGACTGGGCAAATGATGATAAAAATCTTTTGGAATGGCGAGCCGCAACTGGTGAAACTGCATTCGAAAAAACCAAAATAACCGATGAAGATATTTCAGATCAGGAATATTTCGACCATGGTTTATTAATGGTTGCGTTTGTAAGAGCAGGTGTAGAACTTGCTTTTGATACTATGGTAGCCTCTGGAATTAAGGAAGAGTCAGCATACTACGAATCATTGCATGAGACACCATTAATTGCAAATACTATTGCAAGAAAGAAATTATTTGAAATGAACCGTGTCATATCTGACACTGCTGAGTACGGTTGTTACTTATTTGATCATGCAGCAAAGCCACTTTTGGTAGATTTTATGAAAACAATTGACACTAATGTTATTGGAAAGGTGTTTGATAAAGGTGAGGGAAATGGAGTTGATAATCGAAAATTGATTGATGTTAATGAAATTATTCGTTATCATCCTGTAGAAATAATTGGATATGAATTAAGAGAGTCAATGACCGCAATGAAAAAAATAATTTGAATCAAAAATTATTAAATCTTTGTGATTAATTTTCAAGCTTAAAGTTTATTTTCCTCATCTTTTAAAATTTATATGAAAATAAATTTGTTTAAATTTGCCCTTGAAATATTTAACAAAACAAATTATATATGAGTTCAGTTTTGAAGCCTGAAACCAAATCTAAAACAGGTTTTGTGTTAAGTGATATTCCTCAAAATTATATTCCAAAATTAACCCATTACAAACAATTTTTAATTGGTGGTGAACTAAAAAAATGGTCAGGTCCTGTAACGGAAGTTTACTCTACCATACGTACTAAAAATAACGTCGGTAAAATGGTTCCAACCTTATTAGGAACTGTTCCTGACATGGAATCAGAACCTGCACTTCAGGCCCTTGAGTCAGCAAAAAATGCTTTTGATAGGGGTAAAGGTCAATGGCCAACTATGCGCGTAAGGGAAAGATTAAGTTGTATGGAACGTTTTGTTGAAAAAATGAAAATCCATCGAAATGAAGTAGTTAACTTTTTGATGTGGGAGATAGGCAAAACTCTTAATGATTCTCAAAAAGAGTTTGATCGAACAGTTGAGTATATTTACGACACTATTGATGCATACAAAAAGTTAGATCAAAAAAGTGCTAAATTTGAAAAAGAAGGTAGTATTCATGCCCATATTAGAAGAAGTCCTCTAGGCGTAGTTTTATGTTTAGGACCCTACAACTATCCTCTTAATGAAACTTTCTGCCTTTTAATTCCTGCAATATTAATGGGTAATACTGCGATTTTTAAGCCTGCAAAACATGGAGTTCTTTTAATCACACCATTAATGGAAGCTTTTCAACAGAGTTTTCCTCCTGGAGTTGTTAATATTCTTTTTGGAAGAGGTAGAAAAATAGCACAACCAATTATGAAATCAGGTTATATTGATGTTTTAGCTTTAATAGGTCACAGCTCCTCTGCAGTAGCATTACAAGATGAACACCCAAATAAAAATAGATTGAGATTAGTCCTTGGACTTGAAGCTAAGAATCCAGGAATAATTCTTCCTGATGCAGATTTAGATCATACGATTAAAGAATGTATATCTGGTACATTATCATATAACGGACAAAGATGTACTGCACTTAAAGTACTATATGTACATGAGTCTATAATTGATGAATTCAACAAAAAATTCTCAAAAGCTGTGGACAATTTAAAATATGGTATGCCTTGGGAGGAAGACGTTTTTTTAACTCCACTTCCTGAGCCAAATAAACCCAAATACATCAAAGATTTAATTGAAGATGCAACTTCAAAAGGAGCTAGAGTGTTGAATAAAAAGGGGGGTGAAATGACTGAAAACTACACTTACCCAGCTGTAATTTATCCCATTGATAAATCTATGAATTTATATCATGAGGAACAATTTGGTCCAGTGGTTCCAATTATTTCTTACAAAGATATTAACGAGCCTTTAGATGCTATGGCTGATTCTGATTATGGTCAACAAGTAAGCCTATTTGGAAGAGATGTTAGAAAAATAGGTCCGCTGATTGATATTTTGGCTAATTTGGTTTGTAGGGTTAACCTAAATAGTGCTTGTCAGCGAGGTCCAGACGTATACCCATTTACTGGTAGAAAAAATTCCGCTGTAAGTACATTGAGTGTTTTCGATGCCTTACGTTCGTTTTCTATTCGTTCATTTGTAGCATCTAAGGATAATGCTTATAATAATGAAATTTTAGAAACGCTTTTAAACTCTAACGAGTCAAACTTTGTTTCCTCTGATTATATTCTATAATTTTTTTTAATTATCCGTTTCATTTTGTCTGTAAACCTTTAGTTGATCACTAATTTTTTCAAACATTAATAATTCAGCATTAAACTGCCAATCAAAGCTGTGCAACTGGTTTGCTAAATGATGGTGATGATCCTGGTCAAGAATATAGTCTTTTGGTTTGTGAATAATTCGCGTTTTAGAGTACGACTCTTCAAACCTATCCTTCAAATTAAAAAACTCTTTTTTTAGAAAACTTATTTTTTCAGAGGCAGTTATCCTTTGCTCTTCGTTTTGAGCTTGATCAAATAACCTCAATAAGAGTAACAGTTTTGGAGTGAATCCAACCAACTCATTCACACGTTCATATATTTCAAGTGAATATTTATTTCTAGATGCCATCCGTTGCATTTGTTTAATTTTTGAACTGATAGAATCACAACTTAAAATCATATTTTCAGCAAGTTTAATCCTGCCTTTAAATTTTTCAGTCCAATAACCCAGGTTTTTAAGTTTAGGGAGTTCAATAAGACCTTCTTCGTATGGGTTTTCCATTTTCATCAGATAATTTCTTTTGTTACCTTTTAATAAGATGTTTTTCCACTCGGCAACAGGGGTTTCGAGCTGATCAATAAATGCAAATTCAGGTGATGCAACTCTAATTGAATAAACCCTTTGTCGATAGGCCTTTTTAAATTCAGTTATGCTGATTTTACCCCCAGACCAAGTATCATTAGCAAACCCAATAATACTTCGTTTATACAACTCAAAGTGCGGGGAATCGTCATCCCAAAGAGTTAATAGTAAGCCTTGTAAACCACTTTTAATTGAGGACATTGCGAAATCTCGTATTTGTTTAAGATTCCCCTCTCTTTGTGGCATAAGGACCCATCTTGTTTGTCCTGCTGTCGCTCCCATCACTTGGAGTCTGTTATCTCTGTACCACTCAATTGCTTTCGTGTTTCCATAAGCTTCAGGTGTATGATAATTCCAGCGCATGTAGATACAGTTTTTTGGCAGAAGAGGTAAAAACTCCTTTAGTTTATATTCATTTTTATTCCAAATACTATCAACTTCTTTTTTACTTCTTTCTGGTTGAAACATTGGACGATAAACACCTACTTGTTTTAGTAACATGTCATCCCAAAAAATTGGTATACGACCTTTCTCTTCAGCGAATTTACAAACTTTATTTAACCACATCAATTGTAGCTCTAATGCCGATTTTCCACTATTTCTTCCAGTAGTTTTCACTTCGTCTCCTCCGACATGAAGGTATTTTCCATGAGGTAAGGCTTCTAATGCGTCCTCGTATAAGTTATATTGAACTTTGTAGGTTTTTGTGTCAAGTGGATTGAATGCCCAGTCACTCTCAAGGTCATCCCGTAAATCTTTATATTGCTCATGTTTTAAAACAAATGATGCATGTCCAAGACCTTGAACGAGGGGACTGATTGAAATATTTCTTTCTTTAGCATATTCACTAAGCTTTTGCCAATCGTTAATGCTAAATGCATCAGAAGACCCAATTAATGATTCACGTTTGTATTCTATCTTATCTTCTACTTCGGCGATGATTCCGTTAATTTTGTATTTTTTTAGTTCATCAATCAAATCGTAATAGTATTCTAAGGTCTCTCGGTGATGCTTCAAATCCAAATGAATTGGACGATAAGTGAGAAGGGGATAGTCTTTAATCTCACATAGCGGTAGGTTGACGGCTTGATCTTCTGAATCCTCCATTAATTGTTCCAATGAGGCTAAGCCATAAATCAATCCAGCTTTATCTTTTGCTTTTATTATAATTTTTTCATTTAGAATTTTTAAGATATATCCTTCATCTTTGATTTTAATACCTGGGTTAATTGTGAAGATCAATTGAGCGTTTTCTTCTACATCAACACGTTTTATATTACCTAAAAAACCACTCCCTTGAGGTAGATTTTTTTTGTTGGGGTTATAAAAAAATAATATATCTTCAGTTTGCAAATTACTAACCCCATTAATTTGAAAGTTTTGAGGGGTGGGTAAAAGCTTGAAATCACCCATTTTTAGGGCAAAAAAATTGCAAGAAAAAAATAGATTCGTAGCAGCAAAAAATAGGATTTTAAAAAAAATATTCATAATTACTCTTTTAATTTTTGAGCTTAAATCAATAAATTATTTTCGCCATTACAGGTAGATGATCTGATATAAATAGATTGTTGTCTCGTCTATCATCAATTATTCTATGTTCTATTACTTTAATATTTTTAGTAAAAATGTAATCTATCCTATTTTTTATTAGTCTATCTAAATCAAACCCATTTGAAGTACCAGCTGGACCGTAGGGTTTTTTAATCGATATATCATAGCTGTCTTCAAGTTTTGATTTAAGAGTCTCAATAGGTTTGCTATTAGGCAAACAATTTAAATCACCCATAAGAATAATTTTTTTATTTTCAATATTTTTACTTTTAATAAGTTTTAATATTAGTTTGGATGAATTTTCTCGAGATATTTCTCCACGGTGATCAAAATGACAGTTAAAAATGAAAAGCGATTCTTGAGTTTTTAAGTTTAAGAATTCACCAAATGTTACAATACGCTCCATCGAGGCATCCCATCCAATAGAAACCATTTCTGGAGTTTCTGATAACCAATAGGTTTCGGAAGAGATCAGCTTCAATTTATTTTTTTTATAAAAAATTGCAGCATATTCTCCTTTTTTTTTACCATCATCTCTCCCTACTCCAATATAATTATATTCAATTAAGTTATTTTCAATATATTTTATTTGATTGTTAAGACCCTCCTGGATTCCTATAACTTCCGGAGAATAAAACTCAAATATTTTAAGAACGGACGACTTTCTATGTTCCCACCAATTATGATTATCCTTTGGGTTATCATAGCGAATATTAAAAGTCATAACTGAGGTCTGCCCAAAGATTATGTGAATATTCAATTCAAAAATTATAAACAGAATAAAATTGTATTTTTTAATATTGATAAGTTTTGTAATAAAATTAGAAATCAAATAGATTATAATTCAGAAAAAAAATTCAATTTTAAACATAATATTTTTGAAATTGATAGAAAGATAATCTAAAATATTTTATTGGCTAGATAGTCTCCTATTTCACTTGTTTTATATTTTTTCCCACCTTCCTTAACTAGGTCTTCGGTAACTATACCCTCCTCAAGGGATTCATTAACTACTTTTCGAATAAGAGCGCCCTCTTTTTTAAGATTAAATGACATTTCAAACATCATTGCTGCGGAAAGAATAGTTGCCAATGGATTGGCAATATCTTTTCCAGTTGCCTGAGGGAATGAACCATGAATGGGTTCATATAAACCAATATCTGTTCCAACAGAGGCTGATGGCATCAGTCCCATTGATCCTGAAATTACAGATGCCTCATCAGTAAGAATATCTCCAAAAAGATTTTCAGTAATAAGTACGTCATAACTATTAGGCCATTGAATTAGTCGCATTGCAACAGCATCTACAAACTCATAAGTTACCTCCACTTCAGGAAAATCTTTTTCCATATCTTGAACAGTTTCTCTCCATAGGCGGGAGCTTTCCAAAACGTTTGCTTTATCTACACAACATAACTTTTTGCTTCTATTCATGGCTAATTCAAAACCTTTTTTTGCGAGACGTTGAATTTCAGATCTATTATATGTACAAGTATCAAAAGCAGTATTACCATTATCTTTTCTTCCTCTTTCGCCAAAATAAATTCCACCAGTTAATTCTCTTAGAAAAACTAAATCGGTACCTTCAATACGATTTTTTTTTAGAGGAGAATTTTCAATAAGTGAAGAAAAAGTAAAGGTTGGCCTTATATTAGCAAATAGCCCTAGTTTTTTTCTCATTTTAAGAAGCCCTTGTTCAGGTCTTACAGAAGCAGATGGGTCGTTATCAAACCTAGGGTGTCCTATTGCTCCAAAAAGTACTGCATCCGAATTAATGCAGACTTGGTGGGTTTCTTCTGGGTAGGGGTCTCCTGTTTGTTCTATTGCAGCAGCTCCAGTAAGTGCAGGTATCCATAAAATTTCGTGATTGAACTTTTTCGCAATGGAATTACATACTTTAACGGCTTGATCGGTTACTTCCGGACCTATACCGTCACCTGCTAATAAGGCGATTCTTAATTTCATTAGAGGGAATTTATTAGGAAATTATATTTAACATTTTTTCGGTAGCTTTTATTGCCGATACTGTCTGATCAGAGTCTAGTCCTCTTGTTATGAACTCATTTTTTGAGTTTTTCCATGTGATTAAGGTCTCACACAATGCATCAGAATTACTGCCTGGAGGTATTCGGACTGCATAATCTATCAAAATAGGTAGTTCTTTGTTTTTTCTTGAATAAATTTTCTTGATTGCATTCATAAAAGCGTCAAATTGTCCATCACCTGAAGCATTTTCTTCCAATAGCTCGCCCTGTATTTCTAGGGATACAGCGGTAGTTGGACGAAGCCCTTTTGAATGTGTTAGGACATATGATTTAACTGCTACTTTTTGTTCTGTATTACTATTCAATACATCAGAAATAATGTAAGGTAAATCCTCAGTTGTAACAATTTCCTTTTTGTCACCCAATTCAATAATCCTTTGTGTTACCTTTCTAACTTCGTCGTCATTAAGGCTGACCCCAAGCTTTTGCAGGTTTTTTTGAATATTAGCTTTGCCGGAGGTTTTTCCTAAAGCATATTCTCTAGTTCTCCCAAATCGTTCAGGTAGTAAATCGTTGAAATATAGATTGTTTTTTTTATCACCATCTGCGTGAATTCCTGCAGTTTGGGTAAATACATTCTGGCCTACTACTGGTTTGTTTACAGGAATTCTAAATCCAGTAAAAGTTGCAACCAACTTACTTACTTTGTAGAGCGATGACTCATTGATATTAATCTTGATATCCGGTAAGAAATCTTTAAGTGAAGCTACCGTGCTTGCCATTGGCGTATTTCCAGCCCTTTCACCCATTCCATTTATAGTTAGGTGTAATCCATGACAACCAGCACGAACTGCCTCCATAGCATTGGCAACACTTAGGTCATAGTCATTATGTCCATGAAAATCAAAGTGAATTTCAGGAAAGTTTTTTATAACCTCTGATATAAAAGAGTATGTCTCATAATATGTCATCACCCCCAATGTGTCTGGTAATAAAATTCTATTTATGGGTAGTGTACTGACAAAAGATAGATAATCATTTACGTAATCCTTTGAATTACGCATTCCATTGCTCCAATCTTCAAGATAAACATTAGTATCGATACCTTCTTTTTTTGCTGTTAGAACACTTTTTTCAATATCCTTAAAGTGTTGATCGGGTGTTTTTTTTAATTGATATTTTAAGTGGTTTAGTGAGCCTTTGGTTAATAGATTTTGAACTTTAGCTCCAGTTTTAATCATCCATTCTATCGAGGTTCCCCCGTCTACAAATCCTAAAACTTCAATCCGCCTTTCAAGCCCCTCACCCTTTGCCCATTGGTTAATTTCCTTAACTGCATTAAGTTCTCCAGCTGAGACACGGGCTGATGCAATCTCAATTCTATCTACATTTAACTCACCCAAAAGTAATCTTGATAAAGTTAACTTTTCAGATATAGAAAAGGAAACACCAGAAGTTTGTTCTCCATCCCTAAGGGTGGTATCCATAATTTCGATATTTCTCTTGATCATACCTTCTAATGTGATTTTATATTAAAGAGGTGTGTGTTTCGAAAAGATTTTTATATTCTCTTTAATTTTTAAAAGGTAGTCAATATCATCATAACCATTTAACATATTGCCTTTTTTGTAGGGATTGATTTCAAATTGCTCCAAATCATCAGTGGAGTCAATGCTGATAATTTGTTTTGGTAAGTCAATAGTTAAAGTTCTAGTTGGATTTTCTTTAATCGAACTGAAGATTTTTTCTAGAAATATATCACTTACCTTTACAGGCAGCACTCCGATATTTAGACAATTATTTTTAAAAATATCTGCAAAAAAACTGGAAACAACGCATCGAAAACCGTAATCGTAAATTGCCCAAGCAGCGTGCTCCCTAGACGAGCCTGAACCAAAGTTTTTTCCACTCACCAAAATCTTTCCATTGTAATTAGGGTTGTTGAGTATAAACTCATCTTTAGGGGAATTGTCACTATTAAATCTCCAATCCCTAAAAAGATTATCTCCAAACCCTACTCTTTCAGTTGCTTTTAAAAATCTGGCAGGAATAATTTGGTCAGTATCTACATTTTCAATAGGTAGCGGAACTGCAGTACTCTTTAGTATATAAAATTTATCGTAAGCCATTTTTAAATTATTAAAGTTCTAGGGTCTGTAACTTTACCAGTCACTGCGGCAGCAGCAGCCATTATAGGACTTGCTAAAAGTGTTCTGGAACCCGGTCCTTGACGCCCCTCGAAATTTCTGTTAGAGGTACTAACTGCATATTTTCCTATTGGGACCTTGTCGTCATTCATAGCTAGACAAGCTGAGCACCCCGGTTCACGTAATTCAAAACCAGACTCTTTAAGGATGTCTAAAAGACCTTCTTCTTTTATAGCCTTTTCAACTTTATGTGATCCAGGAACCAGCCAAGCTGTAACATTATCTGCCTTTTTTTTACCTTTTACAATTTCAGTAAAGGCTCTAAAATCCTCGATTCTTCCGTTAGTACAACTTCCTAAGAAAACAAAATCAATTTCTTTACCAATCATTGTTTCTCCTTCATTATACCCCATATAATTCAATGATTTTTGGTAAGTAGCATTTCCACCCTCAACATTTTCTGCCGTGGGGATTTCATCAGAAATCCCAATACCCATTCCAGGATTAGTTCCAAAGGTAATCATTGGCTCAATTTCAATTCCGTCAAAGAAAAACTCCTTATCAAATATTGCGCCTTCCTCAGTGTATAAATCTTGCCAATAATTCATCGCTTTATCCCACTCACCATCTTTAGGAGTAAACTCGCGACCTCTTATGTAATCAAATGTTTTTTCATCGGGAGCGATCATGCCTCCTCGTGCACCCATTTCAATACTTAGGTTACAAACCGTCATTCTACCTTCCATACTCATATTGGCAAATACATCACCAGCATATTCAACAAAATGACCTGTTGCACCAGAAGTGGTGAGCTTTGAAATGATAAATAAAGCTACATCTTTTGGAGTAACTCCCTTTTGTAATTCACCTTTAATATTAATTCGCATTTTTTTTGGCTTGGGCTGAAGAATACATTGAGTAGATAAAACCATTTCCACTTCAGAAGTTCCAATTCCAAAAGCAATAGCACCAAATGCACCATGAGTCGAAGTATGTGAATCACCACAAACTATTGTGGCTCCAGGTAGAGTTATACCGTACTCAGGACCCACTACATGGACAATTCCATTTTTTTCGTGACCCAACCCCCAATAAGAAATCCCATATTTTTTTGCGTTTTCCTCCAATGCCGCTAATTGTTTAGCTGATAAAGGGTCTTTTACAGGTAAGTGCTGGTTGATTGTTGGTGTATTGTGATCTGCTGTGGCAAAAGTTCGCTCTGGGCTCATCACCTTAATATTTCTATTTTTCAATCCTAAAAAAGCTACTGGACTAGTAACCTCATGGACCATGTGACGATCAATAAAGAGTACATCAGGGCCATGATCTATCTGCTGAACCACGTGTTTATCCCATACTTTGTCAAAAAGTGTTTTTTTCATTATTATACAAAAATAAGCGATTATAATCTACAAGCCTCGATAATCTTAGGAATGTCTTCATCATTTATTTCCTTTTGAAGATCTGCGACTTTTAGAAACTCCTCATAAACTTTATCTAATTGAAGTTTGTCCAATTCAAACCCAATGTTTTTTGCACGGTAAGCTAGGGCAGCACGGCCGCTGCGAGCGGTTAGCACAATAGCAGATTCAGTAACACCTACATCACTTGGATCCATTATTTCGTATGTCTCTCTTTTTTTGATAACCCCATCCTGGTGAATACCTGAACTATGGGCAAAAGCATTGGCTCCTACAACCGCTTTATTTGGCTGAACTGGCATTCCCATACTATCAGATACTAAACGACTCGTATAATAGAGAAGTTTGGAATTGATGTTTGTGTCTAAATTCAAACCAGGGTGTTGACGCATAATCATAACTACTTCTTCAAGAGAAGTATTTCCGGCTCTTTCTCCAATCCCGTTAATTGTGCATTCAATTTGACGAGCACCATTAATTACACCAGCAATTGAATTTGCAGTTGCTAGGCCAAGATCATTGTGACAGTGACATGATAAAATAGCTTTATGGATGCCACTAACATTTTCTTTAAGGTACTTTATTTTCGCTCCGTATTCTTCCGGAAGACAATAGCCAGTAGTATCTGGTATATTTAATACAGTAGCACCTGCTTTTATTACCGACTCACAAACACGAGCTAAATAATCGTTATCTGTTCTTCCAGCATCTTCAGCATAAAATTCTACATCCTCAACAAAACTTTTAGCGTAACTAACAGCTGCTACTGCTCTCTCTATTATTTTTTCTCTGTCCGAATTGAATTTATATTTAATGTGTGTATCCGAAGTGCCAATTCCAGTGTGAATTCTTGATTTCTTAGCATATTTTAGGGCCTCAGCTGCAACTTCAATATCTTTTTTTACTGCTCTAGATAACCCACAAACTCTAGTGTTTTTCATTAGCCTAGAAATCTTTACCACTGAGTCAAAGTCTCCTGGACTGGAAATAGGAAAACCTGCCTCCAAAACATCAACACCTAACTCATCCAATCTTTCTGCTATGATTAACTTATTTTTGGTGTCTAACTTACATCCTGGAACTTGCTCTCCGTCCCTTAGAGTAGTATCAAAAATATTTACGTATTCATCGGCCATTTAAATATCCAATTTATTATTGTACGAATTTAACGTGAAAAGGAAAATACTCCTCTTAATTACATGATTATATTACAATATTCTATACCTTTGTTTTTATTTTAAACCATTCAAAAACAGTAGTTTAGCCAAACATATGTTACAATGATTAATGACCAAAAAGACAATTTATTCATATTGATTAAGTCTTTGACTAAATCAGAAAAGAGACAGTTTAAGTTGTACGTTGGAAGAATGGGCTCAAACAACAACGCTAAATTTCTTAGTCTTTTCAACTTTCTGGATAAGTTGGAAAAGTATAGCGAGAAGGCCATATTGCAAAAAGGAATTGTCACTAAGCAACAATTATCTAATCTTAAGGCTCATCTTTACAAACAGATTTTAATCAGTTTACGCCTAAATCCAATTCATCAAAATATTAGGATGCAAATTAGAGAGCAAATGGACTTTGCTGTTATATTATATCAAAAGGGACTTTATAAATTAAGTCTCAGAATATTAGACAAGGCAAAAGCTTTAGCTTTAAAAAATGAGGAAAAATATGCTGCATATGATATTGTTGAGTTTGAAAAATTAATTGAATCACAATATATAACAAGAAGTTTGTCCAATAGGGCTCAAGAATTAATTTATCAAGCAGATAGTTTGAGGACTCATAATGATTTAACAAGCCAGCTTTCAAATTTATCGTTGTTATTGTACGAACAACTAATTAAAACAGGATATGCCAAAAGTGACTTAGAGTTTAGAGAAATTACCAAGTTTTTTTATGAAAAAATGCCCAAATTAGATATTGAAAAACTTGGATTCAGAGAGAAGTTGTGGTATTATAAAGCTCATGTTTGGTATAGCTTTTTAGTTCAAGATTTTTTATCATGTTTCAAATATTCAAGTAAGTGGGTAGGTATGTTCGATGAAAATCCAGATATGATTTGCATTCACCCTGTTTTCTACCTCAAGGGTAATAATTTTTTAATGGAATCATTAGCATTAATTAAGTATCCTGGAAAATTTAAACAAACGCTTAAAAAAATGCTTAACACCATTAAATCTGATATTTTTCCTAATAATGATAATTTAGCATCACTTAGTTTTCTATATTCCTACAATAATCGATTTAACTTTTACTTTCTCAAGGGAAATTTTGAGGAGGGACTTGCTATTTTACCTGATGTAATAAAAGGGATTAATGCCTTTAAGAATCAAATTGACCCACATCATGTAATGTTGTTTTATTATAAAATTGCTTGCTTATATTTTGGACTTGAGGATTACGAAAAATGTATTGTTTACTTAAATAAAATTATCAAAAATAAGCATTTAAAAATGCGTGAGGACTTATTGTGTTTTACTAGAGTTTTAAGTGTAGTTGCCCATTATGAGGCAGGTTTTGATTATCATCTCGATGCCCACCTAAGAGAAACCTATAAGTTTTTGATTAAGATGAACGATCTCCATGAGGTACAAAAAGCGATGATTCGATTTGTTCGTTCCCTTGGAGATATTTATCCTCACCAACTTAAGACTGCATTTGTGAATCTTCACAAAGAATTAAAACAATATGAAGATGATCCTTATGAGCGACGAGCATTTTTATATTTAGATATTCTTTCTTGGTTGGAAAGTAAAATTGAAAATAGACCTGTAAGAGAAATAATTAGGGAAAAATCAAAAATAATTAATCGGAAAGAGCGAAATTCCATTGAGGTTTGATCGGTGGTTCTGCTATAATATTTATGATTTTTTTGGTAGTAGGATGACTTATGGTTAAAGACCTGGCATGCAAGTCTATACTTGAATCAGGGTTACTTCTTTTAGCATTGTATTTTAAATCTCCCTTAATTGGATAACCAATAAAACCTAACTGGCTTCGAATTTGATGATGCCTTCCAGTTTCCAATGTAATTTCTAGAACAGAATAGCAATCGATTTTTTTTATTTTTTTATAGTGGAGAATTCCTTTTTTTGAATCATTAACTTTTTGATCATAAGCATATGATTTATTCATTTTTGAATTACGTTTTAACCAATGAGTTAGAGTTCCCAAATTAGAGTTAAATGACTTATCTACAATTGCCCAGTATATCTTTTGAATCTCCCGATTTTTAAATTGTTGGTTCATTCTAGTCAGTGCTTTAGAAGTTCTGGCGAAGAGAACAACCCCACTAGTAGGTCTATCCAGACGATGGATTACGCCAATAAAGACTAATCCTGGCTTGTTATATTTTTTTTTGATGTAGGTCTTAACCTTATCAACAAGTGGTATATCTCCAGTTTTATCCCCTTGAACTAGATCTCCTGGTACTTTATTTACCGCAATCAAATGATTGTCTTCATAAAGTATGTCTAGCATAGATAATTATTATTCTAATATTGTTCTTCAGTATTTGGAAAGTCATGACTTTTAACATCTATAGAGTATTTAATAACAGCATCAGATATAATTTGGTCAAGATCTAAATAACGTCTTAGAAATCTTGGACTAAATTCTTTGCTCATGCCAAGCATATCGTGCAGAACCAAAACTTGACCATCTACTTTTCCTCCAGCACCAATTCCTATGATTGGTATATTTACTTTTTCAGTAATTTCTTTAGCGAGTTTAGCTGGAACTTTCTCTAAAACTATACTGAAACATCCAATTTTTTCAAGCATTTGAGCATCAGCAATTAGTTGTTTTGCTTCTACTGCTTCAATAGCTCTTACCGAGTAAGTTCCAAATTTATAAATAGATTGGGGCGTTAAACCCAGATGACCCATAACAGGAATTCCAGCTTGAAGTATACGTTCAATAGAGCCTTGGATTTGACTTCCTCCCTCGAGTTTCACAGCGTGTGCTCCAGATTCTTTCATAATTCTTATTGATGAGCGAAGCGCCTCTTTTGAGTCAGCTTGGTAAGATCCAAAAGGCAAATCAACAACCACTAACGCCCTTTTTACACCCCTTATTACACTTGATGCATGATAAATCATTTGATCAAGAGTGATTGGTAAAGTTGTTTCGTGACCTGCGATAACATTAGAGGCAGAATCTCCTACTAAAATTACATCTATTCCCGCTTTATCAATTATTCCTGCGAGGGTAAAATCGTAAGCAGTTAGCATAGAAATCTTTTCACCTTTAGATTTCATTTCAGCTAACGTTTTAGTTGTTATTCGAGTATATTTTTTTGGCGAATTTGACATTTATTTTTTTTATAAATGTAGTTTTTTTTTATAGTAGAAATAAAATTTATAACATCAGTTTTTAAAATTACATCTGACAAGCTGTCAGGAGTATTAATATGGCATAATGCTTGAATATACATAGTAAAAATATAAATAAAATATTATGAGTAAAATAATTGGAATAGATTTAGGAACTACCAACTCATGCGTTTCTGTAATGGAAGGAAACGAGCCGGTAGTAATTCCGAATGCTGAGGGAAAGCGAACAACTCCATCTGTCATTGCTTTTGTTGAAGGAGGCGAAATCAAAGTTGGGGATCCAGCAAAAAGACAGGCTGTTACAAATCCGACAAAAACAATTGCCTCTATAAAAAGGTTTATGGGAAATAAGTATACTGAGTCTTCAAAAGATTCTAAAACTGTTGCCTACAAGGTTGTAAAAGGAGATAATGATACACCAAGAGTAGACATTGATGGAAGACTTTACACCCCTCAGGAACTTTCTGCAATGATTTTGCAAAAGATGAAAAAAACTGCTGAAGATTATCTTGGGCAGGATGTTAGCGAAGCTGTAATTACAGTTCCTGCTTATTTTAACGATTCGCAGCGTCAAGCCACGAAGGAAGCAGGTGAAATATCTGGTTTAAAAGTACAAAGAATAATAAATGAGCCGACTGCAGCTGCTTTAGCATTTGGTCTTGACAAAAAGCAAGGAAGTGATAGTAAAATTGCAGTTTATGACCTAGGAGGTGGAACTTTCGATATATCTATTTTAGAGTTAGGAGATGGTGTTTTTGAGGTTCTTTCTACAAATGGTGACACACACCTAGGTGGAGATGATTTTGATCAGGTTCTAATTGATTATTTTGCTGATGATTTTAAAAAATCTGAACAGATTGATTTGAGAGAAGATCCAATGGCCTTACAGCGACTTAAAGAGGCAGCTGAAAAAGCTAAAATTGAATTATCATCCTCTAAACAAACTGAAATAAACTTACCATATGTGACTGCTACTTCTTCAGGGCCTAAACACCTTGTTACAACTTTGACTAGATCAAAATTTGAACAATTATCTGATAAATTGGTAAAACGCTCATTAGCTCCTGTCAAAAAGGCATTGGAAGATGCTGGACTTTCCACTTCAGAAATTGATGAGGTAATATTAGTGGGTGGATCCACTCGTATCCCAATTATTCAGTCTGAGGTAGAAAATTTCTTTGGGAAAAAACCATCTAAGGGAGTTAATCCAGACGAGGTCGTAGCTATTGGAGCAGCAATTCAAGGAGGTGTTTTGACTGGAGACGTAAAGGATGTTTTGTTACTTGATGTAACTCCACTATCCCTTGGAATTGAAACTATGGGCAGTGTAATGACAAAACTAATTGATGCAAACACTACCATTCCCTCAAAAAAATCTCAAGTGTTTTCAACTGCTGCAGATAACCAGCCTTCTGTAGAAATACATGTATTACAAGGAGAAAGATCCATGGCTACTGACAATAAAACTATTGGGAGGTTTCACCTTGATGGAATACCACCTGCACCACGTGGAACTCCTCAAATTGAAGTCACTTTCGATATTGATGCTAATGGAATAATTAAAGTAAGTGCATCTGATAAAGCTACTGGGAAATCTCAAGATATTAGAATTGAGGCTTCTTCAGGATTGACGGAGGAGGAAATTGAAAAAATGAAACAAGACGCCGAAGCTAATGCTGAAAGCGACAAGAAAGCTAAGGAAGAAGTTGATAAGCTCAACTCTGCAGATCAAATGATCTTCCAAACCGAAAGCCAACTTAAAGAATTTGGAGAAAAACTATCTCCTGACAAAAAAGCACCTATTGAAACATCTTTAGAGGAACTTAAGAAAGCATATGAAGCAAAAGATTTGGCTCTGATTGATGTTGCATTGGAAAAAATTAATGAAGCATGGAAAAATGCTTCTGAAGAAATGTATAAAGCACAAGCGGAATCTGGTCAATCAAATGCAAATCAACAAACTGCCGAAGATGATAAAAAAACAGGAGACAAGGGTGGAGATGATGTTCAAGATGTAGACTTCGAGGAAGTTAAAGATTAATACATGTTAAAATTTGACGTAAAACCTTCCCTATGAATATTTGCAGCGGAAGGTTTTATTGTTTATTGACCTGATGATTGATAAAGAAAAAATCTTATCCTTTTGTAATGCAATAGCTAAAGGAAACTTAATGGAAACCCTCGAAATTGAATTTGTTGATGTCGGAGAAGATTTTTTATCGGCAAGAATGCCTGTTACACAAAAAGTATATCAACCTGACGGGATTTTACATGGAGGAGCCACACTTGCTTTAGCTGAGACTGTTGGAAGTGCGGCCGTGGCTGTTTTTAATCGTGATCCTGAAGTTCTTACGAGAGGTATTGAGATATCCGCAAATCATATTAAAAGTGTAAGTAAGGGGTATGTTACTGGAATTGCAAAACCTCTTCACCTTGGCAGAACAACTCAACTATGGCAGATTAATGTTTTTGATGATAATCAAAATTTAATTTCCATATGCAAGTTAACAACATTAACTTTACAAAAGAAAATTTAAAATATTTAAAATGAAGAGTGTTATTATTTGTGATATGGAGGGAGTTATTCAAAAAATGAATAAAGGAGCTGCAGAAATGTTTGGATATGACCCTAAGGAATTAATTGGAATTAAAAGAGTATCTCTTTTCTCACCAGGAGAAATAGTACTTCAAAATGTACTCGGTTGGTTAGAAAAAGCAGATAAAGATGGTGAAAATAATATTAAAACCAATTTTATTAGAAAGGATGGCTCTACATTTGGTGCTGAGATCACTATTACCCCAAATTTTGCAAATGGAAAAGATAAACCACAAACTGGTTATTGTGGAATTACAAAGGAGCTTGAGGATAGAGTTAACATACCAATAAAATTTACCACAAAAATAATTAAGGGAATAGCAATTACAAGGGGTGGGTTTACACTTGCTTCTATTCTTCCGATGATGATCGTAGCATATATTCTATCATTTTATAATATTCTAAATCTGTTGAATGCATTTATATCGATTTTGGGTGTCATTTGTTTACATATTTTTTCAAATCTTTATAATGATTTTTTTGATGTTAGTTATGGTTCTGATGAAGAAAATAAAGATTATTTTAATGTAGGGTCAAAATCCTTAATTTTAAGAGGTGCCCAAATTTCAGGTGGAAGTAGGGCAATCGAACTGGGTTTGACAACTTTAAAAAAAACTAGTTCGCTAGGAAATATTATGCTTTTTTTGTCTATCATCTGTTTACTTATATTAAGTTTTAATAGTTATATGGTTACTGGATCTTCATCTAACGTTTTTATGATGTCTCTAATTGGTGCTACAGGAGTTTTTCTTGGGTTTTTTTATACTGCAAAACCACTAAGGCTATCAGCAAGGAAAGGTTTAGGTGAATTAACTATTTTTCTAGCATTTGGTCCTTTACTAACATTAGGGAGCATGTTTTCAATGTCAAATATCAGTATTGATTTAAATTCCTCGATAATTCAAACTATCTTTTTTATTGGAATTCCGCTTGGATTGTTAACCACTAATATTTTATTTATAAATCAATTTCCAGATTACGAGTCAGATAAAAAAACCGGGAAAAATAATCTGGTTGTAATTTTTGGAAAAAAAATATCTAGATGGATTTATCTAATTAGTAATTCGCTAATTTTTGTAACTCTACTTTCATTTATTAAAGTTATGCCCTCGGAATTCCCTTTTTTTAACAAACCTCCTTTTTATGTAGGACTTTTCTGTTTATTAGTTTATGCTCTATACATTTCTGTTGGATTAATTAAAAAATATAATTCGAGGGATCTTGTTTTTTATAACATTCAAACAATTTATTTTCAAATTATTTTTTGTATTGTATTAATAATCTCGTTTTATTTATGATAATTTAATATGTTTTTGGAGATAATTGATTCAAAAAAAAATCCATTTATCAAATATGTTAAGGGAACATTAATTATAATTTTTTTTCATTTTATTGGTCAAATTCCATTATCACTGTACTTAATTTTCAATAATTTAAATTTTGAAAATAGTGAAAATCAGATCTATGTGCTTTCATTGATTCCACCAAATCTCAGTTTATTTTTAATTCTCATTCCATTTTTAATTACATTACCTGCCATATGGTTTGTAGTTACTAAACTTCATATACAACCCTTCAAAATAATTATCACATCCAAAAGTAAAATAGATTATCAAAAAATTATTTTTGCTTTTTTATTATGGGGATTTATATCTGTGATAATGATTGTTTCAGATTACATAATTTATTCTGAAGATTATAAATTAAACTTTGATCCAATTCCATTCATTACATTATTTTTTATTGCTGCTTTAATGATTCCTATCCAAACATCTGTTGAAGAGCTATTATTCCGAGGTTATTTAATGCAGGGTTTCGGTACTCTTTTCAAAAATCGATGGGGACCTTTGCTTTCTACTTCCATAATATTTGGTTTGCTTCATTTGTGGAATCCAGAGGTTGATAAACTAGGTCTTGAACTTATATGGTATTATATTGGAACGGGATTATTCTTGGGGATTATAACACTGATGGATGATGGAATGGAATTAGCTTTAGGCTTTCATGCGGCGAACAACCTGGTTACAGCACTTCTTGTAACAGCTTCATGGACTGCTTTTCAAACTGAGTCTATCTTGATAGATAATTCTGAGCCATCTTTGGGTAAGGAACTTTTAATTACGCTTTTGCTTATTTATCCCATTATAACAATAATATTTGCAAAAAAATATCAATGGAAGGATTGGAAAAAACAACTAACCAATAAATTTGAATGAAAATACCTCATTACACAAAAATCCACAATCGCTTTAAGTTAAACGGTTTTCATTTCTCGGCTGAGGAGTTAAAAGAAATCGGATATGATTTTATAAAAGAGGGTATACCCTATGAAATGGCAATTGGAGATTTTATTATGGACTGGATGGATAAGTTTGACCACATCAATGTAAAAACATCTGGTTCTAAAGGTGATTCAAAAATCATTAAAATTTCTAAACAGGCAATGGTAAGTTCAGCTATAAGAACTGGAGATTTTTTTAATGTTAAAATTGGAGATTCAGCTCTTCATTGTTTACCAGCTGATTTTATTGCTGGAAAAATGATGCTTGTTAGGGCAATGATTCTTGGACTTTCACTTGAATTGGTTGAGCCTAGCTCCTATCCGATGGAAAATCTTTATAAAACTTATGATTTTGTTGCTATGACCCCTATTCAAGCGAATAATTCACTAAACCAGTTAGATCAAATTAAGACCCTTATTATTGGAGGTGCTCCTATTTTTCCAGATTTGAATAAAAAATTAGTGGAAAGACATCAGCGCTGCTTTGAGACATACGGTATGACCGAAACCATTACCCATATTGCGGCATCAAAACTTACTGTTCCTAAAAAGCCTTTCAAAGCTTTGGATGGCATTCGTCTTGAGGTTGATAAGGAAGGATGCTTGGTTGTAGATGCCCCTTATATTACAGATAAACTTATCCACACCAACGATATTGTGCATTTGCATGATGCGGAAAACTTTACTTATTTGGGAAGACGTGATAATGTAATTAATTCAGGAGGCGTAAAAATATTTCCTGAAGTGGTTGAGCGAAAATTAGCTAATCATATTGATCTTCCGTTTTTTGTATACGGAATCCCAGATAAAGTTTTGGGTGAAAAACTGGTTTTGGTTGTTGAGGGAGAAGAGCGTCTACTCCGAGAATTTAAATTGAACCAAACTTCATTAAAAGGTTTAGATATACTCGAAGTACCCAAGGAAATCATTTATGTATCAGAAATATTAAGAAACAATGGGAAGTATTTGAGAGAAAAGACAATTAATACATTAATAATTTGCTAAACCTGAATAAGCCCCATATTAAACTTTTTTTCAATTGGAGCATTATTAGCTGCTTCAATTCCAATACTAATCCACTTTCGTGTTTCCAATGGATCTATAATCGCATCCGTCCATAATCTAGCAGCTGCGTAATAGGGATTTGTCTGTTTCTCATATTTGGATTTGATTTCATTTAGCAAAGCTCTTTCTGTTTTAGTGCTTATTTTTTCTCCTTCTTTATTTCGCTTTGACTTTTCAATTTGAAGTAAAACTTGTGCTGCTTGTTCTCCACCCATCACCGCAATTTTTGAACCAGGCCAAGAAAAAATCAACCTTGGATCGAAAGCCTTACCACACATAGCGTAATTTCCAGCTCCATTTGAATTCCCTATAATAACAGTAAACTTTGGAACAATGCTATTTGACATTGCATTGACCATTTTTGCTCCATCTTTAATAATACCACTATGCTCTGCCTTGCTTCCTACCATAAACCCAGTAACGTCTTGAAGAAAAACTAATGGTATTTTTCTTTGGTTGCAATTGGCAATGAATCGAGTTGCCTTATCAGCTGAATCCCCATAAATTACCCCACCAAATTGTAATTCTCCCTTTTTATTTTTAACCACTTTTCGTTGGTTTGCAACAATACCAACCGCCCATCCGTCAATTCGGGCGTATGTTGTAATAAGTGTTTTCCCGTATGCAGCTTTATATTCATCAATACTTTCTTTATCCACTATTCTTTCAATTATTTCATAAGTGTCATAGGGTTGAGATTTATCATTAGGAAGTATTTCAAAGATCTCCTCTGCAGTTTTGACAGGTGGTATTGAATCGACTCGATTAAATCCTGATTTTGAGTTCTCACCAATTTTATCTATTAGGGCCCTAATACGATAAAGCGCATCTTGATCATCTTTAGCTTTATAATCTGCTATACCACTAACTTCAGAATGCGTGGTCGCACCTCCAAGGGTTTCATTATCGATATCTTCTCCTATTGCTGCTTTTACCAAATAGCTGCCAGCTAAAAATATACTTGCGGTTTTATCGACGATTATCGCCTCATCAGACATTATTGGAAGATACGCACCTCCAGCAACACAGCTTCCCATAACAGCTGCGATTTGAATAATTCCCTCACTACTCATTTGGGCATTATTTCTGAAAATACGTCCAAAGTGGTCTTTGTCAGGGAAGATTTCGTCTTGTCGGGGAAGAAATACTCCTGAACTGTCTACTAGATAGATTATAGGAATTTTATTAACTAACGCAATTTCTTGAGCTCTAAGGTTTTTTTTAGCGCTGATAGGAAACCAAGCTCCTGCTTTTACAGACACATCATTTGCAACGACAACGCAAAGTTTTTTTGAGATGTATCCCATAACCACCACTACGCCTCCTGAAGGACAGCCGCCATCATCTTTATACATTTCATATCCCGCAAGAGCTCCTATTTCGATAAAGTCAGAATTTTTATCCAGAAGAAAACTTATTCGTTCTCTTGCTGGCATCTTACCTTGCGAGCGAATTTTTTCTAACTTCGATTTTCCCCCACCAAGCTTCACTTGGGCAATCTTTTTATTTAGGTCAGCGATCAATAGTTTATTTTGATCTTTATTTCTCTCTAAAGCTATACTCATAATAAATTTAACAGTTTGTAAAAAGTGCTAATTATTTCACCTTTACACTACGAAACTAAATACATTTTTTTTGAAATCGTATTAAAAAAAATAGATATTTGTTATTATGGCAGATGATAAAAAAGTAATTTTCTCAATGTCCGGAGTATCAAAGACTTACCCTTCGGCTAACCAACCAGTAATAAAAAATATTTATCTCAGTTTTTTCTATGGTGCAAAAATTGGAATTTTGGGACTCAATGGATCTGGTAAGTCTACCTTATTAAAAATTATTGCTGGGATTGATAAAAATTATCAGGGCGATGTAGTTTTTTCTTCTGATTTTTCTGTTGGCTACTTGGAGCAAGAACCTCAAATTGACTCTAATAAAACTGTTAGTGAAGTGGTGAGAGAGGGTGTAGCGGAGGCAGTAGCCGTTTTAGAGGAATACAATAAAATCAACGATCAATTTACTTTACCAGAAGTTTATGAAAACTCTGAAAAGATGGAGTACTTAATGAATAAACAAGCTAAGCTCCAGGACCAAATAGATTCCCTTAATGCATGGGATTTGGATAGTCAATTAGAATTGGCAATGGATGCATTAAGAACCCCTCCAGGAGATCAAAAGATAGAATACCTCTCTGGAGGAGAGCGAAGAAGAGTTGCACTTTGCAGATTGTTACTTCAAAAACCAGATGTTTTATTACTTGATGAACCTACTAATCATTTAGATGCTGAGTCTGTCCATTGGTTAGAACACCATTTAGCTAAATACTCAGGAACTGTAATTGCTGTAACGCATGACCGTTACTTTTTGGATAATGTTGCTGGGTGGATATTAGAATTGGATAAAGGGGAGGGTATCCCCTGGAAAGGAAACTATTCCTCTTGGTTAGAGCAAAAAGCTAAACGAATGTCTCAAGAACATAAACAAGCTTCAAAACGCCAAAAAACTCTAGAAAGAGAGTTAGAATGGGTTCGAATGGCTCCAAAAGGAAGACAATCCAAACAAAAAGCCCGATTAAGTAACTACGAGCGTTTAGTTAGTCAAGATCAAAAAGTAGTCGATGAAAAATTAGAGATTTATGTCCCTAATGGTCCACGTTTGGGGACTAATGTAATTGAGGCAAAGGGAATTAGAAAGGCTTTTGGTGACAAGTTGTTGTATGAAGACTTAAATTTCACCTTACCCCAAGCCGGAATTGTAGGTGTTATTGGTCCAAACGGAGCGGGAAAAACAACTTTATTCAGGATGATTTTAGGCGAAGAAATCCCAGATAGTGGAAGTTTTTATCTGGGAGAAACCGCCAAGGTAGCTTATGTTGATCAATCTCATAGTAATATTGATTCCGAAAAATCCATTTGGTCGAATTTTAGTGATGAACTTGATTTGATTATAATGGGAGGAAGACAGGTAAATTCTCGTGCTTACTTAAGTAGATTCAATTTTAGCGGAAATGAACAAAACAAGAAAGTTAACACTCTATCTGGTGGTGAGCGAAATCGTCTTCATTTAGCAATGACACTTAAAGAGGAGGGAAATGTGCTATTATTAGACGAACCTACTAATGACTTAGATGTCAATACTTTGAGGGCTTTAGAGGAGGGTTTGGAAAATTTTGCTGGATGCGCGGTTGTAATTTCTCACGACCGTTGGTTTTTAGATCGGATATGTACTCATATACTTGCATTTGAGGGGGATTCACAGGTTTATTTTTTTGAGGGTTCATTTAGCGATTATGAAGAAAATAAAAAAAATCGTTTGGGTGACGATTTGATTCCAAAACGAATACAATACAAGCGACTTACTAGAGATTGAATTCATATTTTACCTATCATATCTTCAGGCTTAACCCATTGCTCAAATTCTTCTTCAGTTAAATACCCTAATGACAATGCAGCACTCTTCAATGTTGTTCCCTCCTTGAAGGCTTTATTAGCAATTTCAGCAGACTTGTAATAACCTATTTTTGTATTAAGTGCTGTAACTAGCATTAGAGAATTATTTACCAATTTACTAATCGTTTCGTGATTTGGTTCTATTCCCATAATACAATTAACCGAGAAGCTCACACATGCATCTCCAATGAGTTGAGCCGATTGAAGAATATTAGCTGCCATAACTGGCTTAAAAACATTTAATTCATAGTGTCCTTGCAATCCACTCACTCCAATAGCAACATCATTTCCCATAACTTGAGCACAGACCATAGTCATTGCCTCACATTGGGTGGGATTAACTTTTCCTGGCATGATTGAACTTCCTGGCTCATTGGCTGGAATACTAATTTCCCCAATACCAGATCGAGGACCAGAGGCCATCATCCGGATATCATTTGCAATCTTATTCAAAGCAACAGCAAGCTGTTTCAAAGCACCATGTGTCTCTACAATTGCATCATGCGAAGCTAGTGCCTCAAACTTATTTTGAGCAGTAATGAATGGTAGTCCTGTAAATTCTGCAATATATTCTGCAACTTTATTAGAATAGCCCTCTGGTGTATTTATTCCTGTTCCAACAGCACTACCTCCAAGTGCCAACTCCGATAGATGATTTAAAGTATTTTTTAGTGCTTTAATTCCATGATCTAATTGGGAGACATAACCTGAAAACTCTTGGCCTAAGGTAAGAGGAGTAGCATCCATCAGGTGGGTTCTTCCAATTTTAACAATAGACTTAAAGGCATTGGACTTTTTTCTAAGTGCAGACTTCAACTTTTCTACTCCAGGTATTGTGTTTTCTAAAATCTTTTTGTAAGCTGCAATATGCATTCCAGTTGGAAAAGTATCATTAGACGACTGGGATTTATTTACATCGTCGTTGGGGGATAGTGTTTTTTCTCCTTCTCCTAATTTATTTCCCTCTAATACATGGGCCCGATTTGCAATTACTTCATTAATATTCATATTAGTTTGAGTTCCTGAACCAGTTTGCCATATTACTAATGGGAATTGGTCATCCAGTTTTCCCGATAAAATCTCGTCGCACACTTTTACTATTAAATCTCTTTTACTCTCCTCTAAAATTCCTGAGTCACAATTTGTATAAGCTGCGGCCTTTTTTAAATATGCGAAGCCATAGACTATTTCCAACGGCATTGTTGCTGATGCCCCTATTTTAAAATTACCACGAGATCGCTCTGTCTGAGGCCCCCAATAAGCGTTTTCAGGCACTTTTACTTCTCCCAGGGTGTCTTTTTCTATTCTGTAACTCATATTGAAATTTTAACTTCTTTACAAAAATACGGCCTTTTGATTTATTCCATTAAAATAAATTTATTTCATGACTGAAATTAAAATATAAAAAAGCTAAATTTGATAAAAATTTATTATGATGTTTGAATTTGACCAGTATTTAGGTTTCTTAGCATTTTTAACCATCTTAACTATTGGTTTTTGGTTAATGATTTTCCTTTTAACTTTTGTTATTCCCTATTGGTTATTCGGAAACTTAATGGAGTTTTTAAATGAAAAAAGAAAACAAAAATCGACAAGAAATAGTTAAAGACTAAAATCCCACATCTTCCCTAACCTCTCTCTGTCTTGTCTTGTTTTGAACCTTCTTTTGCCTTACACGATATGTGAATGAGGCTGTAATAGAGGGAATTTCTCTTCTCAAAGTTGTATACTGACTAAAAGTTCCACCCCTGGTAGTAAGTTCCCTTTGCTGAGTATTAAATATATCTCTAGCTCTAATAGATATCGTGCCACTATTATTTAAAATATCTTTACTTAGAGCACCGGATGCAAAAAGCAATGGTCTAAAGCTTACCAGAGAGGTATTTCTTGGACCAAAATAAGTACCTTGTAATTGAAAGTCTATTTTTCCAGGTAATGAAGTTTTTGCATTTAGTCTAGATGACCAGCTTAAATTTGATCTGTCCAAATTTACACCCTGAAAATCCCCTATGTTTTCTGAGTTAAAAAGATTTGTATTTAAAAAGAATCTTGATTTTTTCGATGGGGAGTAACTCAAAGTAAATTCTGCCCCAATTCTTTCATTTTCAGACAAATTAATTGGACTTTTTTTAATTATTGGTACATATTTTTCGTCATTTTTATTATTTCTTATTGAGATTCTTTGACCAGTATCAAAGGGAAAAATAGTAAAAACATCAACAGATTTTTGAAAATAAACTGAGGAGTTAAGCGTTATTTTTTTCCACTTTTTTAAAAAACCAAGGTCGATTGCATTTGAATAGCTAGGTATTAAGTTTGGGTTTCCTTGAAAAAAGTTTGCAATACCAGATCTTTGTAAAAATGGATTTAGAAATCTGGCTCGAGGTCTTGAAATACGACGATTAAACCCAATTAAAATACTTTCGGACTTATTAAACTTGTAGGAGATATTTAGTGTTGGGAAGAATTTGAAATAATCTTGGTCGTTACGTTCGTTAGTAATTATCTGATTTACAATTATCTTTGAATCTTCTACTCTAAGTCCAATTAAAAATGAGAAATCTTTAATTGATTTTCCATACTGAATGTATCCAGAATTAATTTTCTCATTGTAAACAAGAATATTAGATAGACTATCCCTTAAAATTTCATTATAATCATAGACTTTAAAATCAGTCTTTTGATCTAAAAAACTTCCCCGATATCCTAGCTCAAGTTGATTGGTTTCATTAAGTTTAATAATATAATCTCCCTGGAGTAAAAGTCTTTTTTGGTCTCGATATTCAGCTACTTTTTCATTTAAGTTTGGATTTGTGTTTTCAATATCAGATGATTCATTTTCTGAGTTCTTTTCATATTGAAAAACAGCATTTATCTTACTACCATTTTTAAATTCTGTATCAAAGTTTGTGCTATATTGATATGCATTATCATCATCCTTACTATACTCCTTTAATTTTGTAGATTCAATTAAACTTCTATTTGAGTTAAATTGATTTAATTGAGTATTAAACTCATCATTACCTTTTTCGGTTCTAATGAAACTATTAAAAGTTAAAGAAGTTTTTTCTTTTAAGTAAAACTCAACACCAAGACTTGAGAATATTGTTTTATCACCAAATTCCATTTTTTTTTCTTCATATCCAAAAGTGCTGGGATTAATAAAATCGAAAAACTCTGTATCATTAGTTATCCTGCCGATATTGAGGTTGTTTAGAAAAGAGTTTGTAGAAAAAATATTTAACCTATTTGTTCGATAATTAATATTTACTGATCCGCTATTTCTTTCAGGAATGCCAGCGTTAACTATAAAATTACCATTAAGTCCGTTCAAGTTGTCTTTTCTTAAAATTACATTGATTATTCCAGCAGTCCCTTCAGCTCCATATCTTGCGGAGGGAGAAGTAATTACTTCAACTTTATCAATTGATTCAGCTGGAAGATTTTGCAGCCCTTGTGGCCCTGAAATACCGACAAGTCCAGAGGGTTTACCATTAATTAGAATTCTAACATTTTCATTTCCTCTAAGAGATACATTACCCTCCAAATCAACAGATACCGAGGGAACGTTCCCTAAAACATCTGCAACATTTCCTCCTCTAACTGTAAGATCTTTACCAACATTATAAATCCTCTTATCTAACTTTATTTCTACCTCAGTTTTATCGGCTATCAACTCAACTTCATTTAGTAAATTTTGGGAGATTTTTAGTCCAATTTTACCAAAATCTTTCGTTTCCGTGATAACTAAGTTTTCTATTGTAAAAGGTATAAATCCAATAAATTCAGCTTTAAAATTATAAGTACCAGGGCTCAATTGAATATTAAAAAATCCTGAACTATCTGTGATAACCCCTCGAATTTGGTCAGGATTTTCATTATTTGTAAGACTAATAGTTGCGAATTCTAGTGGTTGAGAGGTCTTTTGATCAATTACATAACCTTTAACTATGAAATTTTGTGTGTTTTTGGAAGTCCTTTGAGCTTTGCCAGTAAATAAAAACAAAAGGCAGGGAATAAGTAAGTAGATCTTATTCATTAAATATTTTTAGTTTGATTGTTTTAATGAACAAAGGCTTAATAATTATTTATAAAGTCTATTAAGTTTTCTAAAGGTCTTGCCATAACACCCTTATTTCCATAGACTACGATTGGCCTTTCAATCAATCTAGGATGTTGAATCATTAGCTCGAGTATTTCATCTTCACCTATATTTTTACAGTTTTGTTGTTTCTTCCATATTTCTTCATTTTTTCTAAGAGCATCCGAAGGTTTTTTACCAATTATATCAAGTACTTTTCCAAGTGATTGTTTATCAAAATTTTGATCTAAATACTTGACAACTTTAAATTTTATATTTTTTTCTTCAAGTAATTGTAACGCCTCTCTAGATTTTCTGCACCTAGGATTATGATATATAGTAAACCTCATTTTATAAGTTTTTAATAGCTGAAAGCCGATTTCATATATAATTATATATCTATATATAGTTATTTAAAAAACCATTATTATAGAAGGTTTTGCTCAAAAGTTTTTGAAGTTATTATTTTAATTGATCTACAATAGCTTTAAATGCATGAGGGTTATTGGTGGCTAGGTCAGCCAAAACTTTTCTATTTAACTCAATTTTATTGGTTTTTATTTTCCCCATAAATTGGCTGTAAGACATACCATGCAATCTTGCTCCGGCATTAATTCTCGCAATCCAAAGTGATCTGAAATTCCGTTTTTTAGTCTTGCGATCTCTGTAGGCATAAAGCATTGCTTTTTCTACAGCATTCTTAGCAACAGTCCAAACGTTTTTTCTTCTACCAAAGTAACCTTTGGCTAGTTTTAAAATTTTCTTTCTTCTGGCTCTTGAAGCCACTGAATTTACTGATCTTGGCATTTTTTTAAGTTTTTTGAGAAGGGCGGTTTTTACAACACTTTAAAGCCTCTTATCAGGGTTATACAATATTTACCGTATTTTTATTTTAATCTAAGCTGTTCTTTAACACTATTGATATCACTCTCATGAACCAATCCAGAGTGAGTTAACTTTAATTTACGCTTCTTTGATTTTTTAGTCAATATATGGCTCTTAAAAGCGTGCTTTCTTTTTATTTTACCTGACCCAGTAAGTTTAAAACGTTTTTTGGCACTGGATTTTGTTTTCATTTTGGGCATAATTGTTCATTTATTTATTTAAATCTTTATTTCTTTTTAGGCGCAATAAACATAATCATTCGCTTTCCTTCAAGCTGAGGCATTTGTTCTACTTTACCAATTTCTTCAAGGTCTTGGGCTAATCGCAACAACAATATCTGTCCTTGTTCTTTGAAAACTATTGAACGACCTTTAAAAAAGACAAAAGCTTTAAGTTTTGCGCCATCGTTTAAAAATTTCTCAGCGTGTTTCTTTTTAAACTCATAGTCGTGTTCATCTGTTTGAGGCCCGAAACGTATTTCTTTTATTGTAACCTTAGTGGCTTTTGATTTTAGTGCCTTTTCTCGCTTTTTTTGCTCATATAAGAATTTTTTATAATCTAATATTTTGCAAACCGGTGGTGATGCCTTCGGAGAAATCTCTACTAAATCTAGCTCAAGTTCCTCAGAAATAGCAAGTGCTTTTGGAAGCTGGTAAACCCCTACATCAATGTTATCACCTACCAGTCTGATTTCATGCGCAGTGATTTTTTCATTGATTTTATGAGGATTTTCTTTGATAATCCTCGCAGGTTTATTCGATCTTCTTCGGCGTATTGCTATGACTTGATAATTTTAATTTAGCTTCCAAATTTAGAAATACTTTTTGATATCTCATCTTTTATCAGATTAACGAAGTTTTCAGCTCCCATTAATCCAATATCACCAACACGGTGTTTTCTTACAGAAACATTATCTGTTTTGGCTTCTTTTTCTCCTATAATTAACATGAAAGGAACTTTGCTTATTTCAGCTTCTCGGATTTTTTTTCCAATAGTTTCATTTCTGTCGTCTAGGAAGGCGCGAATTTCGTTATTTTCTAAGTAATTTAAAACTTTTTTTGGAGTATTTTTTCATGCTTTTCGCTTACACATAGTACGTTTACCTGAGTAGGCGCCAACCAAATTGGTAAATTTCCTGCAGTATGTTCCAAAAGAATTGCTATGAATCTTTCCAAGCTTCCGAAGGGAGCTCGGTGAATCATCACAGGACGGTGAAATAAATTATCACTGCCTTTGTAAGTTAAATCAAACCTTTCAGGAAGGTTGTAATCTACCTGAATTGTACCAAGCTGCCATTTCCTCCCTATTGCATCTTTGACCATGAAGTCAAGCTTTGGACCGTAAAAAGCTGCTTCTCCTTCTTCAATTTTAAATTCTAGATTTTTCTCTTCAGCAGCATTTATAATTGATTGTTCCGCTTTTTCCCAGTTTTTTAGCATCACCAATATATTTTCCAGGATTTTTGATATCACGAATAGAAACTTGAGACTCAAAATTATTAAACCCCAATGAGTTAAAAACGTATAAAACTAGGTCAATCACATCCTTAAACTCTTGATCCAATTGATCAGGCGTGCAAAAAATGTGTGCATCATCTTGTGTGAACCCTCTAACACGAGTAAGTCCGTGTAATTCACCACTTTGTTCGTACCTGTATACTGTTCCAAATTCTGCATATCTTTTTGGAAGTTCTTTATAGCTCCAAGGTTTGGTCTTATATATTTCGCAATGGTGAGGACAGTTCATAGGTTTTAATAAAAAAGTCTCTCCTTGAGCAGGAGTTTCAATAGGTTGAAAGCTGTCGTCTCCATATTTTTCGTAGTGGCCAGAAGTTATATAAAGGTCTTTATTCCCAATATGAGGTGAAATTACTTGTTCATATCCAGCTTTTTTTTGTGCTTCTTTTAAAAACCCTTCCAAACGCTCCCTAAGGGCAGCCCCTTTGGGTAGCCATAAAGGTAATCCTTGGCCAACTCTTTGGGAGAAACTGAATAATTCTAATTCTTTACCAAGTTTTCTGTGATCTCTTTTTTTTGCTTCTTCTATGAGCTCGATGTATTCGGTAAGTTCCTTTTGTTTGGGGAAAGAGATCCCATATATACGTGTGAGTTGTTTGTTTTTTTTCATCGCCTCGCCAATATGCACCAGCGACATTTAACAATTTAACCGCCTTGATGAAGCCAGTATTAGGAATATGACCTCCACGACATAAATCGGTAAAATCAGCATGATCACAAAAGGTAATTGATCCATCATCTAAGTTTTCGATCAATTCAACTTTATAGGGATTTTTGTCTTTTTTATAAAAATCAAGCGCATCTTTTTTGGAGACACCACGCATTTTAAATTCAAATTTTTGTCGAGCGAATTCCAAAAACTTTTTTTCAAGATCTTTTAATTCTTTTTCCGTAATAGAATGGTCTCCAAAATCCACATCATAATAAAATCCATTCTCAATAGCAGGACCAATGGTTAGCTTCGCGTCTGGGTATAGTGCGAGAATTGACTGTGCCAATACATGAGCTGAAGAATGCCAAAACGCATTCTTTCCTTGCTCATTATTCCAAGTGAAGAGTTGAATCTCTCCGTCTTTCAGTAAAGGTGTGGCTGTTTCGACTGTATGATCGTTGAACTTTGCGGAAAGTACATTTCTCGCCAAGCCTTCACTTATACTTTGAGCGACCTCAAGTACCGTTGTTCCAGCCTTAAAGCTTCGTAGAGAGTTATCTGGGAATTTTATTTTAATCATAAACTATAAATCACGGCAAATATAGTTTACTAGTTTCAGTGTTACAATTTTATGAGGATTTTGTTTTTTTCTCACCAAGCAGACCATTAATTAACATTCTTATTGCCCAAAACCCGTAAAAGATTGCAGTGATACATAAGCCTATTCCTATCACCAAGACTATATGAAAAAGCTGATGGTCTTGGTTTTTGAAGGCTTGATATACAATAACGGGTGAAATAAAACAGAGTAAAATAAATATACCCATTTTAAATAATCCTTTTTTAAGCTTTTCAGTATTCACAAATAGTTTTTAATCGCATTTCTTACACTTTTATGTTTTTCCAATAAGTTAGCAGCAGTCTTATAATCAATTGACAACTCTTCCATTAGAATTCTTACAGCTCGATCAGCCAGTTTTTTGTTTGTCATATGAATATCAATCATTTTGTTCCCTTTAACCCTGCCTAATTTTATCATGGTTGAGGTGGTGATCATGTTTAGTATTAATTTTTGTACGGTTCCTGCCTTCATTCGTGAACTTCCCGTAACAAATTCAGGACCAACTATAACTTCAACGGGAAATTTACTTGCCCGTGCCAGTGGGCTGTTAGGGTTGCATGTGATGCTACCTGTACTGATGTTATTTTCTTGACAAATATTTATTGCCCCTAACACATAGGGAGTAGTCCCGGATGCGGCAATTCCAATAACAAAGTCTTTTTCATTTACCTGGTGTTGGAGTAAATCTATCCAGCCTTGATTTGGATCATCTTCAGCATCTTCGATAGATCGTTGCAATGCTTTGGATCCTCCGGCAATCAAACCGATAACCATCTCTGGGTCTGTTCCGAAGGTAGGGGGGCATTCCGAGGCATCCAATACACCAAGTCGGCCACTGGTTCCAGCTCCTATATATAATAATCTTCCTCCTTCTCTAAGCTTACATACTATTTCAGTTATCAGTTCTTCAATTTTTTGCAATTGTTCTCCAACAGCTTCAACAGCTTTTTGATCTTCCTTATGAATTCCCATTAAAAGCTCCTTTATGGATTTAGTCTCCAATGCGTTGTAATGAGAGTTTTTTTCAGTTATTTTTTGAAACTTCATATTGTTAATCAATATTCATAAAATTAAGCAATGCTTATAGTTAATAAAAACTAATTATTAAATTAAAAAAATTTGAACCTTAATATCAAAAGTTTCAAATACTAATGATCATAAAATAATGACTAAATAATATTTTCAATTCTTAAATTACTTGAAAAGTGGAAATGAAAGCAGAAATGATTTTTACTTTGAGTAATTATATCTTTAATTGAAAAATCAATTGAATTCTATTATCTTAATTTTTCATCAAGATTTTCTTTTAAAACAGTTAGGAAATTCTGAGTAGTTAAATAGTGAGTTTCGTTAAGGTTTTCCTTGTGAATAAGTAAAGCTAAATCTTTTGTCATTTTACCACTTTCCACCGTTTCAATGCATACCGATTCAAGAGTTTGGCAGAAATCAATTAATGCTTGATTATTATCTAATTTACCTCTGTGCGCTAATCCTCTTGTCCATGCAAATATAGATGCCAATGGGTTAGTAGATGTCTCTTTCCCTTTTTGGTGTTGACGAAAATGACGAGTTACAGTTCCGTGTGCAGCTTCCGCTTCCATAATCTCCCCATCTGGAGTGACTAGTGTAGAGGTCATCAATCCAAGGGAACCAAATCCCTGTGCTACAGTATCTGACTGAACGTCACCATCATAGTTTTTACAAGCCCAAACAAAACCACCACTCCATTTCATTGCTGCTGCCACCATATCATCAATAAGACGATGCTCATAGATGAGTCCAGCATCTTCAAACTTATCTTTGAATTCATTGTCAAAAACTTCTTGAAAAATATCTTTAAAACGTCCATCATAAGCTTTCATGATCGTGTTTTTGGTAGAAAAGTATAATGGCCAACCTTTATCCAAAGCTCTATTCATACATGATCTTGCAAATCCATATATAGAAGAGTCAATATTATACATACTCATTGCTACACCATTTTCTTGAAAATTATATACCTCCCACGATTTGGATTCACTCCCATCTTCGGGGGTAAAAGTCATCGTTAACCTTCCTTTGCCAGAGATGATGGAATCAGTTGCTTTGTATTGGTCGCCAAAAGCATGCCTTCCAATACAAATAGGTTTGGTCCATCCTTGAACATATCGCGGAACGTTTTTCATGATAATAGGCTCTCTAAAAACAGTACCCCCCACTATATTTCGGATGGTCCCGTTGGGAGAGCGATACATTTTTTTCAAATTGAACTCGAGCATTCGATCTTCATCTGGCGTTATTGTAGCACACTTGATACCTACTTTATATTTGTTAATTGCATCAGCAGCATCAATTGTAATTTGATCTTCGGTTTTATCTCTAGATTCAATCCCAAGGTCATAGTAAAATAGCTCAACATCAATGTATGGGAGAATTAGTTGTTCTTTAATAAACTTCCATATAATTCGGGTCATTTCGTCTCCGTCGATTTCTACGACAGGGTTTGTGACTAAAATTTTAGACATTTAAATATGAATTACGGTTGTGCAAATATAGTAAAGCACCTTTTTATTTTTACAATAGGTTTGTTTTTTTCTAAAAAGAAAAAAACCGCTCTAAGGCGGTTTTATTTTTATTTTTCTTTGATACGAGCTTTCTTGCCTCGTAAATCTTTAAAATAATATATTTTAGAACGTCTTACTTTTCCTTTTTTATTTACCTCAATTTTCTGGATTGTAGGTAAATTGAGTGGGAAAATTCTTTCAACCCCAACTGTACCAGACATTTTTCTTATAGTGAAAGATTTTGAAAGTCCTTCACCTTTAATTTGAATCACTACACCACGAAAAAAACTGTGTTCTTACTTTTTCTCCTTCACGAATTTCGTAATAAACAGTGATAGTATCTCCTGATGAGAAATCTGGGAAATCTTTTTTATCTACATACTCTTGTTGAACAAAGTTAATTAGCGCTTCCATGGCTTTATTTTAAAACAACTACAAACAATAATATTTGTAAAGTAGTTTTTAGAAGCGCAAATTTAATACAAATTTTCACTTATACAACTGATAACTACAGAAATTGAAATGTTTCGTAATTAACTTTTTAGAAGGTTAGGACGAAGTTTTTTTGTTTTTTCAATTGCCATACTTTCCCTCCATTCGTCAATTTTAGGTGTGTTGCCAGAAGTTAATATTTTAGGGACTTCCCAGCCATTGTAATCTGACGGCCGCGTGTAAACAGGTGGTGCTAATAAGTCATCTTGATAACTATCAGTTAAAGCCGAGGATTCATTACCCAGTACACCAGGGATCAATCTTATAATGCTATCACATAAAACAGCTGCAGCAATTTCACCTCCAGAAAGAACAAAATCACCAATTGAAATTTCTTTTGTAATCAAGTGGTCTCTTACTCTCTGGTCAACCCCCTTATAATGACCGCAAATAATCACAAGGTTTTGTTTGGTAGAAAAACTATTAGAAATTTTTTGATTTAATTGTTCACCATCAGGAGTTAGATAAATCACTTCATCGTAAACCTTACTTTTTTTTAGGTGATTAAGGCAGTTGTCTATTGGCTCGATTTTCAATACCATTCCAGCACCTCCACCAAAGGGATAATCGTCCACATTTTTTTGTTTATCTCTGGCATAATCTCTCAAGTTATGAAAATACACTTTCACTTTATTGGCTAATATTGCTCTTTTAAGAATTGATGCTTCAAAAGGGCTGGTCAAAAGTTCGGGAAAAAGTGTTATGATATCTATTTGCATTACTTTAAATATTTTGAAATAATATATGATATCGAATTTTAATGACTTTAATTTTATTGTGTCTACTCATAAAATTTTTTCTGTAAAAATCCACATGCAATAAAGACATACTTTATTTACTTAAGCATTTTGTTTTATTCAAAGACAATTCGCTCTTTTTCCCCATTGGGTTTTAAGAAAAGCATACTTGAAAGTGAGTTAAGCGTTACAGAATCGACATCAGCAATGTCGTTTACTTTCTTGTTGTTAATTTCTAAAAGGACGTAACCCTCTTGGATTCCATATCGGTATAATCTACTGTTAAATAAGTTCTTTATTATTACTCCATTATCAATATTATAAATATCTTTTTCCTTTTCATTTAAATTTTTTATTTCCATTCCAATAAACTGGGTAACATTTTTTTTCTTAAGGTTAACCATTAGATTTTGATTAACTCCACCTCTAGTAAAGTTTAATTTAACTTTCTCTCCTGGTCTTTTAGTAGATAAATAGCCAGTGAGATCAGAAAAAGAATTTATTACTACATCATCAACTTTTTTAATTATATCACCAGTCTTTAGACCAGCTTCCTCGGCACCCATCCCCTCAATGACTTCGCCAATTAAGAAACCTTGTGTATCATCAATTTCAAATTTTTCTGCAATATCAGTATTGAGAGCATTTCCAGAAACACCTAAAAGCCCTTTCTGCACATTACCGAATTCAATCAGGTCCTCGAATACTTTTCTCACGATATTACTTGGAACGGCAAAAGAATAGCCAACAAAGCCCCCTGTAATTGAACTAATCGCTGTATTAATTCCGATTAACTCTCCACTTGTGTTAACAAGGGCACCACCACTATTACCCATATTCACTGCTGCATCAGTTTGAATAAATGATTGATTCTTACTATCTCGATCATTCAGATCTCTTGATTTTGCACTTATTATACCCGCTGTAACTGTAGAATTCAAGTTAAATGGGTTTCCAACAGCTAAGACCCATTCTCCAATTCTAGAATTATCAGAGTCCCCAAAAGGAATAAAAGGAAGATTTTCGTCCGGATTTATTTTCAATACTGCAAGATCAGTATTGGGGTCACTTCCAATAATTTCAGCCTTGTAAGTTTTATTTTTATTTGAGGTAATTTCAATTTCGGTTGCATCTTCTATAACATGATAATTGGTTATTATAAGTCCATCTGGGGAAATTATTACACCTGAACCTGTACCAATTCTCTTATTCATTTCCTCTTCATCATCTCCATAAAAGTTTCGATACCACCACGGGATATCGTTTTTTTGAATACTAGTGTTTTTGACATGTACAACGCCGTTAACTGTTTTTTCAGCTGCAATTGTGAAATCAGTCATTTCAGCAGCAACCTGATTAGTGTTAAAACTATAGGTAGCGGGAAGAAGATTTGTTGATTTCGATACATTTTCTAAAACATCATTATTATCGGAGGTTAAATAATCATAAGAAACAATAATAATAAAGGCACTTAGCGTAGAGATTAAAACAGTTTTCAAAATAGATTTCATTTACAATTTTTTAATTATGCAAATTTATAAAAATCTATATTTCTCAGTATTCCTTTAACTACAATTTAACAAAAGGGAAGTAGGTCAAAATTTCCCTAAATTTGTTTTAATGAAATTTAATTTTAATAAATATCAAGCTGCTGGAAATGACTTTATAATTATCGATGATAGGTTATCAAGTTTTCCGAAAGACAATGCATCTATAATTAACCAATTATGTAATCGGCATATGGGAATAGGTGCAGATGGACTAATATTAGTACAGAACTCAACAGAAGGAGATTTTAAAATGATCTATTTCAATTCTGATGGTAACCAAGGAAGTCTATGTGGGAACGGAGGTCGTTGTGTATTCGCTTTTGCTAGATCATTAAATATAGTCAAAAATAAAGGAGTTTTTGAGGCCGCTGATGGACTGCATTTTGCATCTATGAAAAAAGATGAACTCGTTTCTCTTGACATGAATGATGTTCAAAATATTACCAAAAATGGAGATTCCCTTTTCATAAATACTGGATCTCCTCACCATTTGGAATTGGTTAATGATATCTCTAAAATAAATGTTAATGACCAAGGGGCAGCGATCCGTTATGGAGAACCTTATATAGATTTAGGCACAAATGTAAATTACATTCAAATGCTAAATAAAGATAATTTTAAAATTCGAACTTATGAGCGAGGCGTAGAGAAAGAAACCTTGTCATGTGGAACTGGAGCAGTAGCTGCTGGGGTGGGTGTTCATTTCATGGGCTTGACCAAATCCACTAGTATCAATATTCATGCTTTAGGAGGAATGCTTAAAACAGTATTTACACCATCATTAAGTCGATACTGTGAAATTAAATTAATTGGTCCAGCTGAATTTATTTTTTCGGGTAATTTTGAAATAAAATGATTAATTATCAAAATGATTTTGTAACCATCAGGGCATTGGAACCTGACGATTTAGATTTTTTATTTGATACTGAAAATGATACTAAATTATGGAAGTATTCCAATCGCTTCCATCCTTACTCAAAAAGTTTACTTAATAACTATATTGCAAGTTCTGATAAAGATATTTTTGAAACTCGACAAATAAAGTTTACGATTACAAATAAGCAAAAACATGCAATTGGTTTTATAGACTTATTTGATTTTGAGCCACTTCATCATAGGGCCGCTATTGGTCTAACTATTCGTTCTTCTAATCGAGGAAGGGGGTATGGCAATGCTTCACTTGAATTGATTGAAACCTATGCAAAGGAAATGCTACAGCTACATCAACTTTATGCCCACGTTGCGGCAGAAAATCAATATAGTATTCAACTTTTTGAATCCCAAAAATTTTTTTTGGTTGGCAAAAAAAAAGATTGGAATTTTTATGATGGACAGTTTCACGATGAATTAATATATCAGAAAATAGTTTAAAGATGTATCGCAGGAAATTATTATTTATCATTGTTATGATAGGTTTGGTGTTTGGGCTCTACTTTTTTTATTTGTTTAATAAAACTTTTTTTTGGGACAATACTAAATTTGTAAACGAGGTTAAGTATATATATATCAAGGACGGAGAAACTTTTGAATCCTTATGCGATCAGTTATCACCTTATTTAAACTCTGTCTCAGATTTTACCGTTGCAGCCAAAAAAAAAGGATATTTCAATCGTATCAAACCTGGGAAGTATGCCATTCATAAAGGCAGTAACAATAATGAAATTATCAATTCTCTCAGATCTAAAAACCTAACCATTAAGGTAACCTTTAATAATCAGGAGCGTTTAGAAAATCTAGCTGGTCGAGTTGCAGAGCAAATTGCGCCAGACAGTATAACATTGATAAGAGCATTTCGTGATACCAATTTTTTAAAACAAAATGGATTTTCAAAATATAATGCATTAAGCATGTACCTGCCAAATACTTATGAGTTTTTTTGGAATACTTCAGCATTAAAATTTAGAGAAAAAATGTGGAAATCATATAAAAACTTTTGGACAAATGCTAGGGTTGATAAAGCGAATCAAATTGGATTAAATCCTAAGGATGTAATTTGCTTAGCTTCTGTAGTTCAAAAAGAAAGTCAAAAAGCAGATGAGCGACCCAGAGTAGCTGGAGTCTATATTAATAGACTTAACCGAAAGATGAAATTACAAGCTGATCCAACAATTATTTATGCTTTAAAATTAAAATATAAAAATTTCGATACCGTGATTAAAAGAGTTTTGTATAAAGATTTAAAAATAAAATCTCCGTTCAATACTTATCTGAAAAGTGGATTACCTCCAGGACCAATCGCGATGCCTGACCTTTCTGCCATAGAAGCAGTTCTGAATTATGAAAGACATAACTTTCTCTATTTTGTTGCCAACCCCAATCAACCTGGATATCATCTTTTTGCAACCAATGGCCGCTCTCATGAAAGAAATAAAAAAGTATATACTAATTGGTTAAACCGAAATCGAGTTTATAGATAATTATTTTTTGTGAAAGATAAAGATTGCCGGTTTGTTATGAAACTTGATCCTTTTCTTTTTCCAATCTGAAATGGTATACGTCTTGATATATTCATCGGGCTCAGTAATATCATAGGCAATACAAAGCCTTGTCTCTGGGCTTAATGAGTCAATTAAGTCCATAAAGAATTTTTCATTCCTGTAAGGTGCTTCAATAAAGATTTGAGATTGATTCTGTTTTTGGGATCTGCTTTCAAGATCCTTAATTTTTTTTTTACGATCGCTTTTGTTGATAGGAACGTAGCCATTAAAGGCAAAATTTTGACCATTCATTCCCGAACTCATCATCGCCATTAGAATAGCTGATGGACCTACTAAAGGTATGACTTTAATTCCCAATTGATGTGCCTTTTCTACAATTATTGCTCCGGGATCAGCTATAGCAGGACACCCTGCATCAGAAATTAATCCCATATTTTCTCCAAACTTACATGGATCGAGATAATTGACCATCTCCATTAATGACGTATGTTTGTTTAATGGAAATAGTTTGAGTTTGGATTGAATCTTATCCGGGCAAATTTTTTTTATAAATCTTCGTGCCTCTTTTTCGTGCTCTACAATGAAAAAGTCAGTGTTGGTTATAGTTGTTTTGATTGAGATAGGGAGCATTTCAATTGGAGCGTTTTCTCCAATGGGACATGGAATTAGGAAAAGCTTAGCAGACATTTTTTTAATTTATTAAATCAAACTTAATTTTTTCACAAGCTTCGTTAAGAAGTTCAAAAACTATTTTAAAATCACTTTCATCTCCATAATACGGGTCTTGTAAGTCTTCATTTTCAAGAATTAGACTTACTTTATCTCTTTGTTCTGGAGTTTCAGCGAGTTGTTTTATAGTTTTTAAATTATTTCTATCCATAACATAAATCTTATCGAACAAATTAAAATCTTCTAGTTTAAAGACTGATGTCAATTCCGTAATCGGCAGCAATTTTTATACTCCTGTAATCAGGGGATTTCCCAATATGAAAACTTGCAGTTGCTGCAGAATCAATGCGGAAGTGGTTTGATGATAATTTACTTTTTAATACTCCCTCTGCCAGTGGAGAACGACATATGTTTCCGAGGCAGACCATCAAAATATTAGTTTTCAATAAGGTGTTTTAGAGCGTAAGTTTTTGGTTGAGATCCTCTACGTATTTTCTGAATTGTTTGTCTGTAAAACTAAGGTTGTCGACTGTTTTACATGCATGGAGTACAGTTGCATGATCTCTTTTCCC
>CACHZY010000007.1 GCA_902584445.1 uncultured Bacteroidota bacterium | reverse complement strand
TTTGCTTTAATTCAATTTCTTTGGCGGAATCTTTAATATAAACCGTCATCACAATCTGCTCTTTAAAATGGTCAGCAACTTTTTTTGAATTTAATAGTAGTATTCCCAGGATTCCTGTCAAGAAAAGAACTAAAGAGATGCTCACTACTACAGATAAATAGGTTGAAATCAACCTTCGTTTATTGAATTTTTCTTCAGGTAACTGCTTCAATGAAGTTAAATTATTTACGTAAAAATAAAAAACCATCAATAAAAAACACCCTGAGATTGGTAAACTTTTTCCTTTCGGTCAATAAGCTTATTTTTATACTTTTAAAAGAAGTCCTTAAATGAAATATGATTTTCAGCAAATTGAAAAAAAATGGCAAACGTTTTGGGCTAGTAATCAAACTTTTAAAGCCCATAATAAAAGCGAAAAACCAAAGTTTTATATTTTAGATATGTTTCCTTATCCCTCTGGAGCGGGGCTTCACGTTGGGCACCCTTTAGGTTATATAGCAAGTGATATTATTGCACGTTACAAGAGACATCAAGGATTTAATGTTTTGCATCCTCAAGGTTATGATTCATTTGGATTACCTGCAGAACAATATGCAATTCAAACGGGCCAGCACCCTGCTAAGACAACTCAGGCCAATATAAAAAGATATCGTAAGCAACTAAACCGAATGGGGTTTTCATTCGATTGGACCAGGGAGGTTCAGACCTCAGATCCAAAATATTATCGTTGGACGCAATGGATTTTCCTTAAATTATTTAATTCTTATTATAATACTTCTAAAGATAAGGCCTTTCCAATTTCAGAATTGATTTCGGATTTTGAAAGAGAGGGGAATCATAAAGTATTTGCCCATTGTGAAAAAGATACTCAGTTATTTGGAGCAAATGAATGGAATGCCTTTACTGAAGTAGAAAAAGAAAAGATTTTACTAAAATACCGGTTGACCTATTTATCCAAAACGCAAGTTAATTGGTGCCCTGCTTTAGGAACTGTTTTGGCTAATGATGAGATCGTTAATGGGGTTTCAGAACGCGGGGGGCATCCTGTTATCAAGAAGAGAATGACACAGTGGAGTATGCGAATTAGTGCTTTTGCTAATCGATTATTAGATGGTTTAGACCAAGTCAACTGGCCGGACTCACTAAAAGAAATGCAAAGAAACTGGATTGGGAAATCTATTGGCGCCAGTATTTTCTTTCAAATTAAGGATAACAAAAATAAACTAGAGATTTTTACAACCCGACCTGATACTATTTTCGGAGTAACCTATTTGACACTTGCTCCAGAGCATGGATTGGTAAAATCAATAACTACGCCTGAGAAAGAAAAAGAGGTCGAAGATTATATCGAAAAGGTTTCAGCTAAATCGGACAGGGAAAGGCAGGCTGAAGTGAAAAATATTAGTGGTGTTTTTACTGGAGGATATGCAATTCACCCATTCACTAAAGTTGAAATTCCTATTTGGATTGGGGATTATGTTTTAGCCAGTTATGGCACGGGAGCAGTAATGGCTGTTCCTAGCGGGGATCAAAGAGATTTTGATTTTGCACGACACTTTAAACTTCAAATCATTAATATTTTTGATGGTATTGATGTTAGTAAAAAAGCCTTTGTAGAAAAAGGTAATATAAAACTCACCCATTCAAGTTTTTTAAATGGTATGAATTATAAGGAGGCAATTCAAAAAATCATCTTAGAATTAGAGGAAAATAATTATGGAAGGGGAGCAGTTAATTTCAAACTAAGAGATGCTATATTTAGTCGTCAGCGATATTGGGGAGAGCCAATCCCTATATATTTTAAGTCAGAAGTTCCATATCCCATATCAGAAAAAAATCTTCCATTAGAATTACCAGACGTAGAAAAATATCTCCCAACACCTGATGGAAAACCTCCATTAGGTAATGCTAAAAACTGGGCTTGGGATGAAGTAAACGAAAAAGTCGTACCTATTAATCAAATTAATCACAAAACTATTTTCCCTATTGAATTAAATACCATGCCTGGGTGGGCTGGAAGTTCATGGTATTTTAATCGCTATATGGACACATCTAATGATAAGAAGTTTGTAGGAAACGAGGCAATTAATTACTGGAAAGAAGTTGATTTCTATATGGGTGGTAATGAGCATGCAACTGGTCACCTCTTGTATTCGCGTTTTTGGCAAAAGGTACTTTTTGATTTGGGATACTTGAAAGTGGATGAGTATGCAAAGAAATTAGTAAATCAGGGAATGATACTTGGGAATTCTGCATTTGTTTATCGAAAAAAGGGAACACAAAAATTTTTATCCAAAGGCCTTATAAAAAATCATGAGGTAGAGCCCATCCACGTTGACGTCTCTTTAGTCAATTCTAGTAATCAATTGGATATAAATAAAGTTAGGAGTTGGCAAAAAGACTTCGAAAACGCTATATTCATATTAGAGGACGGAAAATACATTGTTGGCAGGGAGATTGAAAAAATGTCAAAGTCAAAACACAATGTTGTAAATCCAGATGAGATTTGTGATACTTATGGAGGAGACACCCTTAGAATGTATGAAATGTTTTTAGGTCCTATTGAGCAGGATAAACCTTGGAATACTGCAGGTATTTCTGGAGTCCATAACTTTCTCAAGAAGTTTTGGAGGTTGTTTTATCAAGAAGACCATTTCTTGGTTAATGATCAAGTAGCAAGCACAGAAAGCTTAAAAGTTGTTCATCAAACCATTAAGAAAGTTACCGAAGATATAGAGCGTCTTTCATTTAATACATGTGTCAGTAGTTTTATGATATGTATCAATGAACTGACTGCATTGAAGTGTTCTAACCGAGAGGTTTTGGAACCACTTTTGGTTTTGCTTTCTCCATTTGCGCCCCATTTTACTGAAGAATTATGGATGAGGATAGGTAACACTAATAGCATTGCGTTTGAGCCTTTCCCAAAATTCGATCCTAGTAAATTAGAAGAAAAAGTGAAGGAGTATCCTGTTTCCTTTAATGGAAGGATGCGCTTTACACTGAAACTTTCTCTAGAATTAACCATTGAACAAATTAAAAAGGAGGTAATGAATGAAGAAAAAACCCTTTCTCAACTAAGTGGCAGCTTACCTAAAAAAATCATCGTTGTTCCAGGTAAAATAATCAATATTGTAACATAATGAATTCTATCCAAATTGAGATAATAGGACTTCTCGCTGCTAGTTTTACCACTTTTGCTTTTGTACCTCAGGTTTTTAAAATTTGGAAAAATAAAAATGCTAAAGGGGTTTCAGTTTCAATGTATGTAATTATGCTGATAGGGATCTGCATATGGTTATACTACGGTTTTTTGATTAAAAGTTTGGCTGTAATTATTGCTAATATAATTTCAGGCATTTTACAATTGTTCATAATTGTTTTTGCATTGATTAATAGAAAGAATTAATAGTTGTATCTAAAACCCTAAATCTGAATCTGTCTTTTGATTTGTTGGTTAAGAGAAATAAAGGTCTCTGTTCTAGATACTCCTTCAATGGTTTGTATTTTGTGATTTAATACATTCATTAGATGCTGGTTATCCTCACAAAGAATTTTGATAAGTATACTCCAATTCCCAGTGGTGTAATGACATTCAATTACTTCTGGGATTTTTTCAAGTTTTTTAACGGCCTCAGGATTTCTAATTGCTTTATCTAGGTATATTCCGATGAAAGCCATAGTTTTATAGCCCAATACCTTAGGGTTAATGACGAGCTGTGATCCCGATATAAGATTAGTTTTTTCAAGCTTTTTCAGTCGTTGATGGACGGCAGCACCAGATATTCCTGCAGTTTTCGCTATTTCATTAATAGACTCTCTTGCATTTGTCATAAGTGCCTTAAGGATTACTTTATCCAATCCATCTATAAGTACTTTTTTATTTTCCTTTTTCAATAGTTTGAGTTAAAAAATTTAATCTAGACTATGAATTTAGTTAATAGTTTAAATTAATTAACATTTAAAAGTTATTTTTATTTTAAATTATAATTATGAGAAAATTTAAATTGGCAGGGGCATGTTTTGCCCTCTTATCTGTTGTTCTAGGTGCCTTTGCAAGTCACTTTTTGAAATCTTATTTAGATATACAGAGGTTTGATGCTTTTGAAACGGGAATAAGGTATATGATGTACCATGGACTTAGCATGCTTATTATAGGCGGATTTGAAATTCCAAAAAATATTTTGATTTTTCGTCTATTTTTTTGGGGAACTATACTTTTCAGTTTTAGTATTTTTTTACTCTGCCTTCAAAAATTTTTTTCAACAGATCTATCATTTTTAGGTCCCGTCACTCCATTAGGTGGAACTTTATTAATTTCAGCTTGGATATTTTTGATTTTGAGAATTCTAAAAATTAAAGCATTGTAGATAAAATCTAATTTCCTAGAGTGCGGATATATTTTTCAATTGCCATACTCATAGAAGGGGATTCGGGTGTCGGAGCTTTGATATCTATCCTGAGCTTAGCTTTGTCTGCTGCTTTTTCAGTGGCATTTCCATAAGCTGCTATTCGGGTATTTTTTTGCTGGAAATCAGGAAAGTTTTTTAAAAGTGATTCAATTCCAGAGGGGCTAAAAAAAACTAAAACGTCATAGTATACATCTCTCAAATCTGAAAGATCACTCACAACTGTTCTGTATAATTGTGCTCTATCCCAATTAATTCCCATATCGTCTAAACAAGTTGGTATACTTGGCTTAAGGACATCAGATGATGGGAGTAAGAAACGTTCTTTTTGAAATTTTTTGAAAATGGCTTCCAAATCATTTATCCTTTTATCCCCTACGTATATTTTTCTTTTTCTGTAAACAACATATTTTTGAAGGTAGTAAGCTACCGCCTCAGATTGACAAAAGTATTTTGTTGCATCAGGAACTTTATAACGCATTTCTTCAGTAATTCTGAAGAAGTGGTCAACGGCGTTTCTGCTAGTTAGTATTATATTGTTGTAATCAGAGAAGTTAATCTTTTGTAACCGCACTTCTTTAGCGGTCAACCCCTCAACATGAATAAAAGGACGAAAATCGATTTTTAATTTGTGCTTTTCCTTTAACCTTGAATATGGGGATTTATCACTTGCAGGCTCAGGTTGTGACACTAATATAGTCTTCACTTTCATACTTTATCTATTATTTATAAAAATCCTAATAAAATATTTTGTAGAGCCAAAGCCAGGGCGCTAATTTGAAACCACAAATATATAAAAATATATAAAAAGAGTATTGTGGATCTCGTAATGCAATTTTAAAATATAATACAGTGTGTGTAATAATGATTAATATTAAGGTCGCTATTGATATCAATAAAATTAAATCTTGGATTTGATTAGAACCATAGTAGAATATTACAAAATTGAATAAAACAAAAAGACTAATCGATCCGTGGAGGCTTAAGCTATTATAAATTGCTCTCCCTAATATTTCGGTTAAACCAGAGGACCAAATAGCAATTTTCAAAAAAAAGTATCTGAAACTAACAATAAAGGTTATAAAAATTATAAAATATAGAAATGGAATTTTTCCAAATGGACTGGAAAGTATTCTTTCATAAAAAAAATAACTTAGTAGTGAATAGCTAATAAAAATGATAGTTAATAAAATAAAATTGAATAAACTGAAGGGATTGAAAAACTGTTCTTTTTGATTAATAATTGAAAAGCTATTAATTTTCCAAAATTTTAAAAGAATAACTATTTGACTGGGGTTTCTTTTGTACAAAGAAACAATTAGAAAAAAAACTAATAGTATTAGTAGTGTAACCCAATCTTCATTTAGCCTTAATTTATTTATAAATTGAAACATGAAATAAAAATAAGGAAGTATTCTCACACAAAGTTTTATTTCCATTGATTTAGTAAATTTACAATCTACCTATGGAAAAAGTACTGGTTATTATTCCGACTTATAATGAGGCTGAAAACATAAAAAAAGTAATTGAAGCCATAATTAGAGAAAAGAAATTTGATGTTTTAGTAGTAGACGACTCCTCTCCTGATGGAACAGCAACAATAGTAAAAGAAATTATTGAATCCTATCCAAAGAAGATTTTTTTGGAGGTTAAAAAAAATAAAGATGGACTGGGTAGAGCATATATTCATGGATTCAAATGGGCTATTGATAAAATGTATGATTATGTTTTCGAAATGGATGCAGATTTTTCTCATAATCCAAGTGAACTGGTTACTATGCTTGATTACTTAAAAGAAGGTAAAGATATGGTTATCGGCTCAAGATATATTAAAGGAATCAATGTTGTCAATTGGCCTTTAGGTCGTATTATATTGTCCTATTTAGCCTCTGCTTATGTTAGATTGATAACTTCAATGCCGATAAAAGATCCTACAGCGGGTTTTGTTGGATACAAAAGAGAAGTATTGGAAGCAATAGAACTCGATAAAGTTAAATTTGTCGGGTATGCTTTTCAGGTTGAAATGAAATTTAAAACATGGAGGAAAAAATTCAGTTATATTGAACATCCAATAATCTTTACTAACAGAACCCTAGGGTTGTCAAAAATGGACGGAAGAATTATTTGGGAAGGCTTATTAGGCGTTTTAATTTTGAGAATTAATGATATTTTTGGCTTAAATAAATGAGGGAAATTTTAATAAAGGACGCTACCCTAGTCAACGAGGGAAAGGTCATTCAAAAAGACTTATTAATAAAAGGTGAAACAATTGCATCAATCTGTGATTCTATCTCCCCTTCAAGCTCAATGGAAGTAATTGACGCAAAGGGATTACATTTATTACCTGGTTGGATTGATGATCAGGTCCATTTCCGAGAGCCAGGTTTGACTCACAAAGCTACTATCGCAAGTGAATCAAGAGCAGCTGTAGCTGGTGGAATAACATCTTTTTTAGAAATGCCAAACACCATACCTCAAACTACTGACTCTAATGCACTGCTGGATAAGCATGCAATTGCTGAAAAAAGCTCCATAGCAAATTTTGGATTTCTCTTTGGCGGTACAAATGAAAACCTAAAAGATATTATTAAAATAGATGACACAAAAGTTGCTGGCATAAAATTATTTCTGGGCTCTTCAACTGGAAAAATGCTTGTAGATGATGAAAAAGTTCTTGAGGAAATCTTTTCAAAAACAACTCTTCCTATAGCCGTTCATTGCGAGGATGAGTCTACTATTAAGAATAATTTATCGAAATACAGAAAGAAATATGGGGATAATATTCCGATTGAAAAACATTCTAAAATCAGAAGTGAAGACGCTTGCTACCTTTCCTCCTCCAAAGCTATTGCAATGGCAAAAAAAACAGGAGCAAGGTTACATGTTTTTCATTTATCTACAGCAAAGGAAACCCATTTGTTTTCCAATAATAAACCATTAGTTTCCAAACAAATTACGGCAGAGGTTTGTGTTCACCATTTATATTTTTCAGAAGATGATTACAAAGAAAAGGGTAATCTAATAAAATGGAACCCTGCAGTTAAAAAAGAATCTGATCGCGATGAGCTCTGGAAAGCACTTAATGACAACAGAATCGATATCCTTGCTACTGATCATGCTCCGCATACACTTGAGGAAAAACAAAATTTATATACTTCAGCCCCTTCTGGAGGGCCTTTGGTTCAACATGCTTTAATTGCTTTATTAACTCAGGCTCAAAAAGGTAAAATCACCCTTGAAAAACTTGTTGAAAAAGCTTGTCACAATCCGGCTATTCTTTTCAGGATTCAAAATCGAGGATATTTGAGAGAGGGTTATTTTGCCGATTTGGTATTAGTGGATTTGAATAAAAAAACAATTGTTACAAAGGAAAATATATTATACAAATGTGGTTGGTCTCCATTTGAGGGAACAACCTTTGATGCTTATATTGAAAAAACTTTTGTAAATGGTAACTTGGTCTATGATCAAGGCGAAATAATTGAGTCCTCCTTGGGAAGAAAATTAACCTTTGACAGAAAAAAGCTTTAAATGAAAAGATTTATTATAATTATTTTGTTTTTGTTTCTTTTTTCCTGTTTACAGCTTAGAGAAACAAATCCTCCTGAGAATTTAATTGAACAAGAATTAATGACTAAAATAATGTTAGATATTATGTTAATGAAGAATATCAAACGGAATGGATATGCAATTAAGGAAAAAAGAAATATTTTGGTTGATCAATATATTCTCCAGAAATATGGGGTAGATAGCCTGCAATTTTATCAAAGTCAGGATTTTTACTCAAAAAACCCTAAAGAATATACTTACATATTTGAAAAGGTTCAATCTAAATTAAATGAGTTAAGAGATAGTCTCCAAAAAATTGAGATTGAATAGATACCTGATTAGTAAGCTATGTTTTATCCAAATTCAATTTTTTTAGTGAAAGACCAATTGGTGTATATTTAAAATCAATGTAGGATTTAATTTTCTCACCACTTATTTTAGTATCATTAAAAATTATTTTTATTAATGCTTTGGTAAAGAACCTTTTTCGTAGACCAATTATTTCAAGCAAATACTCTATAAACCAAAAAATGTAAAAAAATACTTTAGATATTTTAATAACTGTATAGTTTTTTTTCTGCGCTTTTAACAATGCTAGAATCATTGATTTTCCAGACCAGTTTTCAGCAACCAAAGCAAACCTTTCAGACTTAATTCCTGAATCCATTAATTTAATCATTATAGTTATCACGTCCTCTACCCATACATAGCCACTTATTCCAGGGGTGTAAAACCTGAACCAATTTTTCATGTACTTAATTTTTTTTTCCATTGGACTACCTGGACCTAATACAATACCTGGATTAACTATTGCTACATCAAGACCCTCTTGACTGCCCCTCCACACCTCCATTTCAGCGCCATATTTTGAATAGCCATATGGAGTTTTGTCAATATTATTGTCCCAGGTACTATTTTCATCAACTGTGGTCTCATTTTCTTCCGAACCCAGACTAGCAATGGAGCTTACATAAACAAGTTTTTCGATCTTATTCTTTAAACACAGATCAACTATATATGATGTTCCTTTTTGATTTATCTCGTAAAGTTTTTGACGATCGCTGAAAGCAAATGAAATAAAGGCTGCACAATGATATACTTTCTTTACACCTTCAAAAGCTTCTGTTAAGCTAGGTAAATCTCTTAATTCTGCTCTTCTCCAAATAATTCTTTCAAACTTTAAATTTCCATCAGGGAATTTGGATCTAAATAAAGCAGCAATTTTATCTTTATTGGATTTGTATCTGTAAGTTGCTACAATGTTACATACATTATATTTGGCTAATTTATATAATAAATTAGAACCGATAAATCCCGTAGCTCCTGTAACCAGAATCATAAATTAAAAATAATGCTTTTTAAATAATAATTTTTTGTTTTACTCCATAAATCTATCTTTGCAGAGCAAACGTTAACAATGCAAAAAAATTTTGTAGAAGAGCTACGATGGCGTGGAATGTTACATGACATCATGCCGGAAACCGAAGATTATTTACTTAAAACTCCTTCTGCGGGATATATTGGCTTTGATCCTACTTCAGATTCACTTCACATTGGAAGCCTAGTGCAGATTATGATATTGATTCATTTTCAAAATGCAGGCCATCAACCAATTATATTAGTTGGAGGAGCAACAGGAATGATTGGTGACCCTTCAGGTAAATCCCATGAAAGAAATTTACTTGATCCCGATAGTCTAAAAAAAAATATTGATGGAATTAGAAGTCAATTAAATAAGTTTCTTGATTTTGATTCCGATAGAAAAAAAGGAGCAATATTGGTAAATAATTATGACTGGATGAAAGATTATACGCTCATTGACTTTTCTAGAGAGGTTGGAAAACATCTCACGGTAAATTACATGATGGCTAAAGATTCTGTAAAAAAACGTTTAGGGATAGAGGCAAAAGTTGGAATGTCTTTCACAGAATTCACTTATCAATTGCTTCAGGGATATGACTTTCTTCATCTTTATAAAAATATGGATTGTAAAATTCAAATGGGAGGTAGCGATCAATGGGGTAATATTACTACAGGTACAGAGTTGATTCGAAGAAAAGTTGGGGGAAAAGCTTATGCAATTACTTGCCCCTTAATTACTAGGGCAGATGGGACCAAATTCGGTAAGACTGAAAGTGGGAATGTTTGGTTAGATAAATCAAAGACATCACCATACAAATTCTATCAATATTGGTTCAACTCATCGGACGAGGATGCAGAGAGCTACATAAAGGTTTTCACCCTTTTGGATCAAGAAAAGATCTCAAGTTTGATTTTAGAACATAGGTCTATGCCACACGCAAGACTGTTACAAAAAACAATTGCAGATGAGGTTACTAGGATGGTACATTCTGATAAAGACCTTGAAAAAGCAAAAAAAGCCAGCCAAATCCTTTTTGGAAAATCTACAGCTGAGGATTTAAAAAAACTTGATCAACAAACATTCTTGGAGGTATTTGAAGGAGTACCTCAATCAGAAATTTCTCGAGCTGATTTCAATAATGGAATTGATATGATTAATCTTTTAGTTAATAAAACGAATTTTCTCAAATCAAATGGCGAGGCAAGAAGAGCATTAAGTGAGAAGTCTATATCTGTAAACAAGATTAAAGTAATGGAAAAATATAAGATTGGTGAAGAAGACTTGATAGACAATCAATATATATTGCTTCAAAGAGGTAAAAAAAATTACTTTATTATCAAATTAGCGGTTTAAAATAACATCAAATTACAACCTCTTGCCTCTGAGTGGTCAAAGCGCCCCAAGACTTCAAACTTTTTGTTAGAATGTACTTTTCCAATATCATCAGTAGCTATAAAGGCACACGAGTCCCTGTTAGCTAGATCAATAATATTAATTCCACCTGTTTGACCATTCTGAAGTAACTCAAATGGATCTTGGTTTTCACGAATTGAAACCCGCATCCAGGGTTGGCATTCGAATATACCATCGCCATTGGAATAAGCCTGAGAAAGAAGCTCTGTCATTCCATACTCAGAATGAATTTTTTTACAACCAAACCCTTCACTTAAAATCTTATGAAGTTCCATTCGAGTAATTTCTTTTCGTTTTCCTTTCATTCCTCCCGTCTCCATTATTAAGGTGTTTTTGAGATGAAACTGGTGATATTCTAATAAATCTAAAAGTGCAAAGGAAACACCCATTAATATTGTCTTTTGACCTCGAGACTCTAAAAAATTAATTTTTTGAACCAAATCTTTAAAGTTGTCAAGGTAAAAACCACTTTCAATGTGGCTGCTTTTTTGAATTAATTCATTAACCATGAAAATCAACGAAGAATTTTTTTGCTCTATATAGGATGGAAGGAGTCCTAAAAAAACATAATTAGAAAATTTACCATAAAAATTTTCAAAGCCTTTAGTGAAACTTTTAATATAATCATTCAAATTTCGATAGAAGTGTTTTGATGAAACGAGACCAGATGTTTTACTTGAACTAAAAAAGCCTATTGGTTCTTTACTATAAGAAACAACTTTCTTAGACTTAAAAAAAGATATTGGTAAATGTGGAATATCTTCAACTTTTTTTATGTCACAAGGACTTCTGTTAATTAAACTACAATAAGAGCGATAAACAGTGTTTTTTTTATATTGTAGCTTAAAGGTATCTAATGCTAACTTTTCGAATGAAGAACTTGAATTAACTTCCCAAAAATTTTCAATAGTAGGAGGATTAGTGATCATTTACTTTAGGGAACTACTAATCGGCTTAATCCCAGGTAATTCCCCTGCTTTAGTTTAACTATATAAATACCGCGCATAAGATTCGGGAGTAGGATCTGATTATTTAAAGTAATCGTCTTAAAAACCTCTTTACCTAAAATATTCAAAACAGCGATTTCTTTTGTTTCAGATCTTGGAGAAATAAAATTCAATAAATTTCCAACCAGAGGGTTGGGATATAATTTATAATCAAGTTTTTGAAACAGATCTTCTGATGCTATTGACAGTTCAGATTTTTTGAAGTTAATAGATTGATTTTCGTCATATTGTGTAAAAGCAATTGTACATGTAATTGTCATTATAAAAATAAAAACATTCCGGGACATAATTATATAATTACCTTTAAATCAAAGTTAACAAAATTAAGCGTAGTGTTTAATTTTAAGATTATTATATAAGTATTTGTTAACACAGTCAAGGGGATAAATTTTTATATTAGTAAAATATATAAGTGATGAAAAAAAAAGACATCAAAATCCTGTTAGTAGATGATGAGCCAGATGTAATTGAAATTATAAGATACAATTTGGATCAAGAGGGGTATAAGCTTTATACTGCCAGTGATGGTAAAGAGGCTTTGAAAAAAGCCAAAAAAAACATACCTAATTTAATTATTATGGACGTGATGATGCCCAATATGGATGGAATTGAAGCTTGTGAACAGTTGAGAAATGACGTGTGTTTTAATGATACAATTATTATGTTCCTAACAGCTAGAGGAGAGGATTATTCTTACGTTGCCGCATTTGAGGCTGGAGCAGATGATTATGTAACTAAACCTATCAAACCTAAGATAATTGTTTCTAAAGTTAAAGCATTATTAAGACGTTTAAAAAATGAAGAACAAACTCTAGAAAAAATTCAAATAGGTAAGCTAATCATTGACAGGGAACAGTATGAGGTTACTCATATGGGAAAACCATTTTCAATGCCTAGAAAGGAATTTGAATTACTTTATTTACTCGCTTCGAAGCCAGATAAGGTGATTAAAAGAGAAAAAATTATGGAAATTGTATGGGGAAGTGAAGTGGTCGTAGGTGATCGAACAATTGATGTTCATATCAGAAAGCTCCGTGAAAAAATTGGCGATAAATATTTTAAAACGGTTAAGGGTGTAGGCTACAAATTTATCAATTCTTCAAAATAGGTGTCAAGACTAAAGAACTACAAAACAGCCATCACATTATCAGCCATGCTGACAATTTTAATGTTGTTTTTGATTTCATTATTATTTTATTTTTTGGAAATTAATATTCTTCATGAAGGATTTCCCCTTATAATTATTATCATTTTAATATTTTTTCTATGTTCGGTTTTATTAGTCCATTTTAGAATTGAAAGATTCATCTTAAATAAGGTTAAAGGAATTTACAGCGATTTATTACCCTCTGGAGTATCTCAAAATAAAATGACTATTCAATCTGATATAGAAGTTTTAAAAAAAGGTCTGCGAAAATTTGCTGACGACAAAAAACTAGAGATTGAATTATTAAAAGATAAAGAAAATTACCGCAAAGAATTTATTGGTAACATATCACACGAATTAAAAACACCCTTGTTTACAATTCAAGGTTATGTTTTGACTTTACTTCAGGGGGCTGTAAAAGACAAGGAAGTAAGAGATAAATATTTAAAGCGAACAGCAAAAGGAGTTGAAAGATTGATTTATGTTGTTAAAGATTTAGATTTGATTACTCAATTTGAATCAGGTATAAAATCAATTGATAGAACCTCATTTGATGTTATTAAACTGATTGAAAATGTTTTTGATCTTCTTGAAATGCGAGCAATAAAAAACGCAATATCCCTTACTTTTGACAAGGAATATCTTAATCCTGTCATGGTCCATGCAGATGAAGAGAGAATTCAACAGGTTCTAACTAATTTAATTATTAATTCTTTAAAGTATGGAGTCGAGAATGGAAAGACTGAGGTTTCAATTCAAGAGGTAAATTCTGAAAAAATTGTCATTCGTGTTAACGATAATGGTGAAGGTATCGCTGAAGAACATATTCCAAGACTATTTGAACGTTTTTACAGGGTAGATAAAACTGGAAATAGAAAACAAGGAGGATCTGGGTTAGGGCTTGCTATTGTTAAGCATATTATAGAGGCTCATCAAGAAAAACTTGTTGTTGAAAGCACACTTGGAGTGGGTTCAGAGTTTTCATTTACTTTACAGCGTATAGCTCCGACTATACACTCTCCTGTTACGAACGGGGTTGGTTTTGGTAAACAAGTGCCCTCGCGAAAGAATAATAACAAAATTGATCATTAATTTTTTCAATTCTTAAATTCACTTATTTAAATCATTTTGGTGGGTAGTAAAAATAAATTAAAACGTTTTGAGGAAAATGAAACCTTTAAGAATGTAATTCAACCCGCGAGAGCTGAGCTTGAAAAAGATTCATTTTTCTTGAAGGGGAGTTGGAATAAATCCTATTTTAAAAATGCCAAACCTATAGTTTTGGAGCTTGGATGTGGAAAAGGAGAATATACGATTCACTTGGCTGGTCTTAACCCCCAAAAAAATTTTATTGGTATAGATATTAAAGGAGCAAGGTTCTGGCGTGGAGCCAAGTCTGCTTTAGAGGATAAAATGAATAATGTTGCTTTTGTAAGAGCCCAAATAGAACTTATTGATAAACTCTTTGCTCCTCAAGAGGTAAACGAGATTTGGATAACCTTTCCTGACCCTCAAATAAAATTCAAAAGAACAAAACACCGTTTGACGAATCCGTCTTTTTTGGAATGCTATCGAAAGATACTATTTAAAGAGGGATTTATACACCTTAAAACTGATAGTGAATTTCTTCATGGTTATACATTAGGAATTTTGAATGATGATAAATATGAGGTTTGCTATGCTCATCATGACATATACAATAATTTACACGCCCCAGATCAAGCAATTTCAGTCCAAACTTTTTATGAAAAAATGTATTTGGATCAAAATAAACCTATCAGTTATATTAAATTTAAATTTATCTAATGTCCGAGTTCTTTTCGAATGTTTATAAAGTGGTCAAAAAAATACCTGAAGGTAAGGTTACCTCTTACGGAGCGATAGCTTGTTACTTGGCGAGCCCTCAAAGTTCACGAATGGTCGGATGGGCTATGAATGCCGCTCACAAAAATACTGACATACCTGCACATCGAGTGGTTAATCGGGTAGGTCTACTTACTGGAAAACATCATTTTCCTGGTATAAGTTTAATGCAGCAACTACTGGAAAACGAGGGCATAACAATAAATAATGATCAAATCGTCCACTTTCAAGATCATTTCTGGGATCCTGTAAAGGAACTTCCTCCATTTGAAATCGATTTGTAAACTTTTGTTTCCGAACAGATTAAAGTATATTTGCAAGTGATATATGCAAGGAGGTAATTGATGAAATTTACAAAAAAAGAAGTTGAGCAGGCATTAAAAACCATTACTGTACCCGGAGCAGGGGAAAATCTATTTGACAGTGGAGCAATTTCCAATTTAATGATTTTTGGAGATGAGATTGACCTGGATATTCGACTGCAAAATCCAACTTTACAAGCTCGAAAAAAACTCGAGGTTACAATTATGCAAGTGATCCACAAAAAGGTATATGCTAAGGCTAAAATTAAAATTAATACCAAAGTAGAAGCTCCTAAAAAGGCAGCAACCATTTCAAAAGGAAAGCCTTTACCAGGAATTGATTCTATAATAGCAATCTCCTCAGGAAAAGGAGGAGTTGGAAAATCTACTGTTACATCAAATATTGCTGTGACTTTAGCACAGATGGGTTGTAAAGTAGGTGTCTTAGATGCAGATATATATGGGCCCTCAATACCCACAATGTTTGAAATGGAAGGAGCGAGACCTTTGTCAACAAAGAAAGATGGTAAGTCGAAAATGGCACCGATTGTAAACCATGGGGTGAAAGTCTTGTCTATAGGGTTTTTTACTCAACCCGATCAGGCGGTAATTTGGCGAGGCCCAATGGCTGCTAAAGCACTTAACCAATTAATTTTTGATGCTGATTGGGGAGAATTAGACTTTCTTTTGATCGATCTTCCTCCTGGTACAGGGGATATTCATCTAAGTATTGTTCAATCTTTACCATTGAATGGATCAGTGGTTGTCAGTACGCCTCAAAAAATTGCTTTGGCTGATGCTAGAAAGGGTATTGCCATGTTTAATCAGGAAAATATTCAGGTACCTGTATTAGGAATAATTGAGAACATGGCGTACTTTACCCCCTCGGAATTACCAGATAAAAAATATTATATTTTTGGTCAAAATGGAGCTGAGAATTTGGCCATTGATAAAAAAGTGCCCTTTTTGGGTGCCATCCCATTGGTTCAAAGTATTCGAGAGTCATCAGATGTTGGTCGACCTGCTGCACTTCAAGATGGAACACCAATACAAAAATCATTGGTTGATGTTACCCGAAATATGGTAAATCAACTTCTTAAAAGAAATATTAACCTACCTCCAACAAAGGCAGTTGAAATTACTAATTTAGTTGGTTGTTCAGCAATTAAATAACGAATATGGAAACAAAAGAAATTGAAGAAAAAGTATTGATTGCTCTTGATGAGATTAGACCCTTTCTTGCATCAGATGGAGGGGATATTTCATTGGTAAGTATCGAGAAGGATAGGCTTGTAAAAGTCCAACTTCACGGTGCATGCGTATCTTGTACTGTCAATCAAATGACTTTGAAAACTGGAGTTGAAATGACTATTAAAAAACATGCACCTCAAATTGAAAAAGTTATCAGTGTTGAGTCTTAATACCTTATGATAAAATCAGATATCATAATCATTGGTGCAGGACCAGCAGGTTTATTTGCTGTTTTTGAAGCAGGTCTTTTAAAGCTCAAGTGTCATATAATAGATTCACTTCCAATGCCTGGTGGTCAGTGTGCAGAAATTTATCCTAAAAAGCCAATCTATGATATTCCATCTCAGCCTGAAATTTTAGCAGGAGATTTAGTTTCAAAATTAATGGAGCAAATAAAGCCATTTAGTCCAGGATTTACCCTTGGTGAAATGGCTCAATCTATAGATAAAAATTCCAATGGAGATTTTATAATAACTACCGATAAGGGTACTCAACATCAAGCTCCTATTGTTGCTATAGCTGGAGGTTTAGGAACTTTTACACCCAGAAAACCCCAGTTAGATAGATTGAAGGAATATGAAGATAATGGTGTTGACTATATCATTCGTGATCCTGAAAAGTACCGAGATAAAAAAGTATTAATTGCCGGTGGAGGGGACTCTGCACTTGATTGGACAATTTTTCTATCTAATATTGCTGCTGAGATTACATTAATACACCGAAGGAGTGAATTCAGGGGTGCCATTGATTCAGTCGAAAAAATTCAATTTTTAAAGAATAATAATAAACTAAAATTATTCACTCCTGCAGAGGTTTTTAAACTAGAAGGAAAAAATTCTCTTGAGGCTATTTATATTAGGCATAGAGAACAAGAAAAAAAAATTGAAATAGACTACTTTATTCCCCTTTTTGGCTTGACTCCAAAATTGGGACCTATAGCAGATTGGGGTTTAGAAATTGAAAAAAATGCTATTAAGGTTAATAATAGCATTGATTATCAAACAAATATTCCTGGGATATATGCAATTGGTGATGTCAATATCTATCCTGGAAAACTTAAATTAATACTTTGTGGTTTTCATGAGGCAACATTAATGTGTCAGAGTGCTTACAGTAGAATTCATCCTAAAAAGAAAAATATCTTAAAATATACTACTGTTAGTGGAATCACTGGATTTGACGGAACTCGAAAAGAAGCTCAAAAATCAACTATTAGGGCCATTGAATAAATGGAGAAAGATGTAAACATAATTATCACAGATAGACAGGGAAAAGACCACGAAATATCTGCCCCGGCGGATATGTCTATGAACCTTATGGAGGTTTGTAAAGTATATGAACTTGCCGTGGAAGGAATATGCGGTGGCATGGCTATGTGCGCATCATGTCAGTGCTATATTTTAAGTAATCATGAATTACCAAATAAAACTCCAGATGAAGAGGCAATGCTATCTGAGGCTTTATATGTAAAATCCAATAGCAGGTTAAGCTGTCAAATAAAAATTGAAAAAAAACTAGAGGGGTTAAGAATCGAATTGGCACCCGACTAATTTAAAACTATGTAAAGCCTCACTTTTCTTTTTTTAGTCAAATCTCATTTAGTAATACGATTCCTGCGTTCAATAGTGAAGCAAAAATCACCCAAATGAAATAGGCATACAAAATTTGTGCTGATAATACGTCAATGATTCTAAACCATTTTATAGTTCGTTGGATTAAAAAGAGGAGAAAAATAATTACTAATAGCCCTAAAATAGGATTTCTCAATCCAAAAAAAATAAAAGACCAAAGTCCATTGAAAAGTAATTGACCTCCAAAATAATAAAGACTAATTCTATCCAATTTATTATGGTTTATAAAGAAAATGACTCTACCAAGGGCAATTCCCATCAATATATAGAGAAAACTCCAAACGGGAGCAAATATCCAGCTAGGCGGGGTGAAAAAAGGTTTTTCTAGTGTTTGGTACCAAGTGTTAACAGACGTTTGGGTAGCTAAACTAGCCATCAAACCAACACCTAAACAAAGTGTGATTCCAAAAGTAATGAAAATCCACAACTTTAGCTTCATTTTCAAATCTAAGATATTTTTAATCAATCCGAGTTTTTATAGCCAAGTCCATAAAGTGTATCTTTGCTTAGAATGAATAAAGACTCATTTGTTTTTTCAAAAAGATCAATCAAAAGCTTTCATACGGTTTGGAAGGCTCCGAGTAATATTGCCTTAGTCAAATACTGGGGTAAATATGGAGTTCAACTACCAAAAAATCCTTCTATCAGTTTTACCTTGTCGAATTGTGTAACAACTACTGAAGTAAGTTTTTCTCCAAATGATAAAAAAAAATATCCGACTTTTGAATTCTATTTTAATAAAAATGAACGAAAGGATTTTCACCCCAAAATCAATCAGTTTTTTGAGTATATATTACCCTATTTTCCTATCCTAGAAGATCACCACATGGTAATTTCAAGTATTAATTCTTTTCCACATAGTAGTGGTATTGCTTCATCTGCATCTGCAATGGCAGCTCTTGCACTTTGTGTTGTAGATTTCGAAAAGCAATTTCACCCTGAACTAGGCGAGCAAGACTTTTTTAAGAAAGCCTCTTTTCTTGCCAGACTTGGCTCTGGAAGTGCTTCAAGGAGTATAAAAGGCCCATTGACATTATGGGGAAAAAGCCCTGCTTTTCGAGATAGCTCAGACCTTTATGCTATCCCTTTAGATTCTGGTATTCACAAAATTTTTAAAACTTATTGTGATACTATTTTGATTGTTGATAAGGAAAAAAAACAGGTTAGTAGCTCCGTTGGTCACAAACTGATGCAGGAACACCCTTTTGCAGAGAATAGATTTGATCAAGCAAATCGAAATTGTGAATTTTTAAAATCAGTCCTCAAAACAGGGGACATAGAACGGTTTATTGAAATAACTGAATCCGAAGCGTTGACCTTACATTCAATGATGATGACTTCAAGTCCGAGATATTTACTTTTGAAGCCCAACACTTTAAATATCATTAATAGAGTTTGGGAATATAGATTCGAAACAAACACACCAATAAGCTTTACCCTAGATGCAGGAGCAAATGTTCATTTACTCTATCCAGCTAACGAAAGTGACAAGGTAATTACATTTATTAAATCTGAGTTGTTAGACTATTGTCAGTCGGGACAATTTATCCAAGATCGTGTTGGGCAAGGGGCAAAAAAAATGTAATTTTGAAAGTCATCAAATGATAAAAATATTTGTGTTTAACTCAATATATTTTGCCTAAAAATGAAAAGCCCACTTTTTTTTGCTAAGATTTTACTCTTTGGAGAATATGGTATAATAAAGGATTCAAAAGGTTTATCTATTCCATATAATTTTTTTAGAGGAGCATTAAAACTTATAAAAGTGCATAATGATACTACCCGTGCTTCCCACAAAAAACTTCTTGAATTTGCTCAATACCTAAAAAACACTCCAAAAATACCTGTTGTTTTTGATTGGAATCAAATTAAAAAGGATTTTGACCAAAACCTTTACTTCGATAGTAGTATACCCCAAGGATATGGTGTTGGAAGTAGCGGTGCACTTGTAGCAGCATTTTATGATCGCTATGCACTTGATAAAATTACTATATTGGAAAATTTGACTCCTGACAAGCTCTCTTTTCTTAAAAGAACTTTTGCTCAGATGGAATCTTTTTTTCATGGTAAGTCTTCTGGTCTTGATCCGCTTAACAGTTATTTGAGCTTACCAATATTAATTCATTCAAAAGACCAGATAGAACCTACTGGCTTACCAGCTCAAAATCCGCTGGGCAAGGGAGCGGTCTTCCTCTTGGATAGTGGAATATCTGGTGAAACAGCCCCTATGATTTCCCTGTTTTTGGAAAACATGAAAAAGGAGTCTTTTAGCAACATGATGCGGGATGAATTTACAACCGTTACTGATTTCTGCGTAGAAGACTTTCTTAAAGGGAATATAAAGTCCTTATTTAAAAACATTAAGTCTTTATCCTCGATAGTTTTGAAATACTTTAGACCTATGATTCCCTCAGAATTTCACGATTTGTGGAGAAAGGGGATCGAAACAAACACTTATTATCTTAAACTGTGCGGTTCTGGTGGGGGAGGATTTATGTTGGGTTTCACTAAAGACTACGAGGCAACTGAAAAAGCACTTAAGGGGTATCGTCTAGAAGTGGTTTATCACTTTTAGTTTTTGTTATGAAAACTTTCCTACCAAGTCGTTTTTGGATAAAAGTTTTTAGTCTTTTTACGGTAATCCGAGGCTATAATATTGCAGTTTTAATAATTGCCCAATACCTTACCTCAAGTTACATCCTTGCACCAAATACAGGTCTTTTGAATGTAATTTTTGACTCTAAACTTTTTGCATTGGTTTTGGCAACTGCTTTTTCTACTGCTGCAGGCTATATCATAAATAACTTTTACGATGCTGAAAAAGATAAAATTAATAGACCAAAAAAATATTTATTAGAAAATTTGATTTCACAACAAAGTCAGTTGGTATTCTATTTTTTACTTAATGGAGCCACTTTAATTGCTGCCGGATTTGTCTCTTTTAATTCGATATTATTTTTCACTATTTACATATTTAGTATTTGGATATATAGTAGTAGCCTTAAAAGACTGTTTTGGATTAGTAACCTTTTCGCAACATTGCTGGTTATTGTTCCTTTTTTTGCAATAACGCTCTATTTTAAAAATTTTGAGACAATAGTAGCTTATCATGCCACTTTCCTCTTCTTGGTTATTCTCACCCGAGATTTGATTAAAGATTTAGAAAATTATAAAGGTGATTGGGTAAAGCAATATCAAACATTTCCAGTCGTATTTGGTTACAAATTGAGTAAGCTATTAATTACCTTCTCAGTTATGTTTACCTTTTTACCAATTTATTGGCTGATAAAGAGCTCTATAGGGTTAATGACTTATTATTTTTATTTTACTATTCCACTTTTAATAATCCTATTGATAATGTTGTGGCAAGGTTCAACTCAAAAGCGGTACCTTTGGTTACACAATCTTTTAAAAGTCCATATTCTTTTTGGGGTTTTAGGGATTTATTTCATTTACAAATAATACCCTAAAGTGGGACAAAATCGAAAGAAATACAGATCTAGAAGTACTAATATATCAGACAAAAAAGGTATCCGATTAAATAAGTTTCTTTCTAATGCAGGAATTTGTTCAAGAAGGGAAGCAGACCAATTTATTATTATGGGACTGGTAACTGTAAATGGAAAGTTAGTGACAGAGATGGGTTTTCAGGTCCAAATAAGCGATGAGGTGCGTTATGATGGACAAATTGTTAAGAATAGCCCGCCCGTATACATTTTATTGAATAAACCTAAAGGTTTTGTAGCTACAAAGCAAGGTGGAAATATAAAGAAATCTGTTCAGGATTTAATTCGCACGGCTCATCCTGAAAAAGTTCCTCCAATTGGAGATATGGGAAGAACTATTACTGGTTTATTGTTTTTAACTAATGATGATATATTAAGAAAAAGACTCACTGAGGACCAAAGCAAAGTAAAAATGATTTATAAAGTAACACTTGAAAAAAAGATTTACGTTACCGATTTTGAAAAGTTAAGAAAAGGAATTTTACTACAAAATAGGACTTACAGTATTAAAAAAATTGATTATGTGATTGGTGGTACGAAAAAAGAAATTGGGGTCGAAGTGGACAATCTTACCCCTGCTGTTTTAGTCAAAATGTTTGAAAAAATAAATCATAAAGTATTTTTTATGGATCGTGTCATGTATGCTAGTTTAACCAAAAAAGACCTCCCAAGAGGGCGTTGGCGAAACCTTAGTGAAAGAGAAATTCAGTTATTACACCTGATTGCCCACTAATCCTTTCCCTTAGATCTGTCTTTAAAAACCTATTTATGATAATTATAAATGGCAAAAAAATAACTGAATGTATATTAACGAATACTACTTATAAAGTTAGCAATTTTATGTACGCCTTCTTTTTCTAAAAAATTAATGAATGCTGAGCCAATAATTGCTCCTCGACTGTATTTTGATGCAGCTTTATAGGTTGCTGAATTACTAATGCCAAACCCAACCAATTGAGGTGTTTTTAGTTTCATGTTTCCTATTCGTTTGAAGTATTTGGCTTGGGCTTCACCAAATGTGCTTTTTGCACCTGTTACGCTTGCAGTACTTACCAAGTAGATAAATCCATTCGATACCTCATCAATATAACGAATCCTGTCTTCAGGTGTTTGAGGTGTAATTAAAAACATGTTATATAAACCGTATTTATCGAATAAACTTTTATAATTTTCATGATAGATTTCAACTGGAAGATCGGGTATAATCAATCCGTCTATTCCAATGGATTTACATTTTTGGCAAAAACTTTCAATACCAAATTGCATCATGGGGTTAAAATATCCCATTAATACCAACGGGATATTAATTTCATTTCTAATATTTTCCAATTGTTGGAAAAGCTTTTCGGTTCTCATGCCATTTCTAAGAGCTTTGGTAGAACTTTTCTGAATAGTTGGGCCATCCGCCAAAGGGTCACTAAAAGGCAAACCTATCTCGATCATATCCACCCCACTGGATTGTAACGCCTTAATTATAGGGATTGTATCGTCAAGATTAGGATGACCAGCAGAAAAATAAATAGACAATAATTTTTGGTCTCCTTGAAATGCTAGATCGATTCTATTCATTAGAGTTTGAAATAGTCAATATAGGTATCTAAGTCTTTATCTCCTCTACCTGAGCAGTTGAATACAATGATTTCATTGGGACTGAATTGTCTTATATCCAGCACTGCAAATGCATGGGCAGTTTCAATTGCAGGGATAATTCCTTCCGTTTGTGAAAGTGTTAATCCCCAATCCATCGCTTCTTGATCTGGAATGGAAATAAACTCGGCACGTTGACTTCTGTACAAATGAGCGTGCATTGGTCCTACCCCTGGATAATCTAATCCTGCTGAGATTGAATAAGGTTCGGTGATTTGACCGTCAGGTGTTTGCATCAACAAGGTTTTACTCCCGTGAATTATTCCCTCTTTTCCTAAAGCTGATGTGGCAGCACTTTTGCCAGAATCAATTCCTTTTCCAGCAGCTTCTACTGCAATAATATTTACCCTTAAATCATTTAAGTAATGAAAATATAATCCAGCTGCATTGCTTCCCCCACCTACACAGGCAATTACATGGTCAGGATAATCGCGACCTTCTTTTTCCATCAATTGTAGTTTTGTTTCCGAGCTAATAACAGATTGAAAGCGTGCAACCATATCAGGATAGGGGTGTGGGCCCACTACAGAACCAATTATATAATGAGTATCCACAGGATTGTTTATCCAATCCCTAATAGCTTCGTTGGTGGCATCCTTCAATGTTTTGCTCCCTGATTGCGCTGGTCGAACCTCAGCTCCAAGCATTTTCATCCGCGCAACATTGGGTGCCTGTCTTCTTATGTCCAATTCACCCATATAAACAATGCATTCAATCCCCATTAAAGCACAAACAGTAGCTGTCGCTACTCCGTGCTGTCCAGCACCTGTTTCGGCTATAATTCGATTTTTACCTAAGCGTTTGGCCAAAAGAATTTGTCCAATAGTATTGTTAACCTTATGTGCACCTGTATGACATAGATCCTCTCTTTTAAGATAAATTTTTGTGTTGTATTTGTCTGATAGACGCTCAGCAAAATATAATGGTGTTGGTCTCCCAACATATTCCTTGAGTAAAGATTTAAACTCTTTTTGGAATTCTCCATCCTCACTAATTTCGATATAACTTTTTCTTAATTCTTCGATATTAGGATAAAGCATTTCTGGAATATATGCTCCACCGAAATCACCGTAAAAACCTTTTTCATCAACCTGATATCTCATCGTTTAATTTTGATTTAAATTCTTTTATGCTTTGGATGTTTTTAAAACCTGGTTCAATTTCAAATTTACTGTTTACATCAATAGCATAAAGTGGTAAATTTAATTTAATTATTGATGCAATTGCAAGACAGTCATTCGGTCCTATTCCCCCACTTAAGAAAAATGGTTTTTTAGAGGGATAATCCTTTAATACAGTCCAGTCAAAATGGAGTCCATTTCCACCTGGTAGTTCTCCTTTAGTATCAAAAAGGAAATAATCACAAACTGATTCATAAACCACTGTCTCACTGAAGTCAGACTCACTTTGGATAGAAAAAGCTTTGATAACCTCGACATCAACTTCTGCTAGCTCACCACACTGTTCAGGGCTTTCATTTCCGTGAAGTTGAACAGCTTTTAGTTTATGAGCTTCGATACAATCTTTGATGTATTCCAAGCTTGCATTCACAAATACCCCGACTTTTTTTACTGTTTCCCCTAAATCTGGTGTCGAATTACTCACAAAACGTTTTGAATTTTCCCAAAAAATAAAGCCCATATAATCTGGCATAATCCTCGCAAGATTAATTATGTTTTTTGAGGATCGCATTCCACAAACTTTCAGTTTCATGATTCTAGTTTTTTAATGAAATTTAAAGCCGAATCTCCAGGATCAGCTGACTTCATGAAGCTCTCGCCAATTAAAAACCCTTGAAAACCAAAAGTTTTTAAATCCTGAATTGACTCAATTTTACTTATTCCGCTCTCGGATACCTTTACAAAATCATCCGGGATTTTAGGGGCTAACTCCCTGCTCTTTTCTAGATTTACTTCGAATGTTTTTAAATTACGATTATTAACACCCAACATATCCAAACTTGGCATAATTGATTTTTCCAGTTCCTTTTCATTATGAACTTCAAGAAGCACTTCCAAGTTAAGGCTTTTAGCTGTTTCGGAAAGTAATTTGATTTTATCTCGACTCAATATGGCTGCAATTAATAGGACTACGTCAGCTCCATTTGCCTTGGCCTCAATCACTTGATAAGGATCAATGATAAATTCTTTTCTTAATAATGGAAATTTACATACGGCCCTTGCGGCATTAAGATCTTCTAGACTTCCACCGAAATATTTCAAATCAGTGAGGATAGACATACCGCATACCCCTGCTGCCTCATAGCCTATTGCTACTTCGGATATCGATAAGCCATTGTTGATATTAGATCTAGAAGGAGATCGTCGTTTGTGTTCAGCGATAATCCCCGAATGGCTATTTTTAAGTTTATTTGCTAATGAATAGGTTTTTCGACCAAATAAAGGAGATTTTTCCCAATAGGTTGATGGGAAAAGTTTCTTTCTTAGCTCTACTTCTTTTTTTTTATCTGAAATTATTTCATTTAAAATACTCATGTGGCGCTTAACTTTTGTAGTTTTTTGAAAGCTTTATTTGCTTTACCTGACAATAATGACTCCTTTGCTTTTTCAAATCCCTCTTTTGGATTACAATCAGTAACAGTAGCAATTGCCATTGCGGCATTAGCGCAGACAACATTATTTTGAGCTTTACTTCCTTTTCCCTCTAAAACCTTTGTAAATATTGCTGCCGATGATGGGATATTTGACCCACCACTAATTGCTTCTGCTTTTAAAGAATGAATTCCGAAATCCGATGCATCGATAATAAACTCTCCTTTATTTCTAATTGCTTTTGTAGGTCCAGTTAGGGAAATTTCATCGTATCCGTCCAGGGAGAACAGAATTGTGAAATGCTGTTTTGAATTCTGAAAAAGATAACCGTAAATCCTTGCCAGCTCAAGGTTAAAAACTCCAGTTAGTTGATATTTTGGGTAGGCTGGATTGACCAATGGACCTAACATATTAAAAAATGTTTTCACCCCTAGTTCTCTTCTAATTGGCGCAATATTTTTCATAGCTGGATGAAAAAGTGGTGCATGAAGGTTACAGATTCCTGCTTCTTCTATACAGCGCTTTAAAAAATCACCATCATTTGAAAATTTTATTCCTAAATACTCCAACACGTTGCTTGAACCACAACCTGAGGAAACCCCATAATTTCCGTGTTTGGCAACTTTTATTTCGGCCCCAGCGGTAACAAAGGACGCAAGGGTTGAAATGTTGAAAGTGTCTTTACCATCTCCTCCTGTTCCACATAAATCAATCGGGGAAAAGTCGCTCAAATCTATAGACAAACATAGCTTTTGCAATGCTTTCCGAAACCCTTCTAACTCTTTTAGCGTTATGCTACGCATCATAAAAACAGTTAAGAAAGCTGCAATTTGACTTGGGTTGTATTGCCCTTCAGCGATTCCGGTTAGTATTTTTTCAGCCTCTGAAACCTCAAGAGTTTCATGCTGTGCTAGTCTGTTTAGAATTGCTCTCATAATTTAACTATTGATCCAGTTTTCTAATATTTTTTTACCATACATGGTCAAAATTGACTCTGGGTGAAATTGAACGGCTCTTACAGAGTAATTCCTATGTCTTAATGACATTAATTGTTTATTATTGTCAAAAGAAGTTGCTACTAAATCTTCCGGTAAGGGGGTTTTAACAACCCAGGAATGATACCGTCCTACTTCGAAACTATCTGGTAAATCATAAAATAAAAGATCCTTTTCTGTAATATTTATTGGTGTGGCTACCCCATGGAAAACAGTATTTAGATTATTTAGCTTTGCTCCAAAAACTTCACCGATAGCTTGTTGACCCAAGCAAACACCTAATATTTTTTTAGAGGGAGCATATCTTTCAATTGCCGCTTTTAACAACCCTGCTTCATCAGGAATTCCTGGCCCCGGAGAAAGTAATAAATATTCATAGTCTTCTATTTCTGAAAGTTCAAATTGATCATTTCGCTTCACAGTAACTCTGGCACCAAGTTCTTCTAAGTAATGCACTAAATTATAGGTAAACGAATCGTAATTATCTATGACAAATATTTTTTTCATTCTAAAGTTTTTCTGCGATGTTTAGCGCTTTGTCTAAAGCACCCAATTTATTATATACTTCTTGTAATTCATTTTCCGGGACGGATTTCGAGACAATTCCTGCACCAGCTTGATAATGAAGCATTTGATTTCTACTCATAAAAGACCGGATGATAATGCAGTGGTTAAAATTCCCATCAAAATCCATATACCCCAATGCACCTCCGTAAAAATTACGGGCTACATTTTCATATTTGTCAATCAATTGAAGTGCTTTGTGCTTCGGGGCTCCGCTTAATGTTCCTGCTGGAAAGGTGTCTGCGACCATTTGATATGATGCTGTTTTAGACTTCAATAATCCAGTTACCTTTGAAACCAAATGAATCACATGGGAGAAAAACTGAATTTCTCTATTTTTCTCAACTACTACTTCAGTACCATTTCTACTAAGATCATTCCTCGCTAAATCTACAAGCATTACGTGTTCACTGTTCTCTTTTGGGTCAGCAGCTAATCGTTCTGCTGATAACTGGTCCTCAGCATCATTTCCTGTTCGTTTAAAAGTTCCTGCAATAGGATGAATTTCAGCTTTTCCGTCCTTTACAATAAGCTGGGCTTCAGGAGAACTCCCAAAAATTTTAAAGTCACCATAGTCAAAGAAAAAAAGGTAAGGAGATGGATTGATAGATCTTAAGGTGCGATAAACATTGAATTCATCTCCTGTGAAGCCTTGAGAGAATCTTCTGGAAAGCACCAATTGAAAAACATCTCCTCTAAAGCAGTGTTCTTTTCCTTTTTGAACAAGAGCTAGAAATTCTTCGTCTGTAAGATTCGATGACTTTTCACCCTTTTTCTCGAATTGATAAGTTGCAATATTATCTTTTTTGATAATCTGTTCAATCTCATCCAGGTTGTCCTCTCCACTTAAACTATTGGAAAATACGTGTGCCTCATGATTAAAAAGACTAATCGCAATAATGTTTTGATAAACAGCATAGTAAATATCCGGGGTGTTAAAATGACTTTTATTTTCATCCAAAGAGATCGATTCAAAATGACCAACTGCCTCGTGAGAGAGATATCCAAATAATCCATTGGTAATAAATTTAAATTGGTGTTTTTCAGATTTAAATTGGTTTGAAAAAGATTGTATAAGATTAGGAATATTATCTTTTAAATCTATCCCTCTGCTGTATTTTAAACCATCAGGATAATTGTAATCAATATTGCCATTTGATATACTAATGGATGCGATTGGATTGCAACATATATAGGAAAAATTATTAGCTCTAGCATCATAGTCACTACTTTCCAAAAGTAAGCTGTGAGGAAATTGATCCCTTATTTTAAGATATACACTTACTGGCGTATATGTATCCGCAAGTATTTTTCTATGTATGGATTTAAGTCTGTACTTCTTTTTATTTTCCATTGTCCTAAATTAAAAAAGGCTTGTCGTAATGACAAGCCTCCTAAATATATGAAACAGCAGTATCACGATTTGAACTAGGTCAAGTCGTTCCACCAATTGATGTCTTCGGTTTTAAATCTCATTTTGCAAATATAATTCAAAATTACTATTTGACAACTTATAAATTATTTTTTAAAACTAATTAAATTCAAGCGCCACTTCGAGTTTAATGTCATCCAGAATCAATTTATCTCCTAACTCATCAAAGAAAGATCCAGATCGGAAACGAACATCGTATTTTGATCTGTCAAAAACCAGCATAGCTGTTGCATTATTTTCAGAGTTTAATGTAATTGAAAAATTAATTGGATGTGTAATACCTTTTATTGTTAATTCTCCATCTAATATTTGAGAATCACCATCAATATCAACCATTGAAGATATATTTAACGATGCCTGTGGATGATCTGAAACACCGAAGAAGGCAGATGACCTTAAATGACCTTCAAGGCGTTTTTTACCACCACCCGACAAATCTTCTACCGTTAATGAATTCATGTTTACTATAAAATTACCGCTAGAAACAACTTTATTATTAATTTGAATATTACCGCTAGAAAACTTAAGATCTCCATAATGCTGTTTCCCTGTAATTTCTTCTCCATACCATCTTATTACACTACTTTCTATATTTAATAATTTTTCTTGAGCGTTTATTGAAATGGTTGTAAAAATTAATATTGTAGTGATTATTGAAATTGTAAAATAATTTTTCATGTTTGGTGTAGTTTAATATTTAATTATTAAGTGTTATTTTATTGATTAGATTTCTTAAAATTTTCTGATCATCAATAGAGAGTGGTTTTAAAATTTCTGCTTCTGTCATTTGAATTTTATTATCTAGATCATCCAATAAATTTAGACCCCTATTGGTGATAAATATTTCAATTTTTCTTCTGTTATCAGGACAAATTTCTCTCTCGACCAATTTTTTTTCTATTAATTTATCAATTAATCGACTAGTGTTACTCATTTTATGAATCATTCTTTGTTGAACTGTGTTTAAATTAGCCGCTTTTCCTTTGCGTCCTCGAAGAATTCTTAGTACATTGAACTGCTGAAGTGATATATCAAAAGGTTTCAAAGTTCCATTTAAATATTGTTCAGCTTTGTTTCCTGCTTTAAGCATTCCAACAACTGTGTTTTTGGCAATTTCTAAATATCCATCCATTGTGTATACAAATATTGTATACACAAATATATAAAAAATATTAAAAAAAATGTTATATATTTATTGCTAGGTCATTTTAAACTTATTTTTGACATTAAGATGGATTTATCACAAAATGAATGGCGGTCGGAACTAAAATCTGATAATAATAGTTTTTTATTGGATGTTCGAACCCTTGAGGAATATAATGCTGGACACATCCCTAATGCTACTTTAATAGACATTAATAAACCAGAAGATTTTGTAGAAAAAATATTAGCATTAGATAATTCCAAAAATTACTATGTTTATTGCCGCTCTGGAGCTAGAAGCTCAAAGGCTTGTCAGATAATGAAACATTATGGTATTGGAGTCGTGAAAAATCTTTTAGGCGGTTTTTTGGATTGGGAGGGAGAAGATGTCTAATTTTTTTAATATTTAAAATAATTTAATTAATACTTGAATCGGTTTATCTCATTACGGCATTTTTTTGAGAGATATGGATTTACAGTTTGTACAAGGCTGGCCGATTCATTAGGAATGAAGGTTAAGAGTGTTCGTCTTTTTTTTATATATGCATCCTTTACTACTCTAATCGGCGGTTTTATAATATATCTTACATTAGCATTCTGGCTTAGATTAAAAGATATGATTTACACTAAAAGAACTTCTGTTTTCGACTTGTAAACCGTTTTAATAATAAGTTGTTAATGATCTTTTTACAGGGCTCCTTAGTTTAATAATTAATTTTTAAAAAAGGTTTTCTAAAAATTAAATTCAATTTTTGATTTGAATTAGTTTTACTTTACTTTGCTTTTAACATAATGTATACAATCCTTTAGTCAATGAATAGAAAAGATAATTTTTTTAAAATAATTAGTTTTTTTATTTTTTTTAATCTCCCCAAAGTCAGCGGTGCTCAACAGGTAGGGTTGGATGACAAAATAAATGAAGCTTTCACTCCTATAGCAAATTGGTGGGGAGGAGTTGTTTTACATAGTTTTCCTGGGACTTCAATTCCTACAATTATTTTCTTGTTGGTTGGTGGGGCATTATTTTTTACCCTCTACTTTAACTTTGTAAATCTTCGAAGAATTCCCTTAGCTATTCGGACAGTGAGTGGAAGATATAATGCTTTAGATCAAGTAAGTAATAGGGATTTTGGAAATGACTCAAACAAAAAAAAACCTATTCAAAATAAAGTAGAAGAGGGAGAAGTTAGTCATTTTCAGGCATTGGCAACTGCCGTTTCTGGAACAGTTGGTAATGGAAATATTGCTGGTGTTGCATTAGCTATTGCCGTTGGAGGGCCTGGAGCTACTTTTTGGATGATTTTATGTGGTTTACTTGGAATGTCAACAAAGTTTGTAGAATGTACTTTAGGAGTCAAATATAGAGATGTTGATAAGGCAGGTACTGTTTATGGGGGGCCAATGTATTATCTGTCTAAAGGACTTGAGGAACGTGGTTTTGCTAAAATTGGAAAAATTCTTGCAATAATTTTTGCTGTACTCTGCATTGGCGCTTCTTTTGGCGGCGGAAATGCTGCTCAGTCTAACCAAGCTGCAATGCAGTTAGTGAATTCTTTTGGGTTTACCGGTGGAAGCGCAAGAACTATTATAGGAATAATTATGATGATTTTTGTTGGAATTATAATAATTGGAGGTATTAAGAGAATTGCCCTAGTCACAGAAAAAATAGTCCCTTTTATGGCTTTAACTTATTTATTGGCTTGTCTTTACATAATTATTACAAATTTTAACTACGTTGATGATGCTTTTGGAATGATTTTTAAACAAGCTTTTAATCCACAAGCTGGTCTTGGAGGATTTTTAGGGGTTTTAATTACAGGCTTTAGGCGAGCCGCATTTTCCAATGAAGCTGGAGCGGGATCAGCATCTATTGCTCACTCAGCCGTAAAGACAAATTATGCAGCTTCAGAGGGTTTAGTAGCGTTATTAGAACCATTCATCGATACAGTTGTGATTTGTACCATGACAGCATTAGTTATTATTATATTTAATGGAGATAATACTATATTTGAATATGGTGGTGTTGGGGGTAAAGTAATAATTGATGGAGCCATTGTTGAAGGTGCAGGTATAACAACTGCAGCTTTTTCAAAATATATTTCTTTTGCTGGTCCATTTTTAACCTTAGCAGTTGTATTATTTGCCGTTTCTACAATGATTTCTTGGTCATATTATGGATTACAATCATGGATGTTTCTATTTGGAAAAAGTAAGTTTGCTGATCTCTCATACAAGATTTTATTTTTGATTTTTGTTGTGATTGGTGCCGCAGGTGATATGTCCGCTGTTTGGACTTTTTCTGATGCAATGATTCTTGCTTTAGTTTTTCCTAATATGATTGGTTTGATGATTCTTTATCCAAGCGTTAAGGCGGAGTTGAATCGCTATATTTCTGCTACCGACAGGATAAGCGATAGTTAATGAGCTGATTAACTAAATAGGTAATTTTATCCAATAAAACTTCAAATTATTTTAAACTTATTTCTTGAAGTAAACCCCACGAGTATTTATAAAAATTTAATAAAAATAGCAGATTTTGATTTATTGAAAATAAACATAATAAGCGTATATTTGTAGACTTTAATTATCATATGATTCAACTTGACAATATTTTAAAGGTCGACCAAAATGAGACCCAAAAAATGGTGACAGATTCTGCTCAAGAATTCTGTGAGCAGTATATTCGTCCATATTACATGGAATGGGATGAAGCCCAATATTTTCCATTAGAGGTACTTCGAAAAGCTGGCTCACTTGGATTCATGGGTGTACTTATTCCAGAAATATATGGTGGAGCTGGAATGGGTTATCAAGAATATATATCTATTATAATTGAAATATCAAAGGTTGACCCTTCAATTGGCCTCTCTATAGCGGCGCATAATTCTTTGGCTACTGAACACATAAATCTTTTTGGAAATGAAGAGCAAAAGTTGAAGTGGCTTCCAAAGCTGGCTACTGGCGAATGGCTTGGAGCTTGGGGTTTGACCGAGCCAGGTACTGGATCTGACGCTAAAGGAATGAATGCAACAGCAAAAAAAGAAGGAGATCATTGGGTGCTGAATGGAACTAAAAATTTTATCACACATGGTAAATCTTGTGACCTATCTGTTGTAATTTTTCGAGATGGCGAAAAGGGAGATAGTCATGGCATGACTAGCTTTGTTATTCCAAAGGGAACGATTGGCTTTAGTTCTGGAAAAGTTGAGAATAAATTGGGAATGCGTGCATCTGAGACTGCAGAATTAGTCTTTGATAATTGTATCATACCAGATAGTCATCGCCTGGGTCCTGTTGGAGATGGTTTTATTCAATCTATGAAGATTCTTGATGGTGGAAGAATTTCAATTGCTGCTTTGTCACTTGGGGTTGCTCTAGGAGCATTCGAAGCCTCGGTTAAATACTCTAAAGAACGTGAACAGTTCGGTAAGCCTATTGGGCACTTTCAGGGTATTGGTTTTAAACTAGCAGAGATGGCAACTGAGATTGAGGCTGCCAGGCTTCTTACTTTTCAGGCTGGAAATGATAAAAGTCAAGGCAAAAATGTAACTCAAATCGGGGCAATGGCTAAGTTATTTGCCTCTGAAGCCTGTGTAAAAATTGCTAACGAGGCGGTTCAAATTCATGGTGGTTACGGGTTTACTAAGGATTTTCCAGTTGAAAAATTTCTTAGAGACTCGAAGTTATGTACAATTGGAGAGGGTACTAGCGAAATCCAAAAGGTAGTAATTTCAAGAAATTTACTTAAATAATTAAGTTTAAATTTTGATTTGATATTATTATTCTATCATTATATTTGCAGACAATTATTAAAGTATAAAACAAATTATGTTAATTATACCTGTTAAAGACGGAGAAAATATTGATCGAGCATTAAAACGTTTTAAACGAAAATTCGATAGAACAGGAGGAATGCGTCAGTTAAGAACTCGAAAAGAATTTATTAAGCCCTCGGTAAGAAACCGTGATAAAATTAAAAAAGCTGTATATATTCAGCGATTGAGGGACTTAGAGAATCAATAAGCTTTTATTTAATAGTATTACTCGTTGTAATTAATAAGTTGCCTAACTTTGATTTACAACGTTTTTTTATGTCTATAAATCACTACTTGGATTATATTAATCACGAAAAAAAATATTCTCTTCATACCTGTGTAGCGTACAAACAAAATTTATCCGATTTTCAAACTTATTGTTCCAAAAATTTCAACTTAGAAGTTATAGATTCTGTAGAATATTTTCACATTAGATCATGGATAATTTCTTTAGTCGAGATGCAAAATAGTAACAGAACAATAAATAGAAAAATTTCTGTTTTAAGATCTTATTATAATTTTTTACTCAAGACTGAAACAATTAAAGTTTCACCCCTTAAACTCCATAAACCGCTGAAAGCCTCCAAAAACATCAATGTCCCTTTTTCAATTGATGAGGTTTCTCAACTGTTGGATGGTGAATTATTTTCTCAGGATTATCGAGGAATTCTGGAAAAGACAATTATTACGGTTTTATACTATACTGGGATTAGAAGGCAAGAACTAATTGATCTCAAAACAGTTGCTGTTGATTTAGATTCTCAGTTTATTAAAGTAAAAGGTAAACGAAATAAGGAACGATTCATCCCATTATTACCCGAATTGATTACTTCATTAAGAATTTATTTAAAAGAAAAGAATAAAATTTTTAATCAAATAGATCAAATTTATTTTTTTTGTTTGCCTTCTGGTATAAAACTAAATGAGGGATTTGTTTACCAAACTGTAAATTATTATTTTAGTATGGTATCAACTAAGGTTAAGAAAAGCCCCCATATATTGCGTCATAGTTTTGCAACTCATTTATTAAATAATGGTGCAGACTTAAATGCTGTTAAAGAGTTGTTAGGTCATGAGAGTGTAGCAGCAACTCAGGTATACACTCATGGGAGCTTGAAAAGGATACAAGAGATATATAACAAAGCCCACCCTAGAGGAAAAAATTTAAAAAAGTAAAACAATTATAATGAATATTAATTTTCAATCTGTTAATTATAATGCCGACAGCAAATTAATAGAATTTGCAGAAAAAAGAATTAAAAAAATCAGTCAGTTTTATTTAAATATTATTGATGTATTTGTTTACACCAAGGTTGAAAACACTAATGATAGGATCAATAAACTTGTTGAATTGAAAATTGGTATTCCAGGAGATGATGTGGTTGTTAAAAAGGTGGCAAAAACCTTTGAAGAGGCTATTAATTTAGCTGGTAATTCAGCTGAAAGAATTCTTAAAAGACGAAAAAATAAGAAAAAGTTTTAGCCTTAATTATTATCCATGGCTATCTCATAACCAAAATTCATAGAGCAAAATCTTTACGCTTTATTTATTTTTAAATTAAGTTTCAATAATGTTATATTTGCCCACTGAATTAAAGTTCATTGGATTGAAGAGTTAGTTTTTTTGTTAATTTAAGAATTAGTGTACTTAAGTTAAAATTTTAATAATTTAAAGATTGACATAAAAATCTGTTACTATAAATTAAAATTTAAGATGCCGATGTAGCTCAGCTGGCTAGAGCAGCTGATTTGTAATCAGCAGGTCGTGGGTTCGAGTCCCTCCATCGGCTCTTATAGATCACAAAGTTTGGGGGAGATACTCAAGCGGCCAACGAGGACAGACTGTAAATCTGTTGGTTTTACCTTCGCAGGTTCGAATCCTGCTCTCCCCACAAGACAAAATTTGAAATATTAAATTTATTTGTAGATCTTAGTATCTGTAAAATGCGGGAGTAGCTCAGTTGGTAGAGCGTCAGCCTTCCAAGCTGAATGTCGCCGGTTCGAACCCGGTCTCCCGCTCTTTTTTTGCCGATGTAGCTCAGGGGTAGAGCGTTTCCTTGGTAAGGAAGAGGCCACGGGTTCAAATCCCGTCATTGGCTCTACTAATTATCAAAGAGTTACATTAAAATTATCGAAAGCCCAATTTAATTTATTGAACTACAAGTAAACTTTTTTATAATGTTTCACCAATGAAATAATATTCTATCGTTTGATAAATGCATATTTAACAAGTAAATCTAATTTAGTGTACTTTAAAGTCTTCTCGTGAGTCGCCTCCAAAATTACTTTCGGAGCTTTTCCTGCTTTTTCAGCCTCTATCCATCTATTAACACATAAGCACCATTTATCCCCTTGTTTTAACCCAGGAAATTGATAATATGGTATTGGGGTAATAAGATCATTACCCATCGAAGCGGAAAATCTTAAAAAATCATCAGTCATAATAGCACAAACAGTGTGAGTACCTGTATCTTCAATATCAGTTTTACATGAGCCATCTCTATAATATCCTGTCATAGGACTCGTACAACAAATCTCAAGAGGCTCACCAAAAACATTTCTTTCCATCAGAGTCTAAACAATTATTATCCTAATTTAAAATTAATAAGTGTATATATCAAAAATCATTTTGTCTCCAGCAATTGCAAAACTAAAAAAGCCATTACTCATGTAATTTAACGAAAGTTTAAATTTGGTTCATTTTTTTTTAAATTGTGTAGATATGAAAAAGCTGATTCTTTTTTTTATTCCATTTATCTGCATAGGCCAATTAAAATTTTTGCCAAAATCTAAAGGGGAGTATGTTGAACATACTTACTACTCGTTATCCTATTTAGAAGATCACGAGCAAGCAGAATGGGTTCACTATAAACTGAATTCAGAGATGTTAAATGGAAATAAAGTGAGAAAAAAATATTATATAGTTGATAAAAAGGTTTCAACGGGATCTGCAAATCATTCTGATTACACAAACTCTGGATATGACAGAGGTCATCTTGTCCCTGCTGCCGATATGAAAATGGATTCAATATCAGTAATAGAGGCTTCATATATGTCTAATATATCTCCTCAAAATAGAAATTTTAATGGGCAGGAGTGGAGAAAACTTGAGGAGCACGTCAGATTTTTGGCAAAAAAAAATGAAATATACGTCACTACAGGAGGGGTATTGAGTTACGGTTTAGATTCGATTGGAACGAAAAATAAAGTTTCAGTCCCAAATCTTTTTTATAAAATTATCTATAATGTAAAGATGGAAAAAATGACAGCTTACTTGATGCCAAATAAAAAACTTGAATCTTTCAAAAACTATAAAGTGACTGTTGATTTGATTGAAAAGTTAACCGGAATTGATTTTTATCATCAATTAGAGGATGAAATGGAGGAGAGGCTTGAGTCAATGCTATAGATATATAAATATTGAATTAAGATTATTAAGTGTTACATTTACTTATTAACTAAACAAATATTATGAGCAGTAAATATTTTGGTAACAGCAAAGTGAAAGTTTCTTCAACTAATAAAAGGAATAAAAAAATTAAACCCGGTTCAATTAAGAGTGCTACTAGATCAATACGTAAAACAGGAAGGGGAAATTAAATTTATTTTTTTTCAATTTAATTAACTAACAGGTGATAGAATGATTAGAAACTTTTTTCTATGTGTTTTTATATTTAATTCTTTAATTCTTTTTTCACAAAAAAAAAGAGTTAACATAGATTCAGTAATTAAAGCTGATAACTATAAAGTTTATAAAAACATTAGTTATGGTCCAGATAAGAAAAACACTCTAGATTTATGGATTGCTGATAGTAAATCAAACTCTCCGTTTGTTATTTATATTCATGGTGGAGGATTTGGATCAGGTAATAAAAATGCTGCCTACACTAAAAATAATTTTAAAAGACTTAAAAGATTACTTAAGAACAATATATCTTTTGCTACAATCAATTACACCTTTAAGAATAATGATGATTTTTTATTTTCATCATTTAATGATGCAAAAAGAGCACTGCAATTTCTAAGGTTTAATAGCAAAAAATATAATTTATTAAAAGATAAAGTAGCACTGATGGGGGCATCTGCCGGTGCAACTTCATCTTTATGGATTGGCCTTCAAGACGACATGTCAGATCAAAATAGTTCTGATCCAATTCTAAGAGAGTCTACAAAAGTTTCTTGTATTATTGGAATGGCAGCTGCCCATTCATTGAATCTAAATAGATGGAAAAACATGGCAAATGTTGACCTGGCATACTTAAAATCTATTTTTGAAAAGTATCTTGGAAAAATGGATACTGAAAAATGGATGAAAAGATCATTTGATGAAAACTATATTTCAGAGGTTGATTTTTTTGAAAAAATGGATGCCAACGATCCACCAATTTTTATATTCAATCCAGGAAAAAATAGAAAACCAAAAAATATTGCAGATTTTCATCACAACCCATTACACGCAAAAGTTCTTAAGCAAAGAGCAGACTCTTTGAAAATAAAAAATGTTGTATATGCTCCAAGAATTGGAATTATTGATAAGTCTGGCCAGGGTGTAGTAGATTTTATTACTGAGAATTTAAACTAGAGTTACTTTTATAGTTAGTTTTAAAAAAAGAACAAAACCTTTTAAATATTTTTAAGGGTATTCAACGCCTAAGTTATTTAGCATTTTAGAAGTTATCTAAAAATTATTTCAACCCGTCTATTAAATAGTCTTTCTTTCTCTGAACTTTGTTCATTAACAAAGCTACTAGCCCCAAATGCTTTTACCTCAATTCTAATGGGTTCAATACCTAGGAATATTAAATACTCTTTTACTGCATTGGCCCTCGATTTTGACAATTCTAAATTATATTCTTCATCTCCCTCTCCTGAGGCATAACCTTGAAGTATTATGTACTTATCCATTTTAGAAGTAAGATAATCTCTAACATCTGCAAGAATATCATAAGTTTTTCTTCCTAAAATTCTGTAACTGTCTGCGGGAAAATAAATCGATAAAATTTGTTCACTTTCACTAGCTTGATCATTTCCAGGGTCTTTTTCTGTTTCAACTAAGCTTTCAATTGAACCCTCCAGAGTAGTCGAGATTTTGTCAGAGATTGAGCTACTTGATTGATCGGTTAAAATTTGGGTTTGCTCTAATTCTTCTATTTTTTCTGGACACCCATTGTTTTCAATGGTCCCAATTTCATTCGGACAATTGTCGTCCGGATCAGCTACCCCATCATCATCCGAGTCAGGACATCCAAATAGTTCAGCTGAACCTGGTATTTTTGGACATTTATCTTTTCTGTTGAAAACTCCATCATCATCTTTGTCTCTATTTCCAGCAGCTAAATATATTCCAGCTTGATGCCTAAAATGTTTGATTCCCTTAAAATCAACTGCATTTTGGAATGAGGACTGTAGTTCAATACCTATATTTTTTGTGAGTTTAATTTGAATTCCTATTCCCGGAGAAATTGTCCTTGAAAAATACTGACTAAAACTTATTGTATCACCAAAAATACCTCTATCTATTCCTGTAATGCCATAACCAACCTTTAGATATGGCTGTAACTTTTTCTTTGTTCTAAAGGTTTTTTTGGCAAATACTTCCCCAGCATAGTAAGGGTAGTCAATGTTGTTGTAACCCTCAATTTTAGTAATATTATTAACTGATACATTTATACCCAGGGCATATGTTCTAAAAAATGATTTAGATATAGAAACTGACCTACCACTTGAATTCCAGTGATCTCCAACATTTAAAAAATCTTCAAAAACTTCTCCTTGTGGGTAATAGGGTGCGTCTTTACCTGCACCAGCTGGGAACAAGTCTACAGAATTACCACCAATAAATATATTCCACTGAGAATTGAGGTTTTGGGACAAGGCGTTTTGATATAAGAAAAAAATCAATAAATTAGCCGCTAAATTCCTTATAGTAAACATATTGCCTAAAAATATGAAAAAATTTATTCACTCATTTATTTATTGTTTTTTAATTGTTTCTGTTTATTTCACAAATAGCTGTGAGACAATTGATGATTTACAATTCGATAATCTAGGCCTTAGGGGGCAAATTGATAGTTTAATGACTAGGGTTACAGCTTTAACAGAAGAGATTGTCGAACAAAAAAACTTGACTAAAACCTTGACGGATGACTTGACCGAACAAGTATCTGAAAATAAAGATGTGATCGCTCAAACTGGTGAGTCACTTTCTAACTTAATTAGCGAAGTTGATAATGTTGAACAAGACTTAGGGACATTAAATAATTACGTTGGTGAGATGATAACAACCACAGGGGACCTTACAGGAGAGTTAAATAATTTACTGTCTCAAGTTAGTGATCTTAATGTTGTTATTGATCAAGTTAATAGTTCTATAACTAATATTCAAGGAAATCTTCATGGACACGAGGATACAGATAATGACGGAGTTAACAATAATTTAGATGATGATGATGATGGTGATGGAACTCCTGATACTCAAGATGCTTTCCCAGAAGATCCTGGAGAGACTCAAGACAGTGATGGTGATGGAACAGGGGACAACGAAGATACAGATGATGATAATGATGATATTCCTGATGCAATAGATAATGAGGATAATAATGTTGATTCTGATCCTGATCCAACAATATGTAACGATTGTCCTCAGAAAATATCTGGAAGAGATATTTATGTTGCTGGATTTTCTGAAACTGAGGGTGGTACATATTGGGTAAATGGTCAAAAAAATATTTTAAATCCCTCTGGTGAGCTTACTGGAATAACTGTTAGTGGAGGTAAAATTTATGCTAGTGGTTTTGTTTACGGAACCTCAGCAAGTTATTGGGAAATAGATGGTCAAAATATTCAACAGATTAATCTTCCTGGGTATGCTGCTGAAACTAATGATATAGCCGTTCACAATGGAAATGTTTATGTTGGAGGTCATTATAGCAATAGGGCTGAGAGCAAGGCGTTTTCTTGCCATTGGAAAAATGGTGTAAAGCATGACAACAGTTCTCCTGGGACCAGTAACTCATGGGGTTTGTTAGTCAAATCTAATGGTGATATTGTTACAGCTGGATCATCTTTTCCTGCAGGTCACCATGGAAATGTTCCAACTTATTGGATCAATAATAATAGACACACGCTTTCTATTTCAGGTCAAGAGCCTGAAGCTACACTTGAGGACGTAGCAATGCATCCCACAAGTGGGGCGCTAAGATTTTGTGGTGATTATTCAAATATGAATGCTTTCACAACCACAGCTGTTCATTTTAAACCTTCTATGCAAAGAAATAATAAGACAGGAGGATGGGAAGATGCATTTGCTTATGGTGTCACGGTCGATCAAAATGGAAATGTTTACAGTGCAGGGTTGGTGAATAAACTGCAAATCAATAGTTGGAACGGAAATAACCCTAATTATGAGATTTTTCAAAAGCCTGTGTATTGGAAAAACAAACAGCTGAATATTCTGCAAGGTGCTTCAGTAAATGGTGTTATGCTTAACGAGGGAACAGCAAAGGACATAAAAATTGTTGATGGAAAGATTGTTGTAATTGGCTATTTAAATGGGATGAATTATGATACAAATAATGATGGAATCCCCGATGACTGGGATGGAGACGGTATACCAGAAAAAAACCATGACACTGGATATCCTTGTTTATGGATTGATGGTACCCCTCACGTATTAGATACTCAACATGTTGGTGAGGTATATACATTATTTATCAGATAATATAAAGACGAATCTTGAGGAGAATATTTTTTATAATATTAATTTCTTTGGCTTACCCGTTGCTCTCACAAGAGTCAAGTGTAATATTCAATAGGTATAATTTCAGTGTATTTAATCCTGCTTACACTGGTATAGAAGGACCAGCAGTTAATCTTAACTCCAGGATGCAATGGGTTGGAGTTGAAGATGCACCTATTACAAATTTTTTGATATTACATCTTCCGCAGAAAAAAAATGCAACCTTAGGTTTCACCGTTCAAAATGATAGGGTATATGTAGAGAACAAAACATTTGCAACCATTGATTATAGTTATAAGCTTCAAGTAACAGATAATAGCAGTATTTACTTAGGTCTTAAAGCAGGTGCACTTTTAAATAATATAAATGCAAATAAAATATCTAGATCATACACCTATGCCAACACATCTTTAGCCACGCTTGAAAATTATTTCTCTCCCATTTTAGGGATAGGATTTACATATGTTTCAGATAAATTTTTTATTGGTGGAGCAATCCCAGGGCTAATAAATAAATTAGGATATAATGAAGAGTGGGCAATGACAAATAGAGACTTCACTCAACTACATTTAAGTGGTGGATATAGCTTAAACCTGTCTGATAAAATTGATATAAAACCAACAATCTCTTACAGGTCTTTTAGAGTGGGACCTGATCTTTTAAACGGAATCGTTGAGGTAGACTATAATGATAGACTAAGTCTTGGTGGAATTTTCACTAATAACAATACACTTGGTGGATTTTTTAAGATTAAGACAAACAAGGGTCTTCATCTTGGCTATGGATATGAATTCCCGTCGGGAAGTGATGACATTTCAATTGACAGCTCAACTCATGAGTTCATGATAAGGATTGATTTGAAAGAAAAGATTATTTCAAATTCCGGTAGTACAAACCAAAAAACAATAAATGATGAAAATTAGAAATATATTTTATATCGGTTTGTTGTTTTTAATAAGTACACTTGGCTTCGCTCAAGGTAATTTTTTCCTTGACTCAAATGGTGTTACCGTAAAATGTACTAATTGTGTTAATGGGGACACAGGTGTTGTAAACGGGATTACCTATACGGCTTATGATACCAATTCGCTTTATGCAAAATCTATAAATGATGACGATTGGGATAGAGTATGTACTTCTCTTGTTACAAAAACCTCCTATTTATTTAAAGATGATGGAAATTTTAATCAAGACATTAGTTCTTGGGACACTTCAAATGTAATATTGATGGAAGAGACGTTCTATAATGCAATTTCGTTCAATCAGGATATAGGAAATTGGGACACTTCAAGTGTGACTAATATGCAGGGTATGTTCGGCTTTAATATAGACCAGATATATAATTTTAATCAAGACATTAGTTCTTGGGATACTTCAAATGTCACTAATATGTTAGGGATGTTTCTCTCTAAGGATGATTATATTCATCGTTTTAATCAGCCTTTAAATAATTGGGATGTTAGTAATGTTACAAACATGGCTTATATGTTTGGAGTAATTGGTGGAACAGATGGACTTGGTGCTTTCAATCAAGATTTAAGTGCCTGGGATGTTAGTAATGTTGCGAATATGGCAGCGATGTTTAAAGGTCACAAAACATTTGATCAAGATTTATCTAATTGGGATGTGTCCAACGTACAACATTTTAATAATATGTTTGATCAGACTAGACCGTTTAATAACGGAGGTGCACCTTTAAGTTGCTGGGATACTTCTAGTGCGACTAATATGACATGGATGTTTCATAATGCTTGGAATTTCAATCAAGATATTACTGGATGGTGTGTTCCTTTTATTGGGTCTGAACCCGGAAATTTTGGATTAAATGTTGCAGATCAACCTAACTGGGGAGCAGCATGTTCTGGGAATACGCCAATAATTTCCTTTGACAATGAAACTAGAACTTTTGGAGATCCAGTTTTTACAGTAACTGCTACATCTAATCAATTAGGAATTCCAATAACCTACTCAATTGCTGATACAAGTATTGCAACAATTGATGGGTCTAGCGGTGAAATTACCATTAAAAAACCCGGAACTACTATTGTTACAGCCAGTCAAAATAGCTCCTGTATTTCAGGTAGTGGAAATATGACATTAACAATCAATAAAAAAGATATTAATATTGATGCGGATGATGTTGAATTAACTTTTGGAGATGACCTTGAACATACCCTAAGCGCATCATATAGCAATACTACCTCCAATTTTACATATACAATTGCAGATGGCACTAAAGCTAGTATAACTGGTAATATTTTAAATGTACTAAAAGCAGGCAGCACAAGTATTACCGTTTCTCATATTCCCGATGATTATTACAATCCTATTTCAAAGGTTATAAATCTGACCATTAATAAAGGAACCCCAACAGTTGATTTCCCAGAAATAACAAAAAATTATGGAGACGCTGATTTTACTCCAATTGTTAACTCCAACAGTAATGGGACGAAAACATTCACTATCTCTGACACTAATATAGCCTCTACCTCAGATGGTACAAATTTAAAAACAGAGGGTGTTGGTGAAACTACAGTCTCAGTCAGTATAGCTCCCTCGGAAAATTATAATGGAATTACCGCTCAGACTACATTAAAGATTAATAAAGGAATTCCTCAAATTGTATTTGATGATGTAACCAAAAGTTTTGGTGACCAAGATTTTTCTCTTGATGCTCAATCTTATGATGGAGCCGTATTTTCCTATTCCATTGTTGATACCTCCATAGCAAGTATCAGCAATGATAATGTTTCGATAATTAAGGGAGGGAGTTCAATTATAACAGTTAATCTTGCGGAGTCAAACCTATACCTTGCAGGATCTGCATCTGCTACACTAACCATCAATAAAGGATCACTTGATGTTTCTTGGTATGATTCTATTCTCACCAAGGTGATTACCATTGGGCAGTTCGAATTAATAGTGCCTACATATAATGCTGACTTTGATGGAGTAATCAAATATAGATCTTCAAATAGAAGTGTTGCAAGTGTTGACGGAAGAATAGTTGATTTAAATCACCATGGAAGGATTGCCCTTTATGCTGATTTTGAAGAATCAGATAAATATGAGTTTAAAAGAGTTTCAGTTTATTTGACTGTTCGCAAATCTAGTCAGGTAATAATACCGTCCGATTTACCGATTGAAAAGCCATTAAAGGATTTTACATCAATTCCAATATCTGCAACCTCGACATCAGGTGCTCCTGTATACATTGAGGTAGCTGAAGGCTCTGCAGCAACAATTTCAGGAAGTTTAGGAAATTATAGCTTAGTTACAAATAGTCAAACAGGGATTGTATCAATCACTTATTTTACTGTTGAAAATGATCATCCAAATTATCTACCTGCAACACACAATTCCTATCTTGATATAGTTAAATTAAACCAAAATATAAGTTTTAGTCCTGAGCCTCCATTAGAGGTTAGGTACAGCGATAATTTAGAATTAACCATCAACGCCTCCTCAGATTCAAATCTTGCTGTAAATATTTCTAAAAGTGATAGTGGTTCGAGTAATTTAACTGATAATAAGCTTTCTCTAACTGATTTGGGTGAAGTGATAATAGGTGCCTCACAAAGTGGAAATGAATTTTATAATCCTACCTCTGCAAATAGAATAATTAATGTGATTCAGGGAATAACTGAGCTCTCTAATTTCAATGTACCTGAAAAATTTGAATATGACAATGACTTTGAAATTACTCCCCCTACAACATCAAGACCTGGAAACATAACTTATGTTAGTGATAATCCTAAGGTTGCAGTTGTATCAGGTACAACAATTATCATAGTTGGAGTTGGTTCATGTAATATAACTGCAATGATTGAAGGCACAACTTTTTATGAGTCAGCATCAATATCTTCTCCATTTATTGTAAAAGCCCGAGATACGGATAATGACGGCGTTCCTGATATTGATGATAACTGTCCAAATGTTGCAAATCCTGACCAAGCTGATGAAGATTACGATGGTGTAGGGAATTATTGCGATCCTGACTTCCCAATGTGTATTGGGTGTCCATTGCCAGAGGATCAGGTTAAAGTTTCCTCTTTAATAACTCCAACAGTTTATGGTCCGGAGTCTAAATGGGAAATAATTAATATCGAGAAATATCCAAACTCCCGAGTATATGTTTATAATCGTAACGGACAAATTGTTTTCGAGAAAACTGGTTATCAAAATGATTGGGCAGGAACTTTCATGGGGACATCTGATTACTTACCTTCAGGATCGTATTATTATGTAGTTGAGATAGCTCAAATAAACTTCATTGAGAGGGGCTGGCTGTATATAAACTATTAGTACTAGTCCAATAAAAAAAGCCCTCCTTTTTGGGAGAGCTTTTGTATTAGAATTTAAAAGATAATTATTTAATTAATCAACTTTCATTGCAGCAGCCATAACTCCTGTTGCATCGAAATAATCTCTTACCTCGTGGATTTGATTTTTAGCATTGAAAACAAATGTATGAAATGCACTTACTGTAACAACATTTCCTGTTGCAACACTTGTTGCAGTCCAACTTCCAGATGTCATTACAGATCCATTTGGTTTTCCTGATTCGTCAGTTCCAGGAAACCACTTTGAATCTCCATAAGAAATATCGTCGAAATTATCCATCCATCCTTTGCTATTTGCAAGCATGGCATCCATTTTAGCAGGTTCACTACCTAAAAATGGTGCATAGTGAGTAACTCCAGGACACAACAGTGGTTTTTGAACCTCAAGATCTTCAGAAGAGAATGTGGCGAAAAATTTCTGAGCAGTAGCAAGATTCAGATTGTAAGTCGTTAAATCAACTTCTGGTTCAGATTGAACTGCAGGCTGACATGAAAAAAGCAACCCTACTACTAGAGCTAATGATAATATTTTTAATCTTTTCATAATAATTAATTTTTCAGTGAATTTAAAAAAAAATATTGAGCGTAATACAATAGACTTTTAGGTTAAAGGCTAGATAAAACTCCTTAGTCTTATTTATCTGCTTGTTAAACAGTGTTCTTTTTTTTAAAAACCCCATTGAGTAACAATCCTAAGATGATCATTCCCATACCTAATAGGCTATAGAAAGTATAAATATCCATAAAGATTAAAACTCCAAATGATAGTGAGAATATTACCTCAACAAACTTGTAGGGGGCAATATTATATGCTGGACCAATCTGAAAAGCCTTAGTCATTAAAATTTGAGCGATAAAACCTGTTATCCCCAATAATAAAAAATAAAACCATTCTTCGCCCTCAGGATTTTTCCACTCAAACAAACTCCCTAATGCACCAATTAAAGTGGCAGACAACATAAAGTAATTGATAATGACCATATAGTGATCTTTGGTGCCTATTTTAGAGATAAGCATATAGGTGATAGCCGAGGTAAGTGATGAAAACAGAATAATTCCCAATCCAAAAAAATCAACTGTGGCATCAAATCCTTTTACCATAATTACTCCAAAAAATGAGATACCAAAACAAACCCACTGAATGAATTTTATTTTTTCGCTCAAAAATAATACCGACAAGAGGGCAACAAAAATGGGAGCAGTATAACGTAATGTAACTGCAGAGCCTAATGTCATAAAATGGAGCGCCATAAAGAATAATACCATGGAACTAGCCCCGGTTAAACCCCTAAAAATTAATAGTTTTTTTTGATTTCCCCAAAATGGGATTTTACTGTAAATAAGAAAACTTGTACTGAAAATAAGGGTACCTAAGGACCGAAAAAATACCAGTTGAAAAGATCCAAAGTCGGAAAGGTATTTGACTATGGTACTCATTATAGCAAAAAACAAGGTGCTGAGCACCATATAAAATACGGCCTTTTGGCTTTTCAAAATAAAGTTTTGGCAAAGATGACCATCTTTATCGAGTAAAATTAAAATTTTTGTATTAAAAGTTTTGTGATATGCTCCGCTAAAACTTCACTACCTTTTTCTAAAAAATGCACATTATTTGGCCTTTGTAACTCTTCCATCCTTGGTAAAACCAATCCATATAAATCATTTATTTCTATACCATTATTATCCATTACTCTAAGTGCGACTTCATTATATACTTTTGGCATTCCAGGTGATCGCATCTGTTTTCCTAATTTATCAGGGTAAGGAGTGGTGGTAGCGAAAATAAGTTTAGCACCAGTGCGTTTTAATTTTTCAACTATTTCAATGAGATTTTTCTCATACTGTTCAGGTGAAGCTTGATGAGGATGACTTAAATTTTTACTGTTTTTTCCAGTAATGGGATCAATATGTTTAATATCATGCAATCCAAAATTAAAATGAATAATATCCCATTTTTTTTCTGAAAGGTATATGTCAATTTCATTTACTCCTTGGGTGGTTCCTCCACAACAAGATTTTATATGTCCTTTATCATCGTAGATAATAGGTTGAAATAGTTCAGCCTTACCAGCAAGGTTTTCTTTAACATATGGGAAATACCCTCCAGAAATGGAATCTCCAATAATTAAAATTTTTGGAAGCGGTTTGTTAGAGTTTGAGCAACCACAAATAAAAAATATTGATACAATTACATAAGTGTTTAGATTTCTCATTTTTCTAAGGTAAAAAAAATGTAGATATTCTCACTTTCATTAGTTTTGTTATTCAAAATAAAATCCATTTAAATGAAATATTTTTTTTCAGTATTTACAGTTTTATTAATTGTTATTTCCTGCTCAGGCTCTGAAAGTGATGACTCCTCAATTTTATCAGAGAATCTTTCATCACAAGACTCCTCTTCTAATGAAACTTCATCTAGTGAGGAAAATAATCAATCTGATGCAAGTGAAACAGCAACTAATCAATCCGAGGGTAACCAGACTGAAAATTCAGGAGCTAATGATTCACAAGGAAATCAATCAGAAAATTCAGAAAGTAATAATGAATCACAAGCTAATCAATCAGAAAATTCTGAGCAAGAGGAAGGATTAGGTAAAGGGGGTTCTTCTTCACCTTCTAAATGCAGTAATTTTATTGGAAAAGGACCAGATTTTGAGTGGATTAAATCTGTAGAAGGATCTCAGGAAGAGGCCCATGCTCATTTTATTTTTACAACAAATGATAATGGATATATTCAAGTCGGTGAAACAGGTTTTTTAGATAACAATACTGCTAAAATATTAGTGGCGAAAACAAATTCCCAAGGTGATTTAATTTGGAAGAAAGAGTTTGGTGATCCAGGACATAATCTTGGAAATTCTGTAATTGAGGTAAGTGATGGATATATAGTAACTGGTGCTCTAAATAAAAATTCTACAGTCATAAAACTAGAAAAGTCCAATGGAGATCAAAAATGGTTAAAGACTTATGATAATGGTGGAAATGATGCAATTGAGCATATTGTTGAGATTCCTGATGGGTTAGTGGCTGTTGGATATATTAATGCCGTTGATGAAAATAATACCTTTTATACTGAGGGTACAGGATATATTACTTTTATTGATTCTGAGGGAAATAAAACTTCTGGAAAAAATCTTGATACAAAAATGTCTCATGGGTACAGAGTTTATCGAATTAATGACAATTTAATTATATCAGGATTGACCCCTGGAGCGGAAGACTATGCTTTGATGAAGACCAACTTAAGTGGAGATCAAGTTTGGGTTAAAACATATGGTGGAGATAATATGGATCATTGTTTTGCAATGGATATTAGTAACGACAATTCAATTTATTTATCTGGACACACTCTATCAGGTGTGCAAAATTGGGATTCATACACTATGAAAATAGATATTGATGGAAATAAATTATGGGAGAAAAAAAGAGGTAATCCTAGAGGATTTAATCCATTGTATATTCATGATGAAGTTTGGGATCTTAAAGTTACTCCTGACGGAGGATGTATAATTGTAGCTGGGACAGGTGATGAATATGAATATTCGGAAACTTGTGAAGGTTCAGATAAATCAGATCAGTGGCATGTTTATCTAATTAAATTCTCAGCAGATGGAGACATTCAGTGGGATAAAACATATTATCCGGATGGTGGTGACTGGGCTGGAGAAGCGATTGACCTAACCTCTGATGGAGGTGCTATAGTAGCAGTAGACAACAGTGTATTTGGATATTTAAAAATAGCTCCCTTCTAAGATTATTGAAATCATCTAAGTCGTTATAAAATTATCTATAGGCTAGCTAAAATATTTCTCAAAAGCGAACCTATAACCCTTACATAATTAATCTCTTTCCAATTCAGCAAGACCATTATTTTTCATTTTGGTAGGGTATTTATGTTTTAAAGCGGTATATAACAAAGAATAGGTTAATTATTAATTGTTTATTCTGGCCCTTCACCTCTCACCTGTGTTCTGGTGTGGTGGGGGGTCTTTTTTTAAATACCTGAAGGATTTAACCTCAGCTTTTAGGGTATTTAAATTAATGTTAATTGATAAATCTAGGATTCCAACTTTTCTAGGCCGTAGTTTATTTTTTGAATAGTGGGTATGTAAAACATACTTTAGTTTTTTGTCGTTAAGATCAAAAAAAAGATCTCCGTGACCTGGTCCATTTTGATCTATGGCTTTTTGATCAATTAGGGGGTTTTTATTAGATTTTTTCCAAGGGCCTAATGGACTAGAACTGGTTGCTAACCCTACAGCATAATTTGGACTTCTAAAATTATTAGCAGAGTAAAAAAGATAATAAACATTATTAAACTTAAAAACACTTGGACCCTGAACACTTTTTGAATCAACACCATCGCTGTCTTCCCAAAGCTCATCAGCTGAAAAACATTTTGTTAAAGTTTGTCTTTTAAATTCGCTTAGATCTTCATTAAGTTCAATGACATAAATTTCATTTCCTTCTTTAAGCCTCCTTACATGGAATAGGTACCATGTGTTATTATCATAAAAAATGAATGGATCAATAAGCTTTGTATCTGAGAGGAAATAATTTTTTAATTTACTTTTAAACGGTCCCAAAGGACTATTAGATTTAGCTAAAGCAATATTTTCATTCGCCACATAAACCATGTAAAATAGATTGTCTTTTTTGAAAACCTGTGGGGCCCAAAACCCACTTTCTCCGTATGCATCTCCTTTTTTTAATGCATACCCCTTTGGTTCCCAATCCTTAAGATTTGAAGATTCGTATACTGAAAAACCATTTGCAGTACTGTCGATTCCCCCGGCTGAAGATCCATATAAATAATACTTATTATTTTCCATCAAAATAGTTGGATCACCCAAAAAAATTTCTTTATAGGTTTGGGTCACTTTAGTATCAATCGGATTAATAAATGTTTGAAAAATAAGATTAAACTTATTAATTAGAAACAGAAATAGATACAAGTACATCAATTGATTTATAGTTTTATTAAAAGTACAATTAAAGTTTAAAAATCGAAGTTTTAAACTGTTTTTGACTCTGAAGGTTTAATTAATGTTATAGTTTTTAATTGATGCAATATTTTTAATTAAATTTAAATATTGAGATACTAAACATGAAAACCAAAAATTACGAAAGAAGACAATTTATTAATCATTTATTAGGAGGAACCTTTACTCTGGCAGTTACTCCTAATTTATTAGCTCAAAACCTTACTTATTTAAATGATGAAATAGACTGGTATGATGTAAAGGATTTTGATGTCGAGGGTAAAGGCTGGAAGAATACTAAAAAGTTTTTTGATAGACTACCGGCAAAAGCAGAGGGCTTTGTTCGTGATCAAGTTTGGGGTTTATCTAGAGACTCTGCAGGAATGTCTATTAGATTTATTTCAGATTCTCCAAATATTTATGTACGATACGAGTTATCTCGAGAAAGTCTTTCCATGACTCATATGGCTGCAACAGGTCACAGCGGAGTTGATTTATATGCACAAGATGGTATGGGTATTGATCGTTGGGTTGCAGTAGTTAGACCTGGAAAGCAAAAGATGGATACGACCATAGCTAAAGACTTAGCTCCAGGATCTAGAAGATATACTCTTTATTTACCACTTAGAAACGGTATTGAATCTCTAGAAATAGGGGTGGTGAAAGGTGAAGCTTTTGAGGCATTACCTCCACGAAGCGAGAGACCAATTGTTTTTTATGGAACCTCAATAATGCACGGTGCTTGTGCCTCCAGACCAGGAATGGCATTTCCGTCAATTCTTGGTAGAAGACTAAGAAGACCAATTATTAATCTTGGATTTGCTGGTAATGGTCGTATGGAGATTGAGGTTGGATCGCTCCTGGCAGAACTTGATCCTTGTGTCTTTGTAATTGATTGCTTACCAAATATGAATGAATCAACAGTTTCTCAGCGAACTATTCCTCTTGTAAAAAAAATAAGAGAAACACATGATAAAACACCAATTTTATTGGTTGAGGACAGGAGTTTTACAAGTACTCGTTTTTTTCCAGCAAGAAAAAAACGTCATCAAAAAAATAGAATTGCTTTGAAAAAAGCTTTCAATGAATTAGAAAGGCTAGGTGTAAAAAATATATTTTATTTAGATGGAGATAATTTACTGGGTCAGGATGGAGAGGCAGCAACAGATGGTTCGCATCCAAGTGATCTGGGAATGACTCGTTATGCTGACGCTTACGAACCAGTTCTTAGAAGAATACTTAAACAGTATTGAAAATATTTTTTTATTTCTAGACCACCTTTTGTTTAACTAAATATTTCCTTTTTTCATTTCTTTAATTGCATGGTTGGCTGCTCGAGCAGTCATCGCCATATAAGTGAGGGAGGGATTTTGCGTAGAGGTAGATGTCATACATGCTCCATCTGTAACAAAAACATTTTGGCAGAGATGCAACTGATTCCATTTATTAAGAAGGGAAGTTTTTAAATCATACCCCATTCGAACACCCCCCATCTCGTGAATATCATTTCCTGGTATGCGTTTGTTGTCTTCGGTTTTAATATTTTTAAATCCCGCTTTAGTATACATTTCTGAAAACTCATCAAAAAAATCTTTAAGCATCTTTTCGTCATTGTCATCATAATCTACATCTACCTTAAGTTGAGGAATTCCCCATGGATCAACTAGCTTTTGATCAAGTGTCACCTGATTACTCTCCTTGGGAATTGTTTCACCCATCATGTGAGATCTAACGCTCCAAACATCACTCTGCTTTGTATTTTTTAAATTATTAAATAAGTCGTCTCCTAATCCTGAAGTATCATAGATCATATTTTTTCGAGCACCAAAACCAGCGGCATATCCTCTAAGGAAATTAGTTTCCTGTCTGTAAACATTCCTAAATCTAGGTAGATATGCTGAAGTCGGTTTGCGACCATCTACGCGACTATTTTTATGGCCTTCATGAGTTGCTCTTATTCTGCCCCTATAGTTATGGAATGCGATATATTTACCTAATAATCCACTATCGTTACCTAACCCATTTGGAAACCGATTTGAAGTTGAATTTAATAGTATTAAATTCGAATTTAGAGTAGAGGCATTCAGAAAAATTACTTTAGCAAAATATTCAACAGAGGCCTTTGTATGAGCATCAATAACCCTAACGCCGATTGCTTTTTTCTTTTTCTCATCGTAGATAATAGAGTGAACTACACTATCGGATTTTAATGTTAAATTACCTGTTTTCATAGCCCAAGGAATCAAGGTAGAATTAGCATTGAAATATCCCCCAAAAGGACAACCTCTTTGACATACATTTCGGCTCGCACATAATCCTCTTCCTTGCTTAATATAAATAGGCTTACTTTCGGTCAGGTGAGCACATCTACCATAAATGACATGCCTATTTTTGTAGTGTTTTTTCATCTCTTCACTGAAATAATCCTCCACGCAGTTATTTCCAAAAGGCCGAAGAAAATCTCCATCAGGAAGTATTTCTAATCCATCTTTATTACCACTTACTCCAACAAATTTTTCTACATATGTATACCAAGGAGCTAGATCAATATAGCGTATTGGCCAATCTACAGCAAAGCCATCTCGGGCAGGCCCCTCAAAATCTAAGTTACTCCAACGCTGAACTTGTCTTGCCCACATAATTGACTTTCCACCAACTTGATAACCACGAATCCATTGAAAGGGTTTGGTCTGAATATAGGGATGTTCAGCATCTTTTGTGAAAAAATGTATCGCATCTTCCCTAAATGCATAGCAACTATGTGCAATGGGATTTTCTTCTCTAATATTAGCCGGAACACTACCGCGATGTTTAAATTCCCAAGGCAACATATTTGTAGTAGGGTAATCTTTTAAATGCACTACATTTCTACCGCGTTCAATTAGAAGCGTATTAAATCCTTGTTCACAAAATTCTTTTGCTGCCCATCCACCGGACATTCCTGCTCCAATTACAATAGAGTCGAATTGATTTTGCTTAACCATTTTCTTATTTTAAATAGGTACACACCCTAAGTGTCGACCTGGGATGAATTCGTATTTCAGATATTTGGTCATAAATTCTTCAGAAGTCATAAAGTGTCTAAGAGACCATTGACGAGTTTTTCGCATAAAAAAACCAATATCGTTTTCAGAATCGAGTGCACTTAGTAAGATTTGATTTTTAATTTTAAAATTCAAAAAATCAAATCCAGCAGGATTAGAGGTGGTTATTTGATTTTTTAAGTTTAACAAACCAGATTTATATTTTTCAATCTCTTTTCCAGTTAATCCCCCTTCAACTTGGTTTAAAATAAATTCAATTCTTGACTCAGGAGTTTTGAAGGATTCACTTTTTAGGGGTAAAATAGCTTTAGAAATTGAATTGATTAATTCTTTGTCTTTGTAATCAATCTTTGACTTTTTTGAAGGAGACGAGGTACAATGAGTTAGTGAGGCAACTCCAGTTATGCTAAGGGTAATAGTATAAACGGCATCTCTTCTTTTCATATTCAAATATACATTATTAATTTTTTTTTTCAGCTCATTAAGTTAATCAATAAAAAAAGGGGTTAAGTAAACACTAACCCCTTCTGTTTGTAATAATTAACATTAACTATCTATGGGCAAAAAACGTCCTTTTTTACCGCGTCTTAATTCTAGTTTTTTTGCTTTTTCAAATTCATCGCGTGTATATTTTTTACCATCTATACATATGGATTTAACACCTACTGGAAATTCAAAAAATATTAAACGACTTTTCACTAAAAAAAACTTTGACTACAATTTTAAAATTTCGATATAAATTTATTTTTAACCAATAATATTATTCTGCTTTAACAAATGAATAGGTCTCATCCCTGGGTGATTCATCCTCATAAGTAACACCAGCAAAAGTGAATGAAATTTGAGTATCTGTTATAGTATTGACTGTTGCAGTTTGATTAAGTGCGTCCCCAGGGCCACCGGTAACACTAAATAATGTTTGCTCTTCATTTCCCCATTCCCAGTTGCCCATGACTACTTCGGTTAAACTTTCGTCTTCAGCTAAAGCCATGTATATATATGTTCCAAAAGTTGAAATAACTAATTTAGCTGAAGCAGCAGGAGTACAATCTGGATCTAATACTTCTATAAATGGAAGGGAATTAACTTCTTCAGCAGTCGCTCCATCAGGTATTGTAACACTTGGATCCACATCTTCATAGTAACACTCACTACCATCAAAATAAGTGTCAAATGTTTCACCTGTAGTATCCGAATAATCTGTCAAGTTCCAAGTGCCTATTATTTTATAATGATTGGAACTTGTATCAGCAGTTAATGTTCCCTCAACTGCAGGTTCTTTGTCTGCAGAATAATCTTTATCCATATTATCGTTACAAGGGACACCAATGCTTTCAAGATTAACAATAAAATCAAATTTAAAGCTGATATCTAATTGTCCATTTGTTTCAATAACTTCAATGTTAGTGACCTCGGCAATATTTTGTTCACCTGCTGCAGTATTGGTTTTAAGAATTACTTTGGTTACTTTTTCACCCTCTTCAACTATTTCATAGTTACCATAAATAACTGCAATTCCACCAGTCTCTATCATGCCAGGAGCATTTATATTAAGATTGTAATCATTCTCTGTAAACTCAACAGAGTTAAATGTGCAATCAGTAACTTCTCTGGCATATCTTGAGCTATTACTTGATGAACCTAAATTCCATTTACCAAAAATTGTTTTTTTGGCCTGTTCTGCAGTTTGCTCTGAGACTTTTCCAGTTGCGTATATGTTTGTAATAGCTGATGAAGCCATCCTTGGATCCGTAATCTCCGCTGAGTTATCGTCATTTGAACTTTTACTACATGAAATAACTGTTAAGACAATCAATAATAAGGATATCTTTTTCATAATTTATTTTTTCTAAATGGTTAATATATTTTTGTAATTGCTACTAATAAACAAAATTTATATTAATAAAACAATTGATTTTCAGCATTTTATACTATTTAAATTTATTTATACGTAAGACTCTTATCCTAGAGCGTTTTCTTTCTTAATTAAATTTAAGGCTGATCCTTCTTTATACCATTTAATTTGTTGTTGGTTATAGGTGTGATTGGCATTAATAGTGTTAGTTGAACCACTTGAATGAACTACTTCAATTTTTAATGGTTTACCAGGTGAAAATTTTTCTAGATCAATAAAGTTAAATACGTCATCCTCTTTAATCAAATCGTAGTCATCTTCATTATCAAATGTAATGCCCAGCATTCCTTGCTTCTTGAGGTTGGTTTCATGAATTCTTGCAAAGGATTTGACTAAAACAACTTTTACTCCAAGGTGACGTGGTTCCATTGCGGCGTGTTCTCTTGATGAGCCTTCACCATAATTGTGATCTCCAACAACTATCGTTGGTATTCCAGCAGCTTTGTATGCTCTTTGTACATCGGGTACTCCACCATATTCACCTGATAATTGATTCCTAACCAAATTGGTTTTTTGATTAAAAGCATTTACAGCTCCGATGAAACAGTTGTTAGATATATTATCTAAATGCCCTCTGAAACGCAGCCATGGACCTGCCATAGAAATGTGGTCCGTGGTACATTTCCCAAAAGCTTTAATTAATAGCCTTACATTTTTTAAATTTTTTCCATCCCAAGGCTCAAATGGGGTTAAAAGCTCCAAGCGTTCTGAGTCTTTTTTTACAACCACATTTACAGATGATCCATCAGTTTCTGGTGCTAAATATCCATTGTCTTTGACATCAAAACCTTTTGGCGGAAGTTCCAAACCACTAGGGGCATCAAGTTTGACTTCTTCTCCATCTTCATTAATTAGAGCGTCAGTGATTGGATTAAAATCTAAACGACCAGAGATAGCAACTGCAGCAACCATTTCTGGTGATGCAACAAATGCATGAGTATTTGGATTGCCATCTGCACGTTTAGAAAAATTTCTATTAAATGAGTGAATGATGGAGTTTTTTTCCTGTTTGTCAGCCCCCTCGCGTGCCCACTGACCAATACATGGACCACAGGCATTGGTGAAAATCTTGGCATCTAGGTCTTCAAATATTTCTAGTAAACCATCTCTTTCTGCAGTATATCTTACCTGTTCCGAACCTGGATTGATTCCAAACTCGGCTTTAGTAATCAGTTTCTTATCCACTGCTTGTTTAGCAATACTAGCCGCCCTCGAAAGATCTTCATATGAAGAATTTGTACAAGAGCCAATCAATCCCCACTCTACTTTTATCGGCCAGTCACCTTCTTTTGCTTTAGAGCTCATCTCACCAATAGGAGTTGCTAAGTCTGGTGTGAAAGGACCATTTATATGAGGCATTAATTCATCTAAATTTATTTCAATTAATTGATCAAAATATTTACTGGGGTCATTATAAACTTCTGCATCAGCAGTTAGATCTTCTTTTACTTCATTGGCCGCATTAGCAACATCATCTCTACCGGTTGCTCTAAGATACCTTTCCATTGACGAGTCATATCCAAATGTTGAGGTAGTAGCTCCAACCTCTGCTCCCATATTGCATATGGTTCCCTTTCCGGTACATGACATGGATTCTGCTCCAGGACCAAAATACTCTATAATAGCACCTGTTCCACCTTTTACTGTAAGTATTCCGGCAACTTTTAAAATCACATCTTTTGGAGCTGTCCAACCGTTTAGTTTTCCAGTAAGTTTTACTCCAATTAGCTTAGGGAATTTTAATTCCCAAGGCATTCCTGCCATCACATCAACGGCATCTGCACCACCAACTCCAATGGCAACCATTCCCAAACCACCAGCGTTAACTGTATGTGAGTCTGTTCCAATCATCATACCCCCCGGAAATGCGTAGTTTTCTAAAACAACCTGGTGAATAATCCCGGCACCAGGTTTCCAGAAGCCAATTCCATATTTATTAGATACTGATTCTAAAAAGTTAAAAACTTCTGCACTACTATTGTTGGCAGATTTTAAATCTATATTTGCGCCATCTTTGGCTTGTATTAGGTGGTCGCAGTGAACTGTGGTAGGTACAGCTACACTTGTTTTTCCCGCTTGCATGAATTGAAGCAAAGCCATTTGGGCAGTGGCATCTTGACAAGCAATCCTATCAGGGGCAAAATTTACGTAATCTGAACCTCGTTTGAAGGCATTTGCAGGGAGATTATCCCAAAGATGCGCGTAAAGAATTTTTTCACTAGAAGTAAGCGGTCTTCCCAATAATTTTTTTGCAAGTCTCACACGCTCTTTTAGTAAAGAGTAGTTTGCTTTAATCATCTCAATATCAAAAGCCATATTAATATAATTTATCGGTCATAAAAATACAAAATATGTGAGTATGATGATTTATCAATAAAAGCTTTTAATAGTTTTATTATCAAATTTCACTTTTAGTTCAATTAATTTTTAAAAACTAGGATTTTTTGAGCTTTAATTTGGAGCAATGTTAATTAAATGCCAACGTATAAATGGAATAAGTGCTGGTATTAAAAATACTTTTTTTAAAGCATTAAATTTATATTTAAAAAAAGTTTAAATTAATTTTCAAAAATTAGGTAAAAATGTTTGAAAATAAGGATGTTAATAATAAAAAATTTTTAAATTTGCAGCCTCTTAATCAATAAAGATACATTTAAATTATGGCTAAAGAAACTTTTGATCGGTCGAAACCCCATTTGAATATTGGAACAATTGGCCACGTAGATCACGGTAAAACTACGCTAACTGCTGCAATAACAAAGGTGCTTGCCGATGCTGGAATGTCAGAAGCAAAAAGCTTTGATCAAATCGATAATGCTCCAGAAGAAAAAGAGCGTGGTATAACTATCAATACATCACACGTTGAATACCAAACTACTAACAGACATTATGCTCACGTTGATTGTCCTGGTCACGCTGATTATGTAAAGAATATGGTAACTGGTGCTGCTCAGATGGATGGTGCTATTCTCGTAGTAGCAGCGACAGACGGTCCCATGCCTCAAACTCGTGAACACATTTTGTTAGGTCGTCAAGTCGGAATTCCTCGAATAGTTGTTTTTCTCAATAAGGCTGATATGGTTGATGATGAAGAATTACTAGAATTAGTTGAAATGGAAGTAAGAGAGTTGCTTTCTTTTTACGATTACGACGGAGATAACTCCCCGGTAATTCTTGGTTCAGCTCTTGGGGCTCTTAACGGAGAACAAAAATGGGTTGATACCGTACTCAAATTAATGGAAGAAGTTGACTCTTGGATTGAATTACCTCAAAGGGATGTTGATAAAGATTTTTTAATGCCTGTTGAAGATGTATTCTCAATCACTGGTCGAGGTACAGTTGCTACAGGTCGAATTGAGACTGGTGTTGCAAATACAGGTGATGCAATTGATATTATTGGAATGGGAGCTGAAAAACTCGACTCAACAGTTACTGGAGTTGAAATGTTCCGAAAGATTCTTGACCGGGGTGAAGCAGGAGATAATGTAGGTATTCTCCTCAGAGGTATTGAAAAAACTGATATCAAAAGAGGTATGGTAATATGCAAGCCTGGTTCAGTCACACCTCATGCAAAATTTAAAGCGGAGGTATATATTTTGAAAAAAGAAGAAGGAGGTCGTCATACTCCATTTCATAATAATTATCGTCCTCAGTTCTATGTTAGAACTACTGACGTAACAGGTAATATAGTTCTACCTGATGGAGTTGAAATGGTAATGCCAGGAGACAATCTAACTATCACAGTAGATTTGATTCAACCTATTGCATTAAATGATGGTCTCAGATTTGCAATTCGTGAAGGAGGTAGAACTGTTGGAGCTGGTCAAGTAACTGAGATTTTAGATTAAAAAAGTTTTTAAGATGACGCTTAAAGGTGTCTACCAGTGGTAGATACCTTTTGTGTCGAATAAAAACGGGTTTAGCTCAGTTGGTAGAGCACTGGTCTCCAAAACCAGGTGTCGGGAGTTCGAGCCTCTCAACCCGTGCAAACAATAGTAAAAGAAATGTCTGCTTTTATAAGCTATATTAAAGATTCGATTGAGGAACTTAAGAATAATGTTTCATGGACACCTCGCCAGGAGCTGCAGCGACTTGTTATCATAGTTATGCTTTTTTCAGTAATCTTTTCAATTGTAATATGGGGAGCAGATTCAGTACTTTCAGAAGTTGTAGGATTTTATTTTCAATTGATTAACGGATAATCATGGCAGAGGTTGCATCAAAAAACTGGTATGTTATTAGAGCGGTAAGTGGCCAAGAGGGGAAGATTAAAGACTACATAATGGGTGAGATCTCCCGATTGGGATATGCTGACCAAGTTGAAGATATTTTAGTCCCCATGGAAAAAGTTGTTCAGATCAGAAATGGGAAAAAAATTAACAAAGAGAAAGTTTATTTTCCTGGATATATAATGATAAAAGCTAATTTAACTGGAGAAATTCCGCATATAATCAAATCTGTTACCAATGTAATAGGTTTTTTAGGTGAAACTAAAGGAGGTGAACCGATCCCATTGAGAACTGCAGAAGTAAATAGAATGCTTGGAAAAGTTGATGAATTAACTATGTCCACTGATCATATTGCAATTCCTTTTGCTACTGGTGAAAATGTAAAAGTAATTGACGGACCTTTCAATGGATTTAATGGAACCATTGAAAAAGTAAATGAAGAAAAGCGAAAATTAGAGGTCATGGTAAAAATATTTGGTCGCAAGACCCCCTTAGAATTAAGTTACATGCAAGTAGAAAAATTATAAATGTTACCCATATAAGAAGTTTTAGCTTCCAATTGAAACTTCTATAAACGTTAAAGTTTAGATTAATAATGGCAAAAGAAATAGATAAAGTTCTTAAACTTCAAGTTCGGGGAGGAGCAGCGAATCCTTCGCCACCGGTTGGACCCGCACTAGGTGCCGCAGGAGTTAATATCATGGAGTTTTGTAAGCAATTTAACGCGCGAACCCAAGATAAACCAGGTAAAGTATTACCAGTCGTGATTTCTGTCTACAAAGACAAGTCATTTGAATTTGTAATTAAAACACCTCCAGCGGCCGTTCAACTTTTGGAGGCAGCCAAAACCAAAAAAGGATCAGGTGAACCTAACAGAACAAAAGTGGCTTCGGTTACTTGGGATCAAGTTAGGTTAATTGCTGAGGACAAAATGCAGGATTTAAATGCATTTAGTGTTGAATCTGCGATGAAAATGGTTGCTGGTACAGCACGCTCTATGGGTTTCACTGTAAATGGAAAATTTCCCACTAAATCCTAAATTTTAGATATGGCAAGATTATCAAAAAAACAAAAAGTAGCTAGGGAAAAAGTAGATTCTAATTCTGTATATTCACTTTCAGATGCTTCTAGTTTGGTTAGAGAGATTTCTTCAACAAATTTTGATTCCTCAGTTGATTTGGCAATCCGTTTAGGTGTTGATCCAAAGAAAGCCAACCAAATGATCAGAGGTGTTGTTACTTTGCCTCATGGAACAGGAAAGGTACTTCGTGTACTTGCATTGGTAACACCTGATAAAGAAACTGAGGCGAAAGAAGCAGGTGCTGATTTTATTGGACTTGATGAATATCTTCAAAAGATTAAAGAAGGGTGGACAGATGTTGATGTTATTGTTACTATGCCAAGTGTGATGGGAAAATTAGGGCCTTTAGGAAGAGTACTAGGACCAAGAGGCTTAATGCCCAATCCTAAAACTGGAACAGTTACAATGGATATTAAAAAAGCAGTATCTGATGTAAAAGGTGGTAAAATAGACTTTAAGGTTGACAAAACTGGAATCATTCACGCCTCAATTGGTAAGGCGTCATTTGAAGCAAAAAAAATCGAAGATAATGCAAGTGAATTGTTGAAAACAATCCAAAAGATGAAACCCTCCTCGATAAAAGGAACTTACATAAAAAGTATTTTTATGTCCAGTACGATGAGTCCCAGTATTAGTATTGAAACAAAAATCGCTTAAGCCTATAAAATAAGGTAATGACGAAACAGGAAAAAATACAGGAAATTGAAGATTTAACAACTGAAATATCATCGGTCAAAAATCTTTATCTTACAGACATTGCTGGATTGGACGCAGTACAAACTACTGCCCTCCGTCGCGCATGTTTTAACGCAAACATCAAATTATCTGTTGTGAAGAATACTCTTTTGGCTAAAGCCATGGATGCGTCTGAAAAAGATTTTGGGGAATTACAATCAGTACTAAAAGGTAATACCTCATTGATGTTTTCTGAAGCTGGTAATTCTCCAGCTAAATTAATTAAAGATTTTCGAAAGAAATCTGATAAACCCTTATTGAAGGGAGCATATATTGAGGAATCCATTTATATTGGCGATGATCAAATTGATTTTTTGGAATCTATTAAGTCAAAAGACGAGTTAATAGGAGAGGTAATTACCATTCTTCAATCACCATCTAAAAATGTTATTTTGGCACTTCAATCAGGAGTATCAAATATTTCGGGAATCCTAAAGACATTATCTGAGCGGTAATGTATAAAATTAAATACACTCAAAAACATATAAACTATAATTAGAAATTCAAATTAATAAAAATGGCAGATTTAAAAGAATTCGCAGAACAACTGGTTAACTTGACGGTAAAAGAAGTCAATGATTTAGCTGATATCTTAAAAGATGAATACGGCATTGAACCTGCTTCAGCAGCAGTAGCAGTTGCTGGAGGTGCCACAGCTGGTGGTGGTGATGCTGTAACGGAAGAAAAATCAGAATTTGATGTTGTGCTTACTGCTGCTGGAGGTTCTAAACTTGCAGTAGTAAAATTAGTAAAAGAATTAACTGGGCTTGGTCTCAAGGAAGCAAAGGAATTAGTTGATAATGCTCCGAGTAACATCAAGGAGTCAGTCTCCAAAGATGAAGCTGAAGGACTTAAAAAGTCTCTTGAGGAAGCAGGAGCTGAGGTAGAACTGAAATAGTTTTTCTACCAAACACCTAGGTAAGGCTTTAGAAATATCCTTTCTTTAGCCATACTTTTTTTATGTTTTATTTGCCCCAACTAATTAGAACCTTATTTTGATACTGATAAATTAACGTAAATGCCAAATACATCATCAACTAGAGTCGATTTTGCTGTTGCAACAGATTCGCCAAATTATCCTGATTTTTTAGACATTCAAATCAAATCTTTTCAGGACTTTTTCCAGTTGGAAACTAAGTCTGACGAGAGAATAGAAGAAGGACTATTTAATACTTTTAAAGAAAACTTTCCAATCACAGATACTCGAAATCAATTTGTTTTGGAGTTTCTCGATTATTTTATTGATCCTCCTCGGTATTCGATCCAAGAATGTATTGAAAGAGGATTAACTTATTCTGTTCCATTGAAAGCCAGATTAAAGCTCTTTTGTACTGATCCTGAGCATGAAGATTTTGAAACTATTGTTCAGGATGTATTTCTAGGAACAATACCATACATGACTCCAAGCGGCACTTTTGTTATAAACGGTGCAGAGCGAATTGTAGTTTCTCAATTACATCGATCTCCCGGTGTATTTTTTGGGCAGTCATTTCATGCTAACGGAACTAAACTCTATTCGGCAAGAGTTATTCCATTTAAAGGTTCTTGGATTGAGTTTGCCACTGATATTAATAGTGTCATGTATGCTTATATTGACCGTAAGAAAAAATTACCTGTTACAACGTTGTTTCGTGCTATTGGTTATGAAAGTGATAAGGAAATTTTGGAAATATTTGATTTAGCGGAGGAGGTTAAGGTCTCCAAAACCGGTTTGAAAAAAGTTATGGGCCGAAAACTTGCTGCAAGGGTTCTAAAAACCTGGCATGAAGATTTTGTAGATGAAGATACTGGAGAGGTCATTTCTATTGAGCGAAATGAGATTATCATAGACCGAGATACTATTCTTGAAAAAGAGCATATTGAGATGATTCTTGAGGCTGATACCAAAACGATTTTACTTCACAAGGAGGATGCACATATGGCTGACTACGCTATTATTCACAACACCCTACAAAAAGATCCTACTAATTCCGAAAAAGAAGCTGTAGAACACATTTATCGTCAATTGAGGAATGCAGAGCCACCAGATGAAGATACAGCTAGAGGAATAATCGATAAACTTTTCTTTTCAGATCAACGTTACAATCTTGGCGAGGTTGGTAGATATAGAATGAATAAGAAGCTTAACCTTGAGGTTGAGATGGATAAACAAGTTTTGACCAAAATAGATATTATAACTATAATCAAATATCTAATTGAACTAATCAACTCAAAAGCTGAAATAGATGACATTGACCACCTCTCCAACAGAAGGGTGAGAACTGTAGGTGAGCAATTATCTTCTCAGTTTGGTGTTGGTTTAGCTAGAATGGCAAGAACCATCAGAGAGAGAATGAATGTAAGAGATAATGAGGTTTTTACACCTATTGACTTGATTAATGCCAAAACTTTATCTTCTGTCATAAATACTTTTTTTGGAACTAATCAGCTTTCACAGTTCATGGATCAGACGAATCCATTAGCTGAAATTACTCACAAAAGAAGATTGTCAGCTCTCGGGCCTGGAGGTCTCTCAAGAGAAAGAGCAGGTTTTGAAGTAAGAGATGTTCACTACACTCACTATGGAAGACTTTGTCCAATTGAAACCCCTGAGGGGCCAAATATAGGTTTAATTTCGTCCTTAGGCGTCTATGCAAAGGTAAATAATCTTGGATTTATTGAAACCCCTTATCGTAAAGTTGAGGAAGGAAAAATTGACCTTGTTAACACAATTTATTTGAGTGCCGAGGAAGAGGAAAATAATTTAATAGCTCAGGCTAATATTCCTTACGATAAATCAGGAAAAATTACTACAGAAAAAGTAATTGCGAGAGATCAGGCAGATTTTCCAGTAGTTACACCTGATCAAATTAATTACACGGACGTAGCACCTAACCAAATTGCTTCAATTTCAGCTTCCTTAATTCCTTTTCTAGAACATGATGATGCTAATAGAGCACTTATGGGATCAAATATGATGCGTCAAGCCGTTCCTTTATTACGACCAGAATCACCAATAGTTGGAACTGGATTAGAGCGCCAAGTTGCATCTGACTCTAGGGTTTTAATAAATGCAGAAGGTAATGGACTCGTCGAGTACGTTGATGCTAATAAAATTAGTATCAAATACGATATGACTGATGATGAACGACTTGTTAGTTTTGATGGAGACTCTAAAACTTACAACTTAATTAAATTTAGAAAAACTAATCAAGGGACTTGTATTAACCTTAAACCTATTGTAAGAAAAGGAGATCGAGTAAAAAAGGGACAGGTGCTTTCTGAAGGATATGCAACTCAAACTGGTGAACTTGCTCTTGGAAGAAATTTGAAAGTAGCATTCATGCCCTGGAAAGGATACAATTTTGAGGACGCTATTGTGATTTCTGAAAGGGTAGTGAGGCAAGATATATTTACATCTATTCATATTGACGAATATTCGATAGATGTCAGGGATACCAAATTAGGCACTGAAGAATTGACTGATGATATTCCAAACATAAGTGAGGAAGCTACAAAAGATTTGGATGAAAATGGGATGATTCGTATTGGTGCTGAAGTAGAGTCTGGAGATATATTGATTGGAAAAATAACTCCAAAAGGAGAATCTGACCCTTCACCTGAGGAAAAGTTACTTCGTGCTATTTTTGGTGATAAAGCCGGGGATGTTAAAGATGCCTCTCTAAAAGCACCACCATCATTAAGGGGTGTAGTGATTGATAAAAAATTGTTTACAAGATCAGTTAAGGATAAAAGAAAAAGAAATCAAGATAAGCAAGAACTCGAGTTATTAGAGGAGAAGTTTGAAGGTAAGTTTGAAGACCTTAAAAACTTATTGATTGAAAAACTTTTCAATATTGTTAATGGTAAAACCTGTCAAGGAGTTCAAAATGATTTAGGAGAGGAAGTACTTCCCAAGGGAAAGAAATATACCCTTAAAATGCTTTCCAAGGTTGATGATTACACTCATCTTACAAAGGGAGTTTGGACTACATCATCAGAGGTTAATAAATTAATTGCTGACCTGATTCATAATTATAAAATAAAAGAAAATGATTTGCAAGGATCTCTTAGAAGAGAGAAATTCACTATTAGTGTTGGTGATGAGCTTCCTGCAGGAATCAAAAAATTAGCTAAGGTATATGTTGCCAAAAAAAGAAAGCTCAAAGTAGGTGATAAAATGGCTGGACGCCATGGAAATAAAGGTATTGTTGCCCGAATCGTTCGAGAGGAAGAAATGCCATTTCTTGAAGATGGTACACCTGTTGATATTGTATTAAATCCCCTAGGAGTTCCATCACGCATGAATATTGGTCAAATATATGAAACTGTTTTGGGATGGGCAGGACTTAATTTAGGGGAAAAATATGCTACTCCAATTTTTGATGGTGCAACTATAGATCAAATAAATGAGTTAACAGAAAAAGCTAATGTTCCACTTTACGGTCACACACATCTCTATGACGGAGGTACAGGAGAACGCTTTGATCAGGCAGCTACTGTTGGGGTTATTTATATGTTGAAATTAGGTCATATGGTAGACGATAAAATGCACTCTAGATCAATTGGTCCTTATTCATTGATTACTCAGCAACCATTAGGTGGAAAAGCTCAATTTGGTGGCCAGCGATTTGGTGAAATGGAAGTCTGGGCATTGGAAGCTTATGGAGCTTCTAGTACACTTCAGGAAATACTGACTGTCAAGTCTGACGATGTTATCGGTAGAGCAAAAACATACGAATCCATTGTTAAGGGAGAAACTCTTCCAGAACCTGGATTACCCGAATCTTTCAATGTTTTAATGCACGAATTGAAAGGATTAGGATTGGATATTAGATTAGAAGAATAATTAAAAATTATTATTGAGTTATGCCTAGAAACAATGAAATTATTACCCAAAAGAAATTCAATAAAATTACTATTGGTTTATCATCTCCGGAGGTTATCCTTGGTAATTCCAGAGGAGAGGTATTAAAACCTGAAACCATTAATTATAGAACTCATAAGCCTGAACGTGATGGTTTGTTTTGTGAACGAATTTTCGGTCCTGTAAAAGATTTTGAATGTGCATGTGGAAAATACAAGCGTATTCGTTACAAAGGTATTGTTTGTGATCGTTGTGGTGTAGAAGTAACTGAAAAGAAAGTAAGACGTGATAGAGTAGGACATATAAATTTGGTTGTTCCTGTTGCTCACATATGGTACTTTAGATCATTACCTAACAAGATTGGATACTTACTTGGATTACCTTCCAAAAAGTTAGATATGATAATTTATTATGAGCGTTATGTTGTTATTCAGCCTGGAAACACCAAAAATTCTGAAGGAGATCCTATACAAAAGATGGATTTTTTGACTGAGGAAGAATATTTAAATATAATGGAGCAGCTGCCAATTGAAAATCAGTTTCTTGAGGACAGTGATCCTGAAAAATTTATTGCTAAGATGGGAGCTGAGTGTTTGATTGAGTTGCTTTCCAGAATTGATTTAGAAGCTTTATCTTTTGAATTGAGAAATAAAGCTAACAACGAAACTTCAAAACAAAGGAAAACTGAAGCGTTAAAAAGATTACAAGTAGTTGAGGCTTTAAAAGAAGCTAATGAAAATAGAGAAAATTTACCAGAATGGATGATCCTAAAGGTGATTCCTGTTATTCCACCAGAATTAAGACCATTAGTACCATTAGATGGAGGGCGCTTCGCAACTTCTGATTTAAATGACCTTTACAGAAGAGTTATAATTAGAAATAATCGTCTAAAAAGACTTGTCGAAATTAAGGCACCAGAGGTTATTTTGAGAAATGAAAAACGGATGCTTCAGGAGTCAGTTGATTCGCTTTTTGACAATACTAGAAAATCTTCTGCTGTTAAAACAGATTCTAATCGACCACTAAAATCTCTATCTGATTCCTTAAAGGGAAAACAAGGTCGTTTCCGTCAAAATTTACTTGGTAAAAGGGTAGACTATTCAGCCCGGTCGGTAATTGTTGTTGGACCTGAATTGAAACTTTTTGAATGTGGTTTACCTAAAGGTATGGCGGCTGAACTCTACAAGCCATTTATAATTCGAAAACTAATCGAAAGAGGTATCGTTAAAACAGTTAAATCCGCTAAAAAAATCATCGACCGAAAAGAACCAGTAGTTTGGGATATTCTAGAAAATGTTTTAAAAGGTCATCCCGTTCTATTAAATCGTGCTCCCACTCTTCATAGATTAGGTATTCAAGCTTTTCAACCTAAGCTCATTGAAGGAAAAGCTATTCAATTGCATCCATTAGTTTGTACTGCATTTAATGCTGACTTCGATGGTGACCAGATGGCAGTCCACTTGCCGCTTGGGCCTGAGGCAATACTAGAATCTCAGCTATTAATGTTGGCTTCTCATAATATTCTAAACCCTGCCAATGGATCACCAATTACTGTTCCGTCGCAGGACATGGTACTAGGCCTATATTATATGACTAAAGCAAGAAAATCGTCACCTGAGCATACTCTAAAAGGAGAAGGTTTGACTTTTTATTCTGTTGAAGAGGTCCATATAGCATACAATGAAAAAAGAGTAGATCTAAATGCTATGATTAAAATTAGAGCTAAAGACTTCAATGAGGATGGAGAATTGGCTTATAGAATAATTGATTCTACTGTCGGGCGTGTGCTTTTTAATGAGGTAGTCCCTGAAAATGCAGGTTACTTTAATGAAGTTTTGACTAAAAAGAATTTAAGAGAGATTATTGGTCAAATCTTAAAGTTGACGAGTGTTCCAGAGACTGCTACTTTCCTTGATGAAATAAAGGATATGGGTTATAAATTTGCTTTCAGAGGAGGCCTATCATTTAGTTTGGGTGACATAATCATTCCCTCTGAAAAAATTGAAATGATTGGAGACGCAAATAGTCAGGTTGAGGGAATTACTGGTAATTATAATATGGGATTAATTACTAATAATGAACGTTATAATCAGGTTATAGATGTTTGGACTTCTACAAATGCTAAACTCACAGAAATGGCAATGAAGCGAATTAGCGAGGATCAACAAGGGTTTAACTCAGTATTTATGATGTTGGATTCTGGAGCAAGGGGATCTAAAGAGCAAATTCGTCAGCTAACAGGAATGAGAGGTTTGATGGCAAAGCCAAAAAAATCCAATGTTGGAGGTGGCGAGATTATTGAGAATCCAATCCTATCTAATTTCAAAGAAGGGCTCTCCATTTTGGAATATTTTATATCCACCCATGGAGCGCGAAAAGGATTGGCTGATACTGCTCTAAAAACTGCTGATGCAGGTTACTTGACCCGAAGGTTGGTTGACGTTTCTCAAGATGTTATTGTAAATGAGGAAGACTGCGGTACTTTAAGAGGAATAGAGGTTAAGCCTTTAAAGAAAAATGAAGAGGTTGTAGAAACTCTAGGAGAACGAATACTCGGAAGAGTTTCTCTAAATACTGTTGTTGATCCAAGAACGGATGAAGTATTAGTCGAAGCTGGCGTTCAATTTACAGAGGAGAGCATTAAAAAAATAGAAAAGGCATCAATAAATAGTGTACAAGTTAGATCACCTCTTACATGCGAGGCTCAAAAAGGAATTTGTGTTATGTGTTATGGAAGGAATCTATCAACTGGAAAAATGGTTCAGAAAGGAGAGGCCGTTGGTGTAGTTGCTGCTCAGTCTATCGGGGAGCCAGGAACCCAGTTGACATTGAGGACCTTCCATGTGGGTGGGGTTGCAGGTAATATTTCCGAGGAAAACCGATTAGTAGCTAGATTTGATGGGGTTGCTGAAATTGAGGATTTAAAAACAGTCAAAGGACAAGACTCAGAGGGAAATACAGCTAGTATAGTTATTTCCAGAACAGCTGAATTGAAACTGGTAGATTCCAATACCAAAAATGTTTTAAACACGCAAAATATTCCTTATGGATCCTCAATTTTCGTCAAAAACAGTTCAAAGATTAAGAAGGGAGATGTTATTTGTCAGTGGGATCCATTTAACGGTGTGATTGTATCTGAATTTACGGGAAAAATTAGCTTTGAAAATATTGACCAAGGAGTTACATATCAAGTTGAAATTGATGAACAAACAGGTTTTCAAGAAAAGGTTATTTCTGAATCGAGAAATAAAAAATTAATTCCAACTCTACACATTAATGATGCAAAAGGTAATACCCTAAGGTCTTACAACCTCCCAGTAGGGGCTCATTTAATTGTTAATGATGGTGAAACCATAAAAGAAGGAAAAACCTTGGTTAAAATACCAAGAAAATCTGCTAAGTCAGGAGATATAACTGGAGGTCTTCCTCGAGTTACAGAACTATTCGAAGCTAGAAACCCTTCAAACCCTGCTGTAGTATCCGAGATTGATGGAGTAGTTTCTTTTGGAAAAATTAAAAGGGGTAACCGTGAAATTATTGTAGAGTCTAAATATGGAGATGTAAAAAAATACTTGGTCAAATTATCTAACCAGATTTTAGTCCAAGAAAATGATTTTGTTAAGGCTGGTATGCCATTATCTGATGGCTCAATTACTCCAACAGATATACTTAAGATTAAAGGCCCATCTGCTGTACAACAATACTTAGTAAACGAAGTTCAGGAAGTCTATCGACTCCAAGGTGTGAAGATTAATGATAAGCACTTTGAGGTGGTTGTTCGCCAAATGATGCGTAAGGTTAAAATCCAAGATCCAGGAGATTCGATTTTCCTGGAGGGACAATTAGTTTATAAACTTGACTTCATTAAGGAAAACGATAGTCTATATGGGAAGAAAATTGTTGAAGAAGTTGGATCATCTGATAATCTAAACCCTGGACAAATGATTTCTGCTCGTCAATTAAGAGATGAAAATTCACTTTTACTTCGAGACGGTAAAGCTATCGTTGTGGCTCGAGATGCCATAGCAGCAACTGCTACACCGGAACTACAAGGTATTACAAGGGCTTCTTTACAAACAAAGTCATTTATTTCTGCGGCCTCTTTCCAAGAGACCACTAAAGTATTGAATGAGGCAGCTGTAAATGGTAAGATTGATGCACTCGAAGGATTAAAGGAAAACGTCATTGTTGGACATAAGATTCCTGCAGGAACTGGTTCTAGAGAATTCGATGATATTATTGTAGGCTCAAAAGATGAGTATAGCAGTTTATTAATTGATAGAGAAGAGGAAGAAGTAAACTTCTAATAATGAGCGATAATAAAGATTCTAAAGAACAAAAAATAAATATAGAATTAGATGATTCTACCTCACAAGGTATATACTCTAATCTAGCAATTATTAATCATTCTCCATCCGAGTTCGTCGTGGATTTTGTTGTTATAATGCCTGGAAATCCAAAGGCAAAAGTTCGATCAAGAATTATTTTGACCCCTGAGCATGCTAAAAGGTTCCAAAGTGCGCTGGCTGACAATGTTCGTCGTTATGAAGAGACTCATGGTGAGATAAGCTCTAAAGAACATCCAACTATTCCACTAAACTTTGGTCCAACTGGTGAGGCATAAATCACAAATCCGAGTTAACCATTAGATCAATTAGAATTCTGATGTAAAATGAAAGTTTATTTCTGGATATTTTTGTTGTGACATTTGAAGTGAAAAAGCTGAGTCAGCCAAATAAATTAATTGACCTTTTTTATCGTTAGCCAAAAACTTTTTCTTGACTTTTAAAAAGTCCTTATAATTATTATTTTCTTCATCAGTAACACTGATCCAACATGCCTTATATACATTAAGGTTTTCAAATGTACACTTGGCTCCATATTCATGTTCTAGGCGATATTGGATAACTTCAAATTGAAGAATTCCTACAGTACCAATTACTTTTCTTCCATTTAGATTGAGCGTAAAAAGTTGAGCTACCCCCTCATCCATCAATTGATTTATACCCTTGATAAGTTGCTTCGCTTTCATTGGGTCGGCATTGTTAATAAACCTAAAATGTTCAGGTGAAAAATTAGGAATGCCTTTGTATTTTATTTCTTCACCAGATGTCAATGTATCTCCAATTTTAAAATTACCTGTGTCATGAAGACCAACAATATCACCGGGGTAGGATATATCAACTACTTTTTTCTTTTCAGCAAAAAATGCATTAGGGCTTGAAAATTTTAGCTTTTTCTTATGCCTTACGTGAAAGTAGGATGTATTGCGTTTGAATTCTCCTGAAACAATTTTTATAAATGCCAAACGGTCGCGATGGTTTGGGTCCATATTGGCATGAATTTTAAAAACAAAACCGGAAAATTCTTTTTCCTCAGGATGGACTAATCGTTTGTCAGCAAGTTTAGGGAGAGGAAACGGGGCAATCTCAATAAAGCAATCTAGTAATTCTTGTACTCCAAAATTATTAAGAGCAGACCCAAAAAAAACAGGCTGTAAGTCTCCACTCAAATATTCCTTTTTATTGAATTTTGTGTAAACTCCACTTACCAATTCAAGTGACTCTTTTAATTCAAGTAGTGCAGTATTTCCTATTGTTTTTTTTAAGATATTATTTTCTAGCGTATTAAATTCAATCGCCTCTGCTATTTTTTGTTTATTGGAGGATTCAAAGATTTTGATGTTTTTTTCCCAAAGATTATAAATCCCTTTAAAATTATATCCCATCCCAATTGGAAAACTGAGTGGACTTAACTTAAGGCCAAGCTTTATTTCCAAGTCGTCAAGTAAATCAAAAGCATCTTTTCCTTCTCGATCTAGTTTATTGATAAATACAATCATTGGAATTTTACGCATTCGGCAAACCTCCACTAATTTTTCCGTCTGTTCTTCTACACCTCTAGCAACATCAATTACAACAATTACACTATCTACTGCTGTGAGTGTTCTAAATGTATCCTCAACAAAATCTCTATGTCCAGGGGTATCAAG